>DATBDW010000001.1:0-1633 GCA_036269735.1 Actinomycetes bacterium
GACGTGCGGGCGGTGCCCCGCCGCGACCAGCGCGTCGATGAACACCGTCTCCAGCGCGGCCTGCTCTTGTTCCGCCGGGCTCAGCAGGAAGACCCGGTCGAACTCGCGCAGGACCGACGCTGGCGGCGGGTCCTCCAGCGATGCCACCAGGTGCCCCGCGGTCCCCGGCAGGTCAGTACCCCGCGCCTCCACCCGGACCATCGCGGTCGCCTCCGCGCCCGCGTCCGCCAGCAGTTCCATCAGGTGGTAGCCCACCCGTCCGGTCGCCCCGGTCACCAGGATCACGTCGCTCTCCTTTGCCAGCCGCGCCCCAGAGTAAACCAGGAACCGCGCTCGCGCCCGCCACGCCCAATCTGAGTCCGCGCGGAGCTGGCGATATGTCAAAGGCGAGCGGAAGCCTCGCGGGCAACCGTGACCATCCGCTAACGAGCGCAAGCGCTCCCTCGATCGGTGGTATAGATGCGATGTGGAGCATCGAGCTCGCGGTCTTGCTGTCAGCCTGCGTGCCGGGGCGTTGATCGTCCTGCTCGCCCTGGCGGCGGCCGGCTGCTCGGGGTCGGCTGGCCCGGCGCCGTCCTCCACCCCGCCCGCCGCGGCGACCTCGGCCGCGGCACCGTCCTCGACCGCATCCGCGAGCGGCACCGCGAGCGCTCCACCCGACTGGCCGATGTACCACGGCGACCCCTCGCACAGCGGCCTGTCGCGGTCCATGCCGAACGTGAACGGCTCACCGAGGGTCACGGAGTCGATCAAGCTGGACGGCGCCGTATACGCCTCGCCGATCGCGGTCGACGGCGTGATCGTCGTCGCGACCGAGAACGATTCCGTCTACGCCTTCGACGCGGAGGGCAAGCAGCTCTGGCACGTCAAGGTCGGCAGCCCGTCACCTGCCCAGGAGCGGGCGTGCGGCGACATCGATCCGCTGGGCATCACCGGCACCCCGATCTACAGCGCGCAGACCGGGGACGTGTACGTCGTCGCGGAGCACAACGGGAAGGTCGGGCACGACATGATCGCGCTCGACCTGCACACCGGGAAGATCCGCTGGCGCAAAGGCGTCGACCTGCCCGGACCGGCGCCGGCGGCGATGCAGCAGCGCGGGGCGCTGGCCATCACCGGCGGGCGGGTCTGGGTCCCGTTCGGCGCTCAGGCCGGCGACTGCTCGAATTACAAGGGCCGCGTCGTCGGCGTCCGGCTCGACGGCACCGGGGACCCGGTCGTGTACGACCCGTCCACCCGCCGCCAGGGCGGCATCTGGAATCCGGCCGGCCCGACGGTGGATCCCGCCGGGCACCTGTTCGTCGTCTCAGCGAACGGCTCGAGCTTCCCCGGCGATGCCTACGACCACACCAACTCGGTGCTCGAGCTGAGCCCGTCCGGCCAGCTGCTCGACTCGTTCGCGCCGACCGACTGGGCCCAGAACAACCGGGGCGACGTCGGCCTCGGCTCACAGGGCGTGGCCCTGGTCGGCACGAAGTGGGCGGTGCTTGGCGGCAAGTCCGGGCCGGTGTACGTGCTGCGCCAGGGGCACCTCGGCGGCATCGGCGGCCAGGTCTCGGTGACGAACGTGTGCCTGTCCTTCGGCGGCGCCGCGGTCGACGGCAGCGTCGTCTACCTGCCCTGCACGGACGGC
>DATBDW010000002.1:0-7375 GCA_036269735.1 Actinomycetes bacterium
CCCCTGTGGATCACGCGCGGATCTCCTGTGGATCACCGAACCAGGGTCCGGTTCCCACCCATTCGGGGGCTCGCCGTGCCCCAGGCTCCGGCGGTCTCCCGGGGGTAGTTGCCGGGGCAAGGGGCGGAGTAGTTTTCGAGATATGGCTGCTACTCCCGACACCGTGCACTGGCGCGGCGTGCACCACCTCGCCCTGGTCACTCCGGACATGGACGCCACGGTCCGGTTCTGGCACGGCGTGCTCGACGCCCGGCTGGTCGCGACGATCGGCACTCCGGCGTTCAAGCACTACTTCTTCGAGGTCGGGCCGGGCAACACCGTCGCGTTCTTCGAGTACACCGGCCAGCACCTCGCGACCTACGCGAAACCGGCCGGTGTGCCCTACGACCAGGCCTCCCAGTTCGACCACCTGTCGATGAACCTGCCCGACGAGGACGCCCTGCTGCGGCTGCACGCCCGCCTCAAGGACCACGGCTGCGAGGTCACCGACGTCATCGACCACGGGTTCCTGCGGTCGATCTACTTCAGCGACCCCAACGGCATCGCGCTCGAGGCGTCGTGGTGGAGCCTCGACGCCACCGCCCGGCCGGTCGACTACGCCGACGACCGCCTCTTCGCCGACGCCGATCCGGTGCCCGCGGTCCGCGAGCTGCGCGAGAACGGCGCCCTCGACCACACCGTCGAGACCAAGCTGGTGGACGCGATCATCCAGGACATCTACAACACGACCGGCAAGACCTACCCGTGACCCGATCTGCCTGTGACCCACTGCTGACCCGGGCGTGACCGACCGCACCGACTCCGGCGACACGGTCACCGGGCTGCTGCGCGCAGCAGCGGCGCGCGACCCGGACGGGACCTGGCTGCGCACCGACGACGGCACGCTGTCCTTCGCCGGCGCCGCCGCCAGGGTGGCGTTCGTCGCGGCACGGCTGCAGGACGCGGGGGTACGCCGGGGCGACCTGGTCGTGCTCACGGCGCAGAGCACGCCGCCCTACCTGCTGACCCTGCTGGCCACCACGGTGCTCGGCGCCATCGCCGTGCCGACGAACCCCCGGGCGACCGTGTCCGAGCTGGCCGGGCTGCTCACCCAGTCCCGGCCCCGGCTGCTCGTCTCCGACACCGACCTCACCGCGACCGTCGACGAGGCGACGTCGCGCGACGGCGCGACCGCCGAGCTCGGAACGGTCGACGTCGCCGGGCTCGCCGGCGACTGGGCCGCCGGGGCACCGGACTCGGTGCCCGACCTGCCGGACACCGCCAAGCCCTACGACGTCGCCGTCCTCATCCCGACCTCGGGCACCACCGGCCGGTCCAAGCTCGTGATGCAGACCCACCGCGCGTACGCCTGGGCCGGCGAGGGCTTCCCGGCCTGGATGGAGCTGACCGCCGACGACGTGCTCATGACGAGCCTGCCGCTGTTCCACATCAACGCGCAGGCCTACTCGACGATGGGCTCGCTGTCGGTCGGCGCAGGTCTCGTGCTGCTGCCGAAGTTCTCGGCGAGCAGGTTCCTCGGCGCGGCCCGACGTCACGGCGCCACCGAGTTCAACGCGATCGGCGCGATGCTCGAGATCCTGATGCGCCAGCCCCAGCACGCCGACGACGCCGACACCGCGCTGCGCCTCGTCTACACCGGGCCGTCGCCGACGCGGGAGCGGCAGGAGGAGATGGAGCGCCGCTTCGGGCTGCGCATCGTCTGCGGTTACGCGATGTCCGAGACGCCCTACGGGCTGATCTGGCCGCGCGGCACGCGACCCTTCGGCACTCTCGGCGCGGTGCGCCAGCACCCGCGGCTAGGTGTCGTGAACGAGGCACGCGTCGTCGACGAGGCCGGCGATGACGTGCCGGTCGGCGGGACGGGCGAGCTGTTGCTGCGCAACCCGGTCGTGACACCGGGCTACTGGGGGATGCCCGACGAGACCGCCGAGGTGCTGCACGACGGCTGGCTGAGCACCGGCGACCTCGTGACGGTCAACGAGGGCGACACGTTCACGTTCGTGTCGCGGCTCAAGGAGGTGCTGCGCCGTCGTGGCGAGAACCTCTCGCCGCTCGAGGTCGAGGAGGTCGTCGCTGCGCATCCCGCCGTGCAGGAGGTCGCCGTCGTCGGCGTGCCGTCGGACCTGTCGGAGGAGGAGATCAAGGCGTTCGTGGTGCTCGCCGCGGACGCCGGCGACTTCTCGGGTACGCCCGGCGACCTTGCCGCGCTGCGCGAGTGGACGGCGGCGCGGCTCTCGGCGTTCAAGGTGCCGCGCTACTGGCAGGTGGTCGACGAGCTGCCGCGCACCGCGACCGCGCGGATCGCCAAGCACCGGCTGCCGACGGGGCACCCGGTCGGCGAGTACGACGCGGAGGCCGGCGCCGGGGCGCGGGCGACCCAGGACGTGCCACCCGGCCCCGACGGCGCCGGCTGACCGGCGTACCTCTTCAGGTGCGGCCGAGCCTCAGATGCGGAAGAACAGGTTGAGGTAGCGGTCCGCAACGTCCTGATCGCCGCGAACCGTGCCGGCGTTACTGCGGCCGAACGTCGTGAGCACGAAGCTGCCGGCGTCGAACTCGATGACCGTGGGAAGGTCAGTGAGGTCGCCGGCCTCGTAGGCCATGCCGTTCTCGTCGACGGTGACCCGGTAGTCGCCCGCGTTGCGTCCGCTGACCCGGATGCCGATCTGGAACGGCGTGGGGTCGCGGTCGGCCTTCACGGTGCCCTGCCACAGCGCGAACATGAACGGCACGAGCAGGTCCGCGGCGTCGCCCGAGAGCCCGTGCGCGCGACCGGTGCCCTGCCGGATGTCCCACGAGTGCACCCCGAAGTCCATCAGCTGGCCGGCGGCGTAGAAGAACGCCGGCACCGGACCCATGTAGGGGTGGGTGACCATCAGGCCGGTCCAGTCGTCGGGACCGAGCGCCTGGAGCATCTCCATGAGCTTCTGCTGGTCGCTGCGCAGGCGGTCCATCAGCTCGGCCTGGGGGAGGTTGCTCAGCGCCTTGGCACCGGCATTCGCGAGCTCGGACATCGATGGGAGCCCGGCCGGTGGCTTGTCCTCGGCGGTGCCACGGGCGGCGTCGAAGGCCGGGAAGTAGCCCTCCATGGTGTCGACGATGTGGGCAGCGGCGTCCTTGACTGCCCAGTTCTCGCAGGCGGTCGGGGCGTCCCAGGCACCGGGTGCCTCGGCGAGGGCGTAGAAGCGGTCGGCCTCCTCCTGCACGACGCGCAGCATCGTGTCCTTGCCCTCGTAGGTCATGCCGTTCCACTCGTTCATGGCGCCTCCAGGAGCCGCTGGCGTGCGAGAAGTTGCGGGTACAAGTGCACGACACGCCCCTTCAGGGCCGCTGTCAATGGCCCGCGCCGAGCCGGCTGGTGCCCCCGCCGATGTTGATCACGGTTCCGTGATCAACATGACCGAACCGTGGCGAATGTGCCGCGGTCAGCCGCTAGTGATCGCGGAACCGTGATCGTTTTGCCGGGGGTGGCGCGGTCGCGAGATCGGGCGGTGCTAACGGGGATCGAGCTCGGGGAGCACCTCGGCGGCGGCGCGTTCCAGTACGTCGATCGTGCCGGCGTACACGCCGTCGGGTCGGGGCCGGTGCACGACGACCTCGTCGAAGCCCAGCTCGCCGGCCCGGCCGAGGACGTCGCGCAGGTGCTCGACGGACGAGGGTCCGAAGGCGCCGGACGCGTCGACGCTGAGGTAGCGCTGCACGGTTCCGGGGTCCCGGCCGGCCGCCAGCAGGGTCTCGTCGAGCCGGCGTACCGGCTCGGGCAGCGCCGCCCACCATCGCTGCTCGCCGTCCTCCGGCGGCGTCACGCCGGTCGTCACCCAGGCCTGCCCGTGCCGGGCCACGACCTGCATCGCCCGCGGCCCGTTGGCGGCGACGATGAACGGGAGTCGCGGCTGTTGTACGCAGCCGGGGTGCATCCGGGCCTCGCGGGCGGTGTACCAGCGGCCGCCGTACGAGGTGGTGGGCGACGTCAGCAGCCGGTCGAGCAGCTCCACGAACTCACCGAACCGGTCGACCCGGTCGCGCGGGCTCAGCTCGCCGTCGCCGAGCACCGTCGCGTCGAAGCCGGCGCCGCCGGCGCCGACGCCGAGCTGGAACCGGCCGCCGGACATGTCGTCGAGGGTCATCAGCTCCTTGGCGAACGGCACCGGGTGGCGGAAGTTGGGCGACGCGACGAAGGTGCCGAGCCGGATCGTCGTCGTCGCGAGTGCGGCCGCGGTGAGCACCGGCACGGTCGCGAACCACGGCGAGTCGGCCAGTGACCGCCAGGCCTGGTGGTCGTAGGTCCATGCCGAGTGGAAGCCCCACTCGTCGATGCGGGACCATTGCTCGCGCGCCTCGCGCCACCGCAGCTCCGGCAGGACGACAACACCCAGGCGCATACCGGCGACCCTACGGGCGATGAGAACGCCGGCGGTACGACGGTCGGACCTGGTGACGAGACGGCAACGTGAGAGGACAGCGAGATGACTGTGGTAGCGACCATCACCACCTCCGTCGACGGCTACATCACCGGTCCGGACGACGGGCCCGCCGCCGGACTCGGCATCGGCGGTGAGCGGCTGCACTACTGGGTCTTCGGCGGCCCGTGGTCCTACGACGACCACGAGTTCACCGAGGCGACCGGCGAGGACAAGGCGTGGCTGGACGCAGCCATGGCGCGGGGCGGTGCCAGCGTCTGCGGCCGGGGGATGTACGAGGCCGCCGGCCACTGGGGCGACGAGAACCCCTGGGGGATGCCGACCTTCGTCGTGACCCACCGCCCGGAGGAGCAGCCCGAGGGCGATGCCTTCATCTTCGTCGACGGCGTGGAGAGGGCCGTGGCGACGGCGGTCGAGGCGGCGGGCGACAAGGACGTCAGCATCGCGGGTGGAGCCGACGTCATCCGGCAGGCGCTCGCGGCCGGCCTGGTCGACGAGCTGAGCATCATCGTCGCGCCGGTGATCCTCGGAGGCGGCAAGCGGCTCTTCGACGGCTTCACCAAGGACGTCGAGCTCGAGCACCTCGGCGTACGTCAGTCGCCGTACGCGACCTTCATCGACTACCGGGTCAAGCGCTGACCCGACCGGCCGCGGTGGCTACGCGGCCCGGCACCGGGAGGGGAGGAGCCGGATGGCGGCCGTGAAGGCGCTGGTCACCGTGGCGCACCCGGACGACGAGACGTTCGGGACGGGCTCGGTGATCGCGGGGCTGGTGGCCGGCGGGGCGCACGTCACGCTGTGCTGCGCGACGCGCGGCGAGGAGGGTGAGGCGCCCGGCGGTCTCGCCGAGGGCGCCGACCTGGGCGAGGTGCGCGAGGCCGAGCTGCGCGCGGCGGGTGCCGTGCTCGGCGTACACGACTTCGTGCTGCTGGACTTCCGTGACTCGGGGATGTCCGGTGACGCCGACGAGCAGACCCTGGTGGGTGCGCCGTACGGCGAGGTGGTCCGGCGGGTGTCCGTGGTGCTCGACGACGTGGAGCCCTCCGTCGTCGTGACGCTCGGCCCTGAGCGCGGGGACGGGCACCGGGACCACATCCGGATCGGCCAGGCCACCATCGAGGCGTGCCGTGACAGGGTGGGCGTGCGGGTCTACGCCTGGGTCGTCGGCCGCGAGGTGCTGCTGGCCTGGTTCGCCGAGCTGGCCCGGCTGGACCCCGACGCCGCGCACCTCGCGATCGACGTCGACCGGGACAACGTGGGCTGGCCGGCGGACGAGGTGTCGGTCGTGCTGGACTCCCGGCCCTACCGCGCGCAGCGGGAGCGGGCGGCACTGGAGCACCGCACCCAGAAGCCGCCGTTCGACGGCATGCCGGCCAACTTGGTGGACGCGTTCCTCGACACCGACCGCCTCGTGCAGGTCATCCCGCCCTGGCCCGGCGGCCCGCCGCTCACGTCTCTGCTCTGACGGAGGGTTGCACATGCCGAGCCAGCAGCCTCACGCGGGCCGGGTCCGCTCGTTTGCGACATCGTTCCCCGACACGCCGAGGCTCCGCCCGGCGTGTCGGGGACGCAGGTCGCAAACGATCATGTTCGGGCGGGTACAGACGAGCGACGGGGCCCGTCAGTCCTCGTCGCCCTTGCCCTTCTCCAGGCCTTCGCCGATGAGGTTCATCACCGTCGGGTCGGCCAGCGTCGTGACGTCGCCCATCTCGCGGTGCTCGGCGACGTCGCGTAGGAGGCGGCGCATGATCTTGCCGGACCGGGTCTTGGGCAGCTCGGCGACGAGCAGCACCTGGCGCGGCTTGGCGATCGGGCCGAGCATCTTCGACACGTGGGTGCGCAGCTCCTGGATCAGCGCCTGGCCGGCCACTGCGTCGTCCTCGACGGCGGTCGCTGCGTCGCCGCGCAGGATGACGAACGCGACGATGCCCTGACCGGTCGTCGGGTCGGTCGCACCGACGACCGCGGCCTCGGCCACCTTCGGGTGCGACACCAACGCGGACTCGACCTCGGTCGTCGAGATGTTGTGGCCGGAGATGAGCATCACGTCGTCGACCCGGCCCAGCAGCCACAGGTCGCCGTCGTCGTCCTTCTTCGCACCGTCACCCGCGAAGTAGAGGTCCTGGAACCGAGACCAGTAGGTCTCCTTGTAGCGCGCGTCGTCGCCCCAGATGCCGCGCAGCATCGACGGCCACGGCTCGGTCGGGACGAGGTAGCCACCGCCACCGTCGGGCACCGGCTTCGCCTCGTCGTCGACCACGTCGGCGCTGATGCCGGGCAGCGGCGTCATGGCCGAGCCCGGCTTGGCCGCGGTCACACCCGGCAGCGGGCTGATCATGATGGCGCCGGTCTCGGTCTGCCACCAGGTGTCGACGATCGGCGTCCGGTCGCCGCCGATGACCCGGCGGTACCAGATCCAGGCCTCGGGGTTGATCGGTTCGCCGACCGAGCCGAGCAGGCGCAGCGACGACAGGTCGTGCTCCTTGGGCAGGTCCTCGCCCCACTTCATGAAGGTGCGGATCGCCGTGGGAGCGGTGTAGAGCAGCGTCACGCCGTACTTCGCGACCAGCTCCCACCAGCGCGCCTTGTGCGGGGTGTCCGGCGTCCCCTCGTACATCACCTGCGTCGCGCCGTTGGAGAGCGGGCCGTAGACGATGTAGCTGTGGCCGGTGACCCAGCCGATGTCGGCGGTGCACCAGAAGACGTCGGTCTCCGGCTTGTGGTCGAAGACGTTCGCGAACGTGTACGAGCACTGCGTCAGGTAGCCGCCGGACGTGTGCAGGATGCCCTTCGGCTTCCCGGTCGTGCCGGATGTGTAGAGGATGAACAGCGGGTGCTCGGAGTCGAACGGCTGCGGCTCGTGCTCGGTGCTCGCCGAGTCGACGACGTCGTGCCACCACACGTCGGTGCTGTCGTTCCATGCGACGTCCTGCCCCGTCCGGCGTACGACGAGG
>DATBDW010000003.1:0-24911 GCA_036269735.1 Actinomycetes bacterium
GGTGTCCGAGCGCGGCAGCGGCCTCGGGCGGGTCACGCCGGAGAAGCAGGTCCGGCTGGTGCGCGGTGACCGCGACGCCTTCGGGTTGCACGGCCGCAGCGCCGAGCAGCGGGTGGCTCTCGACATCCTGCTCGATCCCGATGTCGGCATCGTGTCGCTTGGCGGCCGGGCCGGCACGGGCAAGTCGGCCCTCGCCCTGTGCGCCGGGCTGGAAGCCGTGATGGAACTCCGCCAGCACCGCAAGGTGGTGGTCTTCCGGCCGCTGTACGCCGTCGGCGGCCAGGACCTCGGCTACCTGCCGGGCAGTGAGGCCGAGAAGATGAACCCCTGGGCCCAAGCCGTGTTCGACACCCTCGGCGCGCTGGTCACCGGGGACGTGGTCGAGGAGATCATGGACCGCGGCATGCTCGAGGTCCTGCCACTCACCCACATCCGCGGGCGGTCGCTGCACGACGCGTTCGTCATTGTCGACGAGGCGCAGTCCCTGGAGCGCAACGTCCTGCTCACGGTTCTCTCGCGCGTCGGGCAGGGGTCGCGTGTCGTCCTCACGCATGATGTGGCCCAGCGGGACAACCTCCGGGTCGGCCGCCACGACGGAGTCGCTGCGGTGATCGAGGCCCTCAAGGGTCACCCCTTGTTCGCTCATGTCACGCTGACCCGCTCGGAGCGCTCGCCGATCGCCGCTTTGGTCACTGATCTGCTCGAGGACCTGCCGGCCTGACCCGGCACGGCCGCCACCTCGGCGAGGCGTGGCGTCGTCGGGGAGGATGGCAGCCGTGGCGGACTACGGGCACGACCTCCTCTTCGGCACCTTCCTCACGCCGTCGGCCGACGACGTGGAACGGCTGCTGGCGCTGGCCGGACTCACCGAGCAGGTCGGCCTCGACCTGGTGACGTTGCAGGACCACCCCTACCAGGCACGGTTCGTCGACACCTGGACGATGCTGTCGGTCATCGCGGCGCGCACCACCCGGGTCCGCATCTCGCCCAACGTCGCGAACCTGCCGCTGCGACCCCCCGCAGTACTCGCGCGCAGCGTCGCCACCCTCGACCTGGTCAGCCACGGACGCGTCGAGCTCGGGCTCGGGGCCGGCGCGTTCTGGGACGCCATCGTGGCGATGGGCGGACGCCGTCTGACCGCCGGCCAGGGCGTCGACGCGCTGGCCGAGGCGATCGCGGTGATCCGCGCGGTGTGGGCCGAGGGCGGGCCCGCCGTGCGGGTCGACGGCCAGTACTACCGGGTGCACGGCGCGCACCCCGGCCCCGCACCGGCGCACAACGTCGGGATCTGGATCGGCGCCTACAAGCCGCGGATGCTCGCACTGACGGGTCGGCTGGCCGACGGGTGGCTACCGAGCAACGGGTATGCCGGGCCCGACGAGCTGCCCGCCATGAACGCAACGATCGACGCTGCGGCTGAGGTGGCGGGCCGCGACCCGCGCGACGTGCGCCGCCTCTACAACGTCAACGGCCGGTTCGCCACGCGCGATGATGGCGGGTTCCTCGACGGACCGCCCGAGGTGTGGGTCGAGCAGCTGACCGGGCTGGCACTCGAGCAGGGCATCAGCGGGTTCATCCTGGCTTCCGACGACCCGGACGACATCCGTCGCTACGCCGGTGAGGTCGCGCCGGCGGTGCGCGACGCCGTCGAGCTCGAGCGGTCGGCACCCAGTGCATCGCTGGGGGCGCCGCAGGACTCGGAGCCGGATGTCGTGGCCGGCCGCGAGACCGTCGTGACGCAGTCGGCGACGGTGACCGGCGTACCTGCGGGGCTTGGTGTCGAGCCAACCCCTGACGACGGCACCCGGCGCAGCGACGAACGCCCGTGGGACGACGCGACGCGTCCGAGCGGCCCGGCGGTCGACCCGGACCGGACCTACACACCGCACGAACGCGCCGTGGGCCAACATCTCGTCGACGTCCACGACGGGTTGCGCGGCGAGCTCGAGCAGCTGCGCAGTCTGATCGAACAGGTCGCGGCGGGCACGCTCGACGCCGGCGGGGCCCGCTCGCACATCGCCACGATGGCGCTGCGGCAGAACAACTGGACACTTGGCACGTACTGCGAGTCCTACTGCCGGATCGTCACGACGCACCACACCATCGAGGACCAGAGCATGCTTCCGCACCTGCGCGCACGGGACCCCCGGCTCGCGCCGGTGGTGGACCGGCTGCAGGAGGAGCACCTCGTCATCCACGACCTGCTCGATCGTGTCGACCGCGCGCTGGTCGACCTGGTCGCGGGCAAGCCGGACGGCCTCGACGAAGTCAGCGCTGCGGTCGACCTGCTGGCCGACGGCCTGCTCTCGCACCTGTCCTACGAGGAGCGCGAGCTGGTCGAGCCGCTGGCGCGCCTCGGTTTCGCCTGACGTGGACGGTGCCGACGGACCGACGTACGTCGTCGTGTCGGGTCCGCCCGGTAGTGGCGAGTCGACGCTGGCCCGCATCCGCACTCGCGCTCCCTTCGGACCTGTCCCGCCGTTGCGGGCGAGGTCAGAGCAGCCTGGACGGCGAGGGGGCTGACGTCTCCGCGGGCTCTCGCGTATGCCGTGGATCCGCTGTGGATCACCCCGACGAAGATCCAGAGGGGATCCGTTGGAGAAACTGCCAAGGATCCGCTGTGGATCATGCACCGATCCGCTGTGGATCTCCGATCATGAGAACGGCGGGCCAGGAAGGCGCGGACGCTAGCCGCCGCCCCTTCGTCCAGGCCGCCCGGACCGCCACCAGCACCGACCGGCACCTGCGGAGGAGGTCGGGTGGCTGGACGGTGATCGAGGTCGACACGAACGGCATCGGCGTCGACGATCTTGCGCAGCGCGTACGGGTGACTGCGCTCCGTCACTGAATGTGACGGAGATCTCGGTGATCGATCGGTTGCAGCGGGTCGTGTGACGGAGGACACGCGGCAAAAATTGGCGTCCTGCAAGGCTTTCCCGCACTCTCGAGAGACAAGTGCCCCAGAACCGGGCCGGCGACAGGTCAATGATCTGTCACTGTGGGTGACCGCCATCGCGGTGCACCGCTGCCTGGTTTACCCGCCGAGCACCTGTCGGCCGAGGGGTGACGTCACGCCCGCCACGCATGAGGTGGCAGGCATGCGCCGGAAGGACTCTCGTGCAGCCGATCGTGAAGAAGAGCCACCACAAGCACCGGAAGTCACGCCTGCAGGTCCTGCGGGCGAGGACCGGCGGCGTGAAGGGCCTCGTCGCAGCGACCGCCGTCGTGGCCGCGGCGGGTGGCACGACGATGGGTGTCGACGCCTGGGCCGCGAGCGGTAGCCAAGCCGAGGCCTCGAGTGCCGTGACGCGTCTCGGCCCGATGCCGGGCGCCGCCGTGGTTCGCCTGGGCAAGCCGGCCGGGGAGGTCCTGGCCGAGGTGCAGCGCCATAACCAGAAGGTCGCGGCGAAGGCTGCTCGCGAGGCACGTCAGCGGAAGGCTGCCTCACGCGCCGCCGACCGGATCGCGCGCTACGACTCCGACCCGCGCGGCCTGGCCCGCTCGGTGATGTCTTCGCGGTATGGCTGGGGTGCCGGCGAGTTCTCCTGCCTCTCGACGCTGTGGGACCACGAGTCCGGCTGGAACGTGCACGCCAGCAACTCGTCATCGGGTGCCTACGGCATCCCGCAGGCACTGCCCGGTTCGAAGATGAGCACCTACGGCTCGGACTGGCAGGACAACCCGCTCACCCAGATCGAGTGGGGCCTCGCCTACATCCACTCGAGCTACGGCACCCCGTGCGGCGCCCTCTCGGCGTGGAACTCCAAGGGCTGGTACTGAGCCCCGCCCGCCGAAAATGATCACGGTTCCGTGATCGTTGCGACCTGACCGCGGCACCTTCACCCCGGTTGGGTCGCATTGGCCGCGGCAAGGCACCTGGCCTGACACGATCGGTCTCGACTCGGGGCCAGTCACCAGGAGACGGGGATCAGCGGGGGGGGAACCAGCCCTCGTGTCTCGTGATCGCCGCGTCCGCGGCGTCGGTCGGCCGCGCCCGGGAGCTCGCCGACGAGCTGCCACGTGCGCGGGTCAGCCGAACCGTCGCCGACGCCGAACGCCACATCGAGCGGTCCAGTGTCGACCTTGCCATCGTCGTGGCGGACCGGCTGGACGCCCAGAGCACCGCTCCTGAGAACACGACCGGTTCGAGCCGGGCTGGCGCACGCGCGCGCTGATCACCGATCAGTCAGGGGATCGGCGCCCACGGACCGTCGTCCGCGCAGCGATCCGGGTGAGGAATGGTCAAGTCCTGGTCAACGGACCGGGATGTGTACTAGGGCCGTCCGGAGACACCATGGGCCGCGCCAGGAACGGACGTGGGTTCAGGGATGGGTCATCCGCAGTACGTCGAGCGCCTCGTCGAGCTGCTCCTCGGTGAGGACGCCGCGCTCTACGTATCCCTGCTCGAGCACGACCGCCCTGATGGTCTTGCGCTCGGCCAGTGACTGCTTGGCGACCTTGGCTGCGTTCTCGTAGCCGAGGTACCGGTTGAGCGGCGTGACGACCGAGGGTGACGACTCCGCCAGCTCGCGGCAGCGGTCGACGTCGGCGGTGATGCCGTCGACGCAACGGTCCGCGAGCAGCCGTGACGCGTTGGCGAGCAGGCTGATCGACTCGAGCAGGTTGCGCGCCATCACCGGCATCATCACGTTGAGCTCGAAGTTGCCCGACGCACCGGCGAAGGCGATGGTGGCGTCGTTGCCGATCACCTGCGCGCACACCATCAGCGTCGCCTCGGGCACCACCGGGTTCACCTTGCCGGGCATGATCGAGGACCCCGGCTGAAGGTCCGGCAGGTGGATCTCGCCCAGGCCGGTACGCGGACCGGAACCCATCCACCGCAGGTCGTTGCAGACCTTGACCAGCGACACCGCGATGGTGCGCAGCTGACCGGAAAGCTCGACCAGCGCATCTCGGGCGCCCTGCGCCTCGAAGTGGTCTCGGGCCTCGGTGAGTGGTAGCCCCATGTCGTCCGCGAGGCGTTGTATGACGGTCGTTGCGAAGCCCGGCGGCATGTTGATGCCGGTACCTACCGCGGTGCCGCCCAGCGGCAGCTCGCCGACACGAGGGAGCGTGGCCTCGACGCGCTCGACGCCGCGGGCCACCTGGGCGGCGTACCCGCCGAACTCCTGCCCGAGCGTCACCGGGGTCGCGTCCATGAGATGGGTCCGGCCGCTCTTCACGACGTCAGCGAACTCCTCGGACTTGCGCCCCAAGGACGCCTCGAGGTGGCGCAGCGCGGGGACGAGATCGCGTACGACCTCACGCGTTGCGGCGAGATGGATCGCCGACGGGAAGACGTCGTTCGACGACTGCGACGCGTTGACATGGTCGTTGGGGTGCACGTCGTGGCCGAGGCGACGTGCGGCGAGGGTGGCGATGACCTCGTTCGCGTTCATGTTGGTCGACGTCCCCGATCCGGTCTGGAACACGTCGATGGGGAAGTGGTCGTCGTAGTCGCCGCGGGAGACCGCGGCTGCGGAGTCGTGGATCGCGGCTGCCAGGTCCGCGTCGAGGATGCCCAGCTCTCCGTTGACGACGGCGCCGGCGCCCTTGATGCTCGCCAGCGCGCCGATCAGGCTCCGCTCGATCGGTCGTCCCGAGATCGGGAAGTTCTCCACGGCCCGCTGGGTCTGGGCGCGCCACAGTGCGTCGCGGGGGACGTCGACGTCCCCCATCGAGTCGTGCTCGGTCCGGAACGCGTCGCTCATGGGCCCAGTCCTATCCCACCGGGCCCGGGCACGACGCAGCGGCCGCGGCGAGTGATCTCGCCGCGGCCGCTTCACACGCAACCGGTGCGCCGCCTCCCCCAGGCCAGCGGACCGGGCCCCCTGCGCGTTGCCCCGTCGTCCCCCCACAGGTCCCGTGATCCCCCGGATCCCGGTTGATGGTGCTCCCCCGTGCGAGAGCCCCTCGCTCCCGCGCAACGTCCCCCGTGTCGCGGTCGCCCCTAGGTCGTGCCCTGCGGTGCACTCCCTTGGCTTCCTGACCACCGGGTGCCCGGTGGCCCACGGCTTACTCTGGTCGGCTGCGGTGGCCGCGCGCATGGGGCGTACCACCTCAGATCTGCCCTGAGCTACCTCAGACGGGGCACTCCCGCAGAGATTGACGTGACCGGGCCGGGCCTAGGACCGTGGGGCCGGTGCCCCGCCGACACGCGTTCGTCGGACGCTCCGGTGAGCTGGCCGGTGTCGTCGCGCTGGTGGCTGCCGCCGCAGAGGAGCAGCCCGGAGTCGCCCTGGTCCACGGCGAGGCGGGGGCGGGCAAGACCCGGCTGCTCGACGAGGTGACGACCGGCCTGGCTCAGCCCAGCGTCGTCTGCCGGGGGACCGGGGTCGGGTTCCTCGGCGGCCGCATCCCGTACGCGCCGCTGGTCGCCGCACTGCGCTCACTGCTCGCTCGGCTGCCTCGCACCGACGTACCGAAGGTCCTCGGCCCCGACCCCGGTGACCTCGGGCTCCTGCTCCCCGAGCTCGGCACCCGCGTCGAGGGGCCGTATGACCAAGCGCGGCTGGTCACCGCCGTGTCGTCGGTGCTGGACCGGGCCGCCCAGCTGCGTCCCGTCGTCCTCGTCATCGACGACCTGCACCTGGCCGACGTGGCCACCCTCGAGGTCCTCGCCTACCTCTGCGCCGGCCTGGACCGCCAGCGCATCGCCGTCATCGGTGCCTACCGGCCCGACGAGGTCGGTGATGTCCTGCGCGAATGGCTGCAAGAGGTACGCCGAGGGCCACAGGTCCTCGACGTCGAGCTGCGCCCCATGTCGCTGCCCGAGACCCGCGCCCAGCTGACCGACCTCCTGAGCGGCGACCCCGGATCGGTGCTGGGCGAGTCACTGACGGCCCGGATCCACGCCCGCGCGGGGGGCAACCCCTACGCGGCCGAGGCCCTCATGCGGGCCGCACTGGCCGGCGACGAAGCCACCCTCCCGGCCAGCCTGCGCGAGATCCTGGTGCGGCGGACCCGGGCCTGCCGGCCGGGCACCGCCGAGCTGCTCCGCACGATGTCGGCTGCCGGCGACCGGATCTCCGCCACCCTGCTCGAGCGCGTGCTGGACCGCTCGGGGCACGAGGTGGCCCTGGACGACGCGGTCGACGAGGCGGTCCGTGCCCAGCTGCTCGTCGTCGAGGCCGACGGCAGCCTGTCACTGCGGCACGCCCTGCTCGCCGAGGCGCTGTACGCCGACCTCCTTCCTGGAGAGCGGCGCACGACCCACCTGCGGCTGACCGACGTCCTCGAGGATGCGCCCGACGTGCGGCCCGGTGTCGTCGCCGAGCACGCCGACCGGGCCGGCGACGCCCCCCGGACGTTGGTGTGGTCGCTGCGGGCGGCGCAGGCGGCGGAGGACGTCGGCGCGTACGACGAGGCGCACCGCCAGTACGTCCGGGTCCGCCGGCTGTGGCCGACCGTCGACACCGCCGAGAAGCTCGCGGGCAGCGACGTCATCGAGGTCTTCACCCGGGCGGCGTTGATCGCAGCCATCAGCGACCACGACGGCGATGCCGTGGAGATCGTGGAGAGTGTGCGGTCGTGGCTGCGGGCCGATCCGGACGTGGACCCGGTACGGATCGGCGTCGTCGAGGCCCGCTACGCGCGGGTGCTGCTCGACGCCGGCCGGACCGACGCCGCGCTCGTCGCCGCCCGCCGGGCCGTCGAGCTCATTCCGGCAGATCCGCCCACCCCGGAACGCGGGGTCGCCGTCGCGGGGCTGGTGCACGTCCTGGACTGGGTGGGCGGTGGCGCCGACTGGGAACCGCTGGCCGACGAGGCGGTAGAGGTCGCCCGGGCGACCGGCGACCCAGGGGCGCTGGCCCGTGCGCTGGTGATCCGCACGACGGTGCGCCCCGCCGGACCGGGTGTGGTCGAGGACGCCCGCGAAGCGGTCGACCTCGCACTGACCGACGGAGACCCTGAGCTGATCGGGCAGACCTACAGCAACGTCGTCGACTGCCTGCAGTGGGCCGGGCGCGGGCGCGAGGGCGTCGACGCAGCGGCGATGGGTGTCTCGGCGGTGACCGTCCGTGGTCTGGAGATCCGCTACGGCACCTGGCTGGAGTGCCAGGGCGCCGAGCTGGCCCTGACCTTCGGGTGGTGGGACGAGGCTGACGCGCTGTTGTCCTCGGCGCTGACACGCAGCCGGCACATCGCCGGGGTCAACCGCGACTACGTCCGCACCGTGCGCGCCCGGCTCTCGGGATTGCGCGGCAACTGGTCAGCCATGGAGGAGGAGCTCGCGCTCATCGAGCGGCTGCCGGCCGTCCTCGACGTTTTGCGTCGCGAAACCCTGGCCGAGTCGATGCTCTGGCGGGGAGACCCGGACGGCGCCCTCGGCGAGGTGACCTCCCACGTCGCCGGGACGACCGACCGGATGCTCGCGATGGCGGCACCCATGGCGTGGCTGGGCGCGCGGGCCCTGGCCGACGTCGTGGAGTCCCGCCGGCGTACCGGGTCGGGTGAGCTGAGCGGGGCGGGCTGGGAGGAGACCGAGGCGGTCGTCGATGACCTGGTCGCCAGGGCCTGCGGACCGCTCGCGCTCCCGGGCGCGCGCGCCGGCCAGCTCCGGGTGCTCTGCGAAGCGGAGCGTGCCCGCCACGCCGTCGGGTCGGCGGTCGAGCCGTGGCGGTCCGCGGTGGATGCGCTCGCGACGGCCGAGCGGCCCTATCCGCTGGCCTACGCGCAGTGGCGCTTCGCTCAGGAGCTCGTCGCGGTGCGCGACCTGGGGAACGCCGCGGACGCGTTGCGCGCGGCGGCCGTAGAAGCCCGGACGCTGGGCGCGGGTCCGCTGCTCGCGGAGATCGAGGCGACCGCTCGGCGTACCCGCATCGACCTTCGGCCCCCCAAGCGGGTGCCGACCGGGCGCGTCGAGGGCGTGGGCGCGACGTTGACGGTGCGCGAGCGGGAGATCCTCGGCCACCTCGCGGCCGGTCGGACGAACGGCGAGATCGCCAAGGCGCTGGTCATCAGCACCAAGACGGCGAGCGTCCACGTGTCCAACATCCTGCGCAAGCTCGACGTGTCGACCCGTTACGAGGCGGCCGAGATCGCGGATCGCTACCTCTCCGACTGACCCCTTCCGTTCCGGCCGTGGAACGTCCGGAATGGCCTCTACCGTCGCGGCCATGACCGACACCGACACGAACACCGCCACCGCCGTCGACGCCGACGCCCCCTGGGAGCCGCCGTTCGCCGGCACCGAGACCGACCACCTCCTCGGCGCGCTCGACCGACTGCGCACAACCTTCCGCTGGAAGGCCGGTCACCTCGACGCCGCCGGCCTGCGGGCGACCATCGGCGCGTCGTCGCTGACCCTCGGCCAGCTGCTCAAGCACCTCGCCTTCGTCGAGGACTACACCTTCACCATCAAGATGCGGGGACGTGTCTCGCCCGGCGCACCCTGGGAGACGGTCGACTGGGAGGCGAACCCCGAGTGGCCCTTCACCTCCGCGGCCGGCGACAGTCCCGAGGAGCTCTACGCCCTCTGGGACGCCGCCGTCGAGCGGTCGCATCAGCGGGTCGCCGCGGCGCTGGGCGGCGGCGGGCTCGACCAGCTGGTCGATGTGTCGCACCCTGACGGCCGGCACGCCAGCCTGCGCCGCCTCATCTTCGACCTGGTCGAGGAGTACGGCCGGCACACCGGGCACGCCGACCTGCTGCGCGAGGCCGTGGACGGCGTCGTCGGCGAGGATCCGCCGGCCGGCTGGCACGCCTGACCCTTGCTGCTCGTCGCCGTGAGGTCGCCGCGCTCCTACCGAACCGTGGATGCCCGGGACGGTCGGCCCTTGCTTTCCCTCCGCGCAGCAGGGCCACTTCCGTTGGTGGGGTCACTGCGGCTCGGTCGACGGCTGATGTCACTGCTGGCTTCGGAGGAGTAGGGCGGCCCTGCTCGGTCCGCCACTGGCCGGAGATCCCAGATGACCGACCGATGGCTTGTCCTCGGCGTCGGGGGGCGCGACTTGGCCGCTGTTCCGGCTCGCCAGCCAGCCAAGTTGCGCCAACCGAGCAGCCGGGCTGCCATCGGTTTCGACATCTGAGTCGGCGGCGAGCCCGACTCATCGACTGGCGGGTTGCGGCCGTCTCCGGACGCTGACAGCCAGCCGCAACGCGCCAGTGGACGCGTTCCGGCAGTCGCGGCTCAGGAGCCCTGTTCGTCAGAGCTCGCTGTCGCCGGCCGCGGTGATCAGCCGCTGACCTACGACGCGCGCGGTCTCGCGCAGCTCTGGGCCTCCCACGATCCGGTACGGCGACGAGATCGCCGCCAGCCGCTCGGCATACCACCATGGGTTGCCCGTGCTGGCCACCAGCCGGGTGGTCGTGTCGTCGATCCGCTCGAGCCGGCCGAGTGCCCGGGGGAGGCGCGCGGCGAGCGCGTCCAACGATGACTCGATGACCACGTCGACGTCGTACTCCCAGCCGACGGCGAGGTGCTCCTCGAGCAGGCCTACGGGGTCGAGGTCGGTGGGTGCGGTGAAGGTGGCGTCGAGCACCTCGACCCCGCGGACCCGGTCGATCCGGTAGGCCCGCAAGGCGTCCGCGGAGTGCGAGTGGCAGAGCAGGTACCAGCGGCCGTGGCGGACGACCAGCGCCCAGGGGTCGACCTCCGTCTCCCACTCCGATCCAGCCTCGGAGCGATAGCCGAGGCGCACGCGTCGCCGGTCGGAGCAGGCCTGCACCAGGGTGCTCGTGGTCCCTGGGTCGGGCCGGGCGGCGCCCCGGTCCGGGGCTGGCGCCGTGCGGCGTCGTACCGCCTCGGCCTGTGCCGCGACCGGCTCGGGCAGCGCCCGAACGATCTTGCCGAGCGCGCTGCCCACGGGGTTGGTCGGGTTGCCGGCATCGTGGTGGCCGTCGAGCACTGCCATCACGAGGCCGAGCGCCTCGGTGGCGGTGAACACGAGCGGCGGCAGTCGCAGGCCGCGGCCGACGTGATAGCCGCCGTACGGTCCCCGCACGGACTCGATCGGGATGCCCGCCTCGCGCAGGATGGCCACGTAGCGCCGGGCGGCCCGCTCGGAGACACCCAGCTTGTCGGCCAGCCGGTCCGCGGTGATCCCCGGGCTCCCTTGGAGCAGCTCGAGGGTGAGGAGGGCCCGAGCCGTCGGGCTCGCGCCAGGGTCCACGCCACTCCCCTCGATCCGGAAGCCCAACGTCCGGATCTGACCCTAGCCTCCCGGGATGGACCTGAACTTCTCCGGCGACGTCTGGCACTGGCGGGGGCCGTCGCCCTACTACTTCGTGACGGTGCCGGACGAGGAGAGCCAGCAGCTCCAGGCCGTGGCGTCCTTTGTCACCTACGGCTGGGGGATGATCCCGGTCGGGGTGCGGATCGGCGCGACCGAGTGGGAGACCTCGCTCTTCCCGAAGGACGGCGGGTATGTCCTGCCCGTGAAGGACGCGGTGCGCCGGGCCGAGGGGCTCGACGAGGGCGACACCGTCGAGGTCCGGCTGACCGTGGACCGCCGGACCTGACGAGTGTCGGACGGTGCGGTGGGTCAGTGCTCGGAAGCCGGGGCGGCCGGCGCCGGCGAGGTGCCGGGCGCTCGTACGCCGGCGGCGACCAGGACCAGCGCCGCGAGCAGGAACACGGCGGCCGCCCCGAACGCGTGCGACGCACCCGCGGTGAACACGTGCTGCGCCTGGGCGTGGGCCGAGTCGCCTAGCACCGTGGTGGCCTGTCGGCTGTAGTGCCCGAAGACCGTCACCAGGATCGCCACGCCTAGCGTGCCGCCGAGCTGCTGGGTGACGTTGACCAGGCCGGAGGCGGCGCCGGCGTCCTTGGCCGGGACTCCCTCGAGCGCAGCCTGCGTGAGAGGCACGAAGGACAACCCGTTGCCGACGGCGAAGAGCAGCAGTGCTGCGAGGACGTGCGGGTACGACGAGCCGGGGTCGAGCTGAGTCGCGAGCGCGAACCCGGTGACGCCGAGAGTCACGCCGACCAGCATCAGTGCCTTGGCGTGGACGCGGTGGATCAGCACGCGACTGGTCAGCTGCGAGACGACGAAGACGGTGACCGGCAGCGGCAAGAACGCGAACCCGGTCTTCAGCGAGCTGTAGCCCAGCACGTCCTGGAGGAACTGGGTCAGGAAGAAGAACAGGCCGAACATCCCCGCGAACAGCAGTCCGCGGGACACGTTGGCGAGGGTCCGGCTGCGGTCGTTGAAGAGCCGTAGCGGAGTGATGGGCTGCTCGGCGCGCAGCTCGGTCAGCACGAACGCGGTGAGCAGCACTACGCCGGACACGAAGGAGGACAGGGTGATGACGTCGCCCCAGCCCGAGGCGGCTGCGCGGACGAAGCCGTAGACCAGGGCGCCCATGCCCAGCGTCGAGAACACGGCGCCCGGTAGGTCGAAGGTGCCGCGGTTGCGCGGGGTCTCGGGCAGGACGGCGCGGCCGACCAGGATGACGGCGAGGCCGATCGGGACGTTGACGAACATGACCCAGCGCCAGGACGCCCACTCGGTGAGCATGCCGCCCATGATCAGACCGAGTGCACCGCCACCGACGGACACGGCCGTGAACAGGCCCAGGGCGCGGATCCGCTCACGCGGCTCGGTGAACATCGTGGTCAGCAGGGCCAACGACGACGGGGCGGCGAGCGCACCGCCGACGCCTTGCAGGGCCCGGGCTGCGAGCAGCCACCCGGCCGCGGGCGCGAAGCCGCCGAGCAACGAGGCCAGGATGAACACCGCGATGCCGGCGATGAAGGTGCGGCGCCGGCCGAGGAGGTCGCCGGCCCGCGCGCCGAGCAGGAGCAGGCCGCCGAAGGTCAGCGTGTAGGCGTTGAGGACCCACGAGAGGCCGGCGCCCGAGAACCCAAGGGCCTGCTGCATCTGGGGCAGCGCGACGTTCACGATCGTGGCGTCGAGGACGACCATGAGCTGGCAGGTGAGGATGACGCCCAGCACGAGGCTGGAGTGGCTGATGCGGCGCGAGGGACCAGTGTTGGCGGCGCGGTCGAGCGCCTGGGGTGCGAGTGCGGTGCCGGAGGACATGAAGCGGCTCATCTCGGGGGTACAGTGAGAGGCAGAAGCGGAAGCAACCTCCGGAAACTATACGGAGGGCTCCTCCGGTTATGCAAGTCCGTTGGTGAGAGGGCACCATGTCTGGCGTGACGACCGAGCAGACCGCCGCCGATCCCGCGCTGCGGCCGATGCGCGCCGACGCGTCTCGCAACCGGGCCCGCCTGGTCGAGGCCGCCCGGTCCGTCTTCACCGCCCGCGGCAGCAGCGCCACGGTGGAGGAGATCGCCAAGGCTGCCGACGTCGGCGTCGGGACGCTCTACCGGCACTTCCCGCGCCGGATCGACCTGGTCGAGGCGGTCTACCGCGAGGACGTGGACGAGCTCGTGGGCCACGCCCGTGAGGACGACGCCACGACGGATGCCTGGCAGGGACTCGTCGACTGGCTCGACGCCTTCGTCCGGTACGCCCAGGCCAAGCGCACCTTCCTCACCGAGCTGCACGAGGCGTTCGAGAAGAACCCTGATCTGGCCGTGGAGTCGCGCGAGAAGATCGCCCGCGCGGCCGGCACCGTCCTCCGCCGCGCCCAGGACGCCGGGGTCGCGCGCCCCGACGTCGGGCAGGAGGACCTGATGCAGCTCGTCGGCGGGATGTGCATGGCCCGCAACGCCACGCTCGAGCAGAACCAGCGGCTGCTCACCTTCGTGCTCGACGGGATCCGCGCTCAGCCCTGACGCCGAACTCGGTCCGCGCGAAACGCCAAGAACCAGGGAATCGGCCCGCCGCCCTCCTCCCGCAGGTCGGTGATGACGAAGCCCTGCGCGAGCAGCGGCCGAAGGTAGTCGCGCACCGGGCGGTGGACGCTGGTGAACGTCATCTCGCGGCCGTCGTCGACGATGTGGTCCTGGTACTGACGATGGGTCAGGTAGGGAGCCGGCAGCTCGAGTCGCCCCTCGTGCCGGATCGACGTGTCGAACGCGGAGATCATCGGGTGCACGATCGCTGCGACGAGCGAACCGTCAGGCGCGAGGACGCGCACGATCTCGTCGACCGCGTGGTCCAGGTCGTCGATGTCGAGCAGGGACATCGACGCGAAGAGCAAGGCGACCGCACCGTCGCGGACAGGTAGCCGGGTGGCGTCGGCGACTACCACAGCTGTCCCGCGCGTGGCCGCGGCGGAAGCCAGCGTCGGTGCCCGCTCGATGCCGAGGACGCGGTGCCCGAGCCGGGTCAGCTCCCGGGCACCCCGGCCCTCGCCGCACCCGAGATCGAGAGTGACCCCGTCCGCGGGCGGCAGCATCTCGCGCAGGGTCGGCCACGTGACGGTCCAGAAGCCCTCTTCGTGGGCCGGCTCGGTCCACGCGAGCCACTGCGCTGCATGAGCCTCCCAGGCCGACGCGGTGTCCACGGCTGACGACCGTAGCCGTGGCGTGGCGGGCTGCGCGACGCCCGACCATCGCGCCAACTCGGCGGCTTAGCTCTCCCAGCGGGTCTCGTTGTCCTCGACGACGTCGGTGGGCTGCAGGCCGAGGGCGCGGGCGACCCCGGCAGAAGCCGCGTGGTCGGGATGGACGTGCGCCACGAGGACGGTCGCTCCCCGGGAGCGCAGCCAGAGGGCCATCGCCACCGCGGCCTCCCGAGCCAGGCCCTGCCCCTGGTGGTCGATCCCGACGACCCACGCCACCTCGGCGGTCACCTGGTCACCGTCGCGCAGCACAGTCGCCTGCACGGTGCCCGCGAGTGCACCGGTGTCCCGACGCCGAAGAACCCAGTTGAACCACTGCTCGTCGCCGTCGTCGGAGACACCGCGCGCCTGGCGTCGGTAGCGTGCGCGCAGCTCGTCGACCGACTCGGGGCGACCGCCGATGAACTCGTGCAGCGCTTCGTCGGCGAGCACCGGGGTCATCTCCTCGGCGTGCTCGACGCGGAGTGGCTCCAGGACGAGCCGATCGGTCTCCAGCACCGGCGCCGCTCCCCAGGGATCCGGTGTCACCTCCGCCCGCTCCACGACGAGCGCCTACGTTCCAGGGCCGCGGCCGATGGTCAGCGCCACCGGCCGCGCGGTCTCGGCGAAGAAGTCGTTGCCCTTGTCGTCGACCACGACGAACGCGGGGAAGTCCGCGACCTCGATGCGCCAGACCGCCTCCATCCCGAGCTCCGCGTACTCGAGGACGTCGACGGACTTGATGCAGTCCTGGGCCAGTCGCGCGGCCGGGCCGCCGATCGAGCCGAGGTAGAAGCCGCCGTACCGCTGGCAGGCGTCGGTGACCTGCTGCGACCGATTTCCCTTGGCCAGCATGACGAACGAGCCGCCGGCCTCCTGGAACTGCGCGACGTAGGAGTCCATCCGCCCGGCGGTGGTCGGGCCGAATGACCCCGACACGTAACCGTCCGGCGTCTTGGCCGGGCCGGCGTAGTAGACGGCGTGGTCGCGCAGGTACGCCGGCATCGGCTCGCCGGCGTCGAGCCCCTCCTTGATCTTGGCGTGCGCGATGTCGCGGGCGACCACCAGCGGACCTGACAGCGACAGCCGCGTCTTGACGGGCAGCGCCGAGAGGGTTGCGCGGACCTCGTCCATCGGCCGGTTGAGATCGATCCGCACGACGTCGCCGGCTGTGTTGGCCGCGTCGTCGAGGTGCTCGTCGGTGACGTCCGGCAGGAACCGCGCCGGATCGCGCTCGAGCTGCTCGAGGAACACGCCCTCGGCGGTGATCTTCCCGAGAGCCTGCCGGTCGGCCGAGCAGGACACCGCGATCGCCACCGGACAGGACGCCCCGTGCCGGGGCAGGCGAACCACGCGCACGTCGTGGCAGAAGTACTTGCCGCCGAACTGCGCGCCGATGCCGAACCCGCGAGTCAGCTCGAGGACCTGCGCCTCGAGCTCGATGTCGCGGAAGCCGTGCGCCGTCGGCGAGCCCGCGGTCGGCAGCGCGTCGAGGTACTTCGCCGACGCGTACTTCGCGGTCTTGAGTGCGTACTCCGCGCTGGTGCCGCCGACGACGATCGCCAGGTGGTACGGCGGGCAGGCCGACGTACCGAGCGCCCGCAGCTTCTCGTCGAGGAACGCGAGCATCCGCTCCGGGTTCAGAACCGCCTTTGTCTCCTGGTAGAGGAACGACTTGTTCGCGCTGCCGCCCCCCTTGGCCATGAACAGGAACGAGTACGCCGGGTCGGCACCCGATGGCGTCGAGTAGATCTCGACCTGGGCCGGCAGGTTGGAGCCGGTGTTCGCCTCGTCCCACATCGTCAACGGCGCCAGCTGCGAGTAGCGCAGGTTCAGCCGCGTGTACGCGTCATACACGCCCTTGCTGATCGCCTCGGCGTCGACACCACCGGTGAGCGCCCGCTCGCCCTTCTTGCCCATGACGATCGCGGTGCCGGTGTCCTGGCACATCGGCAGCACCCCGGCCGCGGCGATGTTGGCGTTCTTGAGCAGGTCCAGGGCGACGAACCCGTCGTTGCCACTGCTGTCCGGGTCGTCGACGATGCGGCGCAGCTGGGTGAGGTGCGCGGGCCGCAGGAAGTGCGCGATGTCGTGCATGGCCTCGTCCGTGAGGCGGGTGAGCGCCTCGCGTGCGACCCGCAGGAAACGCTCACCGGCCGCCTCGAAGGTTTCGACCCCCTCGGTGGTGACCAAGCGGTACTCCGTCCCGTCCGGCCCCAGGGGTAGCAGGTCGGAGTAGGCGAACTCGGTCATCGGCGCGGGCCTCGCAAGGGTGATCGGGACGTCACAACGGTGTGGTCAAGGGTATGCCGGGGCCATTCCCGCGGCGCCCCGGCTGACGTACGGTGCGGTCATGACCGCCGACGAGGGCGAGCCCGTCGCGGTCGGCGACCAGCCGGTCCCCGACCCGCTGGCACCCGACGCCGCGGCTCACCTCGACGACGACGTCGAGGCAGCCGAGGACCCTGTGCACGCCGGAGACGCGCGTCACCAGCGAGAACTGCATGAACCGCATTCGCCTCCGGGACCGACGGGTCCGTAGGGGAAACGTCGGGCGGGGGAGCTCATGGACGGGCCAGCGGGGGACCGGGGGGCGGGCCGCGCGCTGACGGTCCGTGGGCTGGCGGCGGCGCTGCTGGTGGTCCCGCTCGCGGTCGGCGGGTGCGCAGGAACCGGGCCGGGCGACGGGCCGGCGTCGGGCCGCACGCCGGGGGCCGAGCTGTCCCAGCCTGCACTGCACTCGACCCGGGCTGCGGGTCACCGGATGTCCTATCGCTGCATGGGCGACCCCTCCGACCCGTCGGTGCTGCTGCTCGCCGGCTTCAACACCGAGCTCGAGCACGCGTGGCACGCGGTCCAACCCTCGATCAGCAGGTTCGCTCGGGTCTGCGCCTACGACCGGCTCGGGGTCGGCAACAGCGACCCGCCGCCGGCCCGGCAGACGTTCGCCGACCTGGCCGACCAGCTGGACGCCGTCGTGACGGCACTGCACCTGCACCGGCCCCTGGTCCTCGTCGCGCACAGCCTCGGGGGGACGGTCGCGATGACCTGGGCCGAGCACCACCGGGACGACCTCGCCGGGCTGGTGCTGATCGACGCCACGCCCCCGGCCTACCTGCAGACGGTGATGCGCCAGTTCCCGCGAAGCGGCACGACCGCTGGGGCGGAGCTGCGCAGCGGCCTGGCCACCTTGCTGGTCCCGCACGCCAACGCGGAACACCTCGCCGGCCGGCAGGGGCTCCTCACCGGAACCTACGGCGACCTCGGCTCGGCGCCGGTCACCGCCCTGACCCACACGATCAGCGAGTGGGGCGACGTCAGTCGCAAGCAGGGTGCGCTGCTGGACTCCAGCTGGCTCACCGGGCAGCAGGCCTGGGCCGACCTGTCGTCGAACGGAGCGGTCGTGTCGGTGCCGGACGCCGGTCACGAGATCCAGGTCGACCAACCGGCGGCCGTCGTGGACACGGTCCGGCAGGTCGTCTCCGGCAGGGGGTGACTTAGGTGGCGGCGGCCTCGAAGTCGACCGACGCGTAGGCCCGCAGCTTGTCCAGGCGGTGCTCGCTCTCGACGACCCGGATGGTGCCGCTGCGCGAGCGCATGACGATCGACTCCGTACGCACGGTCCCGCGGCCGCCGTACCGGACGCCCTTGAGCATCTCCCCATCGGTGACCCCGGTCGCGACGAAGAACACGTCCTCGCCCCGGACGAGCTCGTCGGTCGTCAAGACGCGGTCGAGGTCGTGCCCCGCGTCGAGCGCCTTCCGCCTCTCGTCGTCGTCCTTGGGCCACAGGCGCCCCTGGATGACTCCGCCCAGCGTCTTGATGGCGCAGGCCGCGATGATCCCTTCCGGCGTACCGCCGATCCCGACCAGCAGGTCGATGCCGGTTCCCTGGCGGGCGGCCATGATGGCGCCGGCCACGTCGCCATCGGTGATGAACTTGATCCGGGCACCGGTCGACCGGATCTCCTCGACCAGGTCGGCGTGGCGGGGCCGGTCGAGGATCACGACCGTGACGTCCGAGGGCGACTCCTGCTTGGCCTTCGCGACCCGGCGGACGTTCTCCGCCACCGGCAGCCGGATGTCGACGACATCAGCAGCGTCCGGACCGGTTGCGAGCTTCTCCATGTAGAAGACGGCCGACGGGTCGAACATCGAGCCGCGGGGGGACACCGCGAGCACCGACAGCGCGTTGCCCATGCCGAGCGCACACAGTCGGGTGCCGTCGACAGGGTCCACGGCGACGTCGCACTCGGGACCGCTGCCGTCCCCGACGTGCTCGCCGTTGAAGAGCATCGGGGCCTCGTCCTTCTCGCCCTCGCCGATGACCACGACGCCGTCCATGCTCACAGTGCCGATGAGGGTGCGCATCGCATTGACCGCGGCACCGTCAGCCCCGTTCTTGTCCCCGCGACCGACCCAACGCCCGGCGGCCATCGCCGCAGCCTCGGTGACCCGGACCAGCTCCAGCGCGAGGTTTCGGTCGGGTGCCTCGAACGCCGGTGCCAACGGTGCTGGTACGGCGGGGCCGGCGGTCTCGGTCATCGTGCGCTGCTCCCTCGTCGGCGTCTCCTCTGACGGGCAGCGTAGCCAGGCGTCCCCTCGCCGTCGCGGAGCCGCCGGCCGCCCCGCGGGCACCGGACCCTGCCCATCGGTTTTCGCAGATGCGGCTACATCCCAGCCTGCCGGCAGCACGTGCGACGGTATGGTGCCTCTCGTGACGATCCTGCGGGTGGCGGATGCGGCCGCTCTGCTGGGTGTCAGCGAGGACACGGTGCGGCGCTGGGCCGAGGCGGGGCGGCTGCAGACCACGGTGTTGCCCTCCGGGCGTCTGGGGGTGGACGGCCGGGTGATCGCCGCCGCCGCCCAGCAGATGGCCGATCCGGTCCCTCCTGGTCCGGTAGCGGCGCAGTCGGCCCGCAACCGCTTCCGCGGGATCGTCACGAAGGTCGTCCGGGATGGCGTGATGGCCCAGGTGGAGCTTCAGGCCGGCCCGTTCCGCGTGGTGTCCCTGATGAGCAGCGAGGCCGCCGACGAGCTCGGTCTCGAGCCGGGTGTGGTCGCCGTCGCCTCGGTGAAGTCGACGAACGTCGTCGTCGAGATCCCGGAGAGCCACTGATGCACCGCCGCACCACCGCCGCGACCCTCCTCGTCGGGCTCGCGGCCCTCACCGCCGGTTGCGGGGGATCGTCGGGCGGCACCCCCGCCGCGTCCGGCACGTCGAACACCGGGCTGACCGGGACGATCACTGTGCTCGCGGCCTCCTCGCTCACGGAGTCCTTCACGGCGCTGGGGAAGACCTTGGAGGCGCAGCACCCGGGCACGAAGGTCCAGTTCAGCTTTGCCGCATCCTCGGAGCTCGCCACCCAGATCACCGGCGGAGCGCCCGCGGACGTGTTCGCCTCGGCGAGCCCGGCCACGATGCAACAGGTCAGCGACGACGGCGATGCGGCGGGAACGCCGAAGGTATTTGTCCGCAACACGTTGGAGATCGCGGTGCCTTCGGGGAACCCGGCCGGCGTGACCGGACTCAGGGACTTCGCGAACAAGAAGCTGACGATCGCCCTGTGCGCGCCCCAGGTGCCGTGCGGCGCGGCCGCGACCACGGTGTTCAGGCTGGCCGGCATCACACCGCACCCCGACACCCTCGAGTCGGACGTGAAGGCGACCCTGGCGAAGGTGACGCTCGGCGAGGTCGACGCGGCCCTGGTCTACAAGACCGACGTCAAGGCGGCGGGCGGCAAGGTGCAGGGGCTGGACTTCCCCGAGTCGGCGAAGGCGGTCAACGACTACCCGATCGTCGTGCTGAAGAACGCACCCAACCCGAAGGCCGGGGCTGCCTTTGTGGCCCTGGTCGAGTCCCCGCAGGGCCAGAAGGTGCTCTCCGACGCGGGCTTCCAGCTGCCGTGAGCCGTCGTCGCCGGCAGCATGCGGCTCCTGCCGGCTCGGGGCTGCCGGGGGCGCTGATTCCGTTGGCCGTCGTCGGTGTGCTCTTCCTCGTGCTCCCGGTGCTAGGGCTGCTGGTACGCACTCCGTGGCGGACCTTGGGTGACGAGCTGTCGAGCACCGAGTCCCTCACCGCACTGCGGCTCTCGCTGGAGTGTGCGTCGCTCGCAACCATCGTCTGCATGCTGCTCGGCGTACCGCTCGCCTGGCTCCTCGCACGCGGCCGGTTCTGGGGCCGGGGGCTGCTGAGGGCGCTGGTCATCGTGCCGCTCGTTCTTCCGCCCGTGGTCGGTGGCGTCGCGCTGTTCACGGCGTTCGGCCGACGCGGCATCGTGGGCTCCCACCTCTACGACGCGTTCGGGATCGCGCTGCCGTTCACCACGCCGGCGGTCGTCGTGGCAGAGGCTTTCGTGGCGATGCCGTTCCTCGTCATCGCAGTCGAGGGGGCGCTGCGCGGTGCGGATGCTCGCCTCGACGAGGCGGCCGCGACCCTGGGCGCTTCACGCTGGTACACCTTCCGACGTGTCACCTTGCCCCTTGTCGCGCCCGGGCTGGCGGCCGGTGCGGTGCTCTGCTGGGCGCGGGCGCTGGGCGAGTTCGGCGCGACCATCACCTTCGCCGGCAACTTCCCGGGCACGACCCGGACGATGCCCGTCGAGGTCTACCTTGCGCTGCAGCAGGACCCCACGGCCGCGATCGCGCTCTCGTTGCTCCTGCTCCTGGTCTCGGTCGCGGTCCTGGCGGGCCTGCGTGAGCGATGGCTGACGATCCCCAGCTGACGGGGCTGGCGGCTCGAATCCGGCTGCGGCGTGGCGGCCTGGTCGTCGACCTGCGCCTCGACGTGGCGCCAGGAGAGACGGTCGTTCTGCTCGGACCCAACGGCGCAGGCAAGAGCACCGCCTTGCGGGTGCTGGCCGGCCTGCTCGGATGCGATGACGGGGAGGTCCGCCTCGACGACGAGGTGCTCGAGGACACCGCGTCTGGTCGTTTCGTGGCCACGCAGGACCGGGCGGTCGGCGTCGTGTTCCAGGACTACCTGCTCTTCCCGCACCTGTCCGCCCGCGAGAACGTCGCTTTCGGGTTGCGCGCCCGCGGCGTCGAGCGGTCGGCCGCGCGCGGCGAGGCCGACCGGTGGCTGGAGCGGGTCGGCCTGTCGTCGTACGCCGGTCGTCGCCCTCGCCAGCTCTCCGGCGGCCAGGCCCAGCGAGTCGCGCTGGCCCGGGCACTCGCCTCGGAACCGCGGCTGCTGCTCCTCGACGAGCCGCTCGCCGCCCTGGACGCCGGGACCCGGCTAGACGTGCGTGCCGACCTGCGCCGGCACCTACGTGGCTTCGTGGGGGCGTCGGTCGTCGTGACGCATGACGCGCTTGACGCAATGGTGCTGGCGGATCGCCTCGTCGTGATGGAGGAGGGCTCGGTCGTGCAGTCGGGCAGCCCGCGCGAGGTGGCCACCAAGCCACGCACCGACTACGTCGCCCGGCTGGTCGGGCTCAACCTGCTGCGCGGTCACGCGGTCGGTACCCGCGTCCACCTCGACGAGGGCGTGATCTTGAGCGTCGCCGGGCCGGCCGAGGGGGACGTGATGGTCGCCTTCCCGCCGACCGCGGTGTCCCTGCACCGCTCCGAGCCCGAGACGAGTGCCCGGAACTGCTGGGCCGGTCAGGTCGCCACCGTCGAGACGCACGGCGACACCGTGCGGGTGACGCTGTCCGGGCCGATCCCCGTGATCGCCGAGGTGACCCCGCTGGCCGTCGCGGACCTGGGGCTGCGCCCCGGGGCCCCGGTGTGGGCCACCGTCAAGGCGGTCCAGACGAGCGTGTATCCGGTCTGACCTGTCCGGTGCCGACCTCTCCTCGTCGACCTGCCGCAGGGAGCGTCGGCTGCGTCGGCGAGGATGGCCGGATGGGTGAGCAGCCGGTGATCGGCCCGCCGGACGCGCCCGCCGGCGAGCCGCCGGAGGAGGGGTCGGCGCGTCCCCGGCGTGGCCGAGAGACCGCCGGGGACATGGTCCGGTCGCTGGCCGTCGTGCTCGCCCTCGTCATCGTCGTCCTCGCTCTGACGCTTCGGCACAACCCTCCGGGGAAACCGCACCGCGTCGACTACCGCGGCGTCCTGGCCCAGGCGCGCAACGTCGCGCCCTATGACCTCGTGTCACCCGTCGGGCTGCCTCGGTCATGGACGGCGACCAGCGCCCGTGCCTCCGAAGGCGACGCGTCGTTCGCCTGGCACCTGGGACTGGTGAGCCCCGATGGCGACTACGCTGCGGTCGAGCAGTCCGATGGTGACCCCCAGTCGTTCGTGACCGGGTTCGTCGGACACGGGTCGAAGGCCGGCACGGCGACGATCCACGGCCAACGCTGGCGCCGGATCGACTCCGGACACCCGGAGAAGCGAGCCCTGGTGCTCGACGGCGACGCGGTGACCACGGTGGTCACCGGCGGCGCGTCGTGGACCGAGCTGCGCAGGCTTGCCGCGTCGCTGCAGGGCTGAGCCGGCCGGTCATCTGCCGCCCGACGTACCCGCCCCGGACGCTCGTTTGCGACCTGAGCCCCCGACACGCCGGTCGGGCAACCGGCGTGTCGGGGAACCATGTCGCAAACGATCTTCTGGTGGGCGCGGGTCGAGGTCAGCCGGTCGCGGGGCCGGTGGCCGGGCCGGTGACGCCGAGCTCGGCGGCCCGCGCCTCGCTGGGCATCGCGATCCAGAGCAGCGGGTAGACGAGGAACTGGCTGCCCGGCAGCACGAGCAGGGCGATCACGAAGAGGAGCCTGGCCGGCCACGGGTCGATCCCGAAGCGGCGGCCGAGGCCGGCGATGACGCCGCCGAGGACCCGGTCGTTCCCGGCGCGGACCAGGCCGTGCTCGGCAAGGCTTCGGTGCAGGTTGTCCATCATGGCTGTGCAGTCCTGTTCTCGTGTTCTGCCATCGATGTGGTCGCCGGTCGGCTACCACCTGGTGCTACGACGTCCACGATGCCCTCGGTTGCCCTGCGTCGCATCGGGGACGGACCCTGGTCGCACCCGGACCACGAGAGACCGACGGCTCAGGGTCTACGGATCGGCCAGCCGATATGACGGTGCCGGCTCAGCCGGTGGCACTGGTGTCGGTTGACGGCGCCTCGTCGCGGCCGGCCGCCGCGTCGAGGCGGGCCCGGGCGCCGTCCAGCCACTCCTGGCAGATGCCGGCGAGCTGCTCGCCGCGCTCCCAGAGCGCGAGGGACTCCTCGAGGGTCGCCGCACCGGTCTCGAGCCGGCGCACCACCTCGACGAGCTCTTCGCGGGCCTGCTCGTAGGACGGGCGCGGGTCGTCGGACACGGCGCCAACCTTAGGGCTCACGAGCGCGCTGCCGGCTCGTCGCGGACCTCGACGGCGAGCTCCCCGACGGCCAGCCGGGCCCTCAGCAGGGTCCCGCCGGTCACGTCCGCCGCTCGCCGGACCACCTGGCCGTCGGGACGTTGCAGGACGGAGTAACCCCGCTCGAGGGTCGCGGCGGGCGAGAGCGCCGTGACCCGGGCGCGGGTGTGGGCGAGGTTGTCACCGGCCCGGTCCAGCGCGGCGGCGAGCACCCGCCGCGAGCGCTCGACCAGCCGGCGTACCTCGTCCTCGCGCGGCGTGAGCAGGTTGTGCGGGTCGGCGAGGACGGGGCGACTGCGGATCGCCACAAGGGCCGCCTGCTCGCGGGACAGCAGGCTGTCGATCGCTGCTCCGGTACGTCGACGCAACTGGCCGACCCGCTCGAGCTCCTCTGTCACATCGGGCACCACCCGCTTGGCGGCGTCGGTCGGAGTCGATGCCCGGACGTCCGCGACGAGGTCCAGCAGCGGGGTGTCGACCTCGTGCCCGATCGCGCTCACGACCGGCGTCCGGCACGCGGCGACCGCGCGGACGAGTGACTCGTTGGAGAACGGCAACAGGTCCTCCAGCGAGCCGCCGCCGCGGGTCACGACGATGACCTCGACCTCCGGGTCGGCGTCCAGGCGTTGCAGCGCCTCGGTGACCTCGGTGACGGCGGTCGTCCCCTGGACCGCGACCTCCTCGACCCGGAAGCGGACCGCGGGCCAGCGCCGACGGCCGTTCTCGACGACGTCCTTCTCGGCCGCCGACGCGCGGCCGCACACGACGCCGACGACGGCGGGCAGGAACGGCAGCGGCTTCTTGCGGTCCTCGGCGAAGAGTCCCTCGGCGGCGAGCACCCGCCGCAGGTGCTCGAGCCGGGCCAGCAGCTCGCCGACGCCGACCTGGCGGACCTGGTCCGCGGCCAGCGACAGGGTCCCTCGGGTCGCGTAGAACTGCGGCCGCGCGTGCACCACGACCGTGGCGCCCTCCGCGATACCGCCGCCCGGGCCCTCCAGCAGCGCCACCGAGCAGGTGACGGTCAGGGACATGTCCGCCGCAGGGTCGCGCAAGGTCACGAACGCGGTCCGCTGCCCCGGCCGCCGTGACAGCTGGGCCACCTGGCCCTCGATCCACACGTAGCCGAGCTGCCCGATCCACTGCGCCATCAGCTGGCTGACCCGGCGTACCGGGACCGGGTTCTCCGGTGTCGTCTCCAGCGGCATTCGCGCAGGCT
>DATBDW010000004.1:0-1991 GCA_036269735.1 Actinomycetes bacterium
CGCGCTCTACGCCCCCCTCCAGGCGGTCCGCCTGGCCAAGGGGACGATCAGCACGAAGTACGACCCCACCGTCGAGGTGGCCATGCGCCTGGGTGTCGACCCGCGCAAGGCCGACCAGATGGTCCGCGGCACCGTCAACCTGCCGCACGGCACCGGCAAGACCGCCCGGGTCCTCGTCTTCGCCACCGGCGAGCGCGCGGAGCAGGCCAAGGCCGCCGGCGCCGACATCGTGGGTGACGACGCGCTCATCGAGGAGGTCACCAAGGGCCGCCTCGACTTCGACGCCGTGGTCGCCACCCCGGACCTGATGGGCAAGGTCGGTCGCCTCGGTCGCGTGCTCGGGCCGCGTGGGCTGATGCCGAACCCGAAGACCGGCACCGTGACCCCGGACGTCGCCAAGGCGGTGTCGGACATCAAGGGCGGCAAGATCGAGTTCCGGGTCGACCGCAACGCCAACCTGCACTTCATCATCGGCAAGGCGTCCTTCGACGAGACCCAGCTGGTCGAGAACTACGCCGCCGCGCTGGACGAGGTGATGCGGCTCAAGCCGTCCGCCGCCAAGGGTCGCTACATCCGCAAGACCACCATGAGCACGACCATGGGCCCCGCCATCCCGGTGGACCCCAACCGGACCCGCTCGCTGCTTGACGACAGCGAGGCGGCCGCCGCCGCCACCTGATGCGCCGGCGCATCACGCTCGTCCTGGCGTCCCTGCTGGCCGTCCTCGCCCTCGGGTACGGCGGCTGGCTGGTCGGTCCGGACCCGTCCGACCTGGCGACCCTCCCCGCGGCCGACACGGTCTCGGGGCCGGTCCTCTACGACCAGGTCACCCAGCGGATGGTGGCCGAGGGCACCGCGACCTACACCTTCTCCGGCAGCAGCGGCGGGGGCGAGGCACGCTCGGGGTGGGGTGCGATGCGGTTCACCTCGGGCCCCCACGACACCACCACCTTCGACGCCACCGTCGAGCTGACGTCGCTGTCGACCGGCCGGCTGCAGGCCGTCCTGCTGCCGGGCACGTCCTACCTGGCGCTGCCCCCGGCCAAGGGGATCCCGGTGGGGGCGCCGTGGCTCAAGGTGGCGGACCGACCCAGCTCGGCGCTGGGCCGGGCGATGGCCCCCCTGGCCGAGCAGCTGCGCGCCACGTTCGACCCGCGGGAGAGCATCGGGATGCTCCTGGCGGCCGGGCGGGTGACCGTCGTCGGGCCGGCGTCGGTGGACGGCATCCCGGCCGTCGAGCACCACGCCACCATCGACCTGCGCGAGGCCGTCGGCGAGGCGAGCGACCCGTCGCTGCGCAGCCAGTTCAAGGCCATGCTCCGGGCCGGCGTCCACACCCTGCGCTACCAGCTGTGGCTGGACCACAGCGGCCTGCCGCTCAAGGTGCGGACCGACCTGCCCACCGCGCAGGGCGTCTTCTCGGTCACGGGGGTGTTCGCCCGGTGGGGTGACCCGGTCAAGATCGCGGCCCCGGGCGCCAAGCAGGTCTACGACGCCGATCGGGTCGAGGCCGACCGGGCCGCGGCCGCGAAGAGGGCGGCGCGGCTGCTCGCGGCCAAGAAGAAGCTGCGTCAGCACCACTGATCTGCTCTCGTCGTGTCCCTGGCTGATTCGCCTGCTGATTTGCCTGCCGTGGCCGCGACGACGTACGCTCGCCGCTGCCAGAGACCGCCGGTCGCCGTCCCCGCGAGGGGGTGGCCGAAGGCCCCGCAACAGCGGGCGACCCGCGCAGGTGCAGCCAGGCCCACCGGTCGGCTCGTCCACGAGCCCCCTTCACGCCCCGCGCGCACCCGCGCCGGGGCGTTCGTGTTTCTCGGGGGTCGTCTGGAGAAGACGCAGCACGACACGGAAGGAGGCCGGCCACGTATGGCGAGGCCTGACAAGGCGGCAGCCGTCGCCGAGCTCACGGAGGAGTTCCGCAGCTCCACCGCGGCCGTGCTCACCGAGTACCGCGGGCTCACCGTGGCGCAGCTCAAGGAGCTGCGCCGATC
>DATBDW010000005.1:0-11552 GCA_036269735.1 Actinomycetes bacterium
TCGGTCTCGTCGTAGCCAGGCTTGAGGCGCGTGCTCGTGAACTGCTTGTTGGCGACGTCCTCGGGGGTCAGCGGCATGGCGTCGAGTCTCCTCGCTGGTCGTCCGGCTGGTCCTGCTGCTGCCGTGCGTGTCGGATGGTGCGTGTGGGGTGCTGCTTCGTGCCTTCACTGAATCACTGCACCGGCCCCGCGCGGTCAGGCCGCGGGCGGTGCTCAGAGGGAATCATCCCCCATCCGTGCGCGGCGGTCGAACCGCGCCACCCCGAGAAGCTAGAGAAAGCGGGCCAGGTAGATGCCGATCTGGACCAGGATGATCAGCACCAGGAACGGCAGGTCGAGGCTCACCGCGCCCAGGCGCAGTGGTGGGAGGGCCCGGCGGAGAGCCTTGAGCGGCGGGTCGGTGACCGTGTACACGCCTTCGGCGGCGACCAGCAGCGCGCCAGACGGGCGCCAGGACCGGGCGAACATCTGGATGAAGTCCAGCACGAGGCGGCCGATCAGCAGAACGAAGAACAGCCAGAGCACGACGATGATCACCTGGCCCACGAGCGAGGTCTGCACTGGGCTCAGTTCTCCTACGAGGACAGCGGGACAGGCGAGCGGGTTCCAGCGTAACCGCGCCCGAGGGGCGTCGCGGCTCGCCCCTTGGCGAGTGATCAGCTCTGGTTGAAGAAGCCGCTCTCCGCCATCCGAGCCTTGTCCTCCGCCGTGACCGTCACGTCGGCGGGCGAGAGCAGGAAGACCTTGTTGGTCACCCGCTCGATCGTTCCTCGGAGACCGAACACCAGTCCGGCCGCGAAGTCGACCAGACGCTTGGCGTCCGAGTCGTCCATGTCGGAGAGGTTCATGATCACCGGCGTGCTCTCGCGGAAGCTCTCGCCGATCTGCTTGGCCTCGTTGTAGGTGCGCGGGTGGATCGTCGTGATCCGGTCGAAGGGTCGCGACGTGGACAGTGAAGGTCGGCGGTCGGTGGTCGGCAGGGTCGCGACCCCGCCGTGGCGTTCCTCCCGCCCACCGGCGGACCGGTGGCCCCCGGCGTGGTCGGCGTCGTAGCCCTCGCCGTCGGGGTCGTCGAACTCGTCGTACTCGTAGCGGTCGTCCTCTTCGACGAGGCCGAGGTAGACCATCGCTTTGCGCATCGCGCCGGCCATGCCTGACTGCCCTCCGCTCGGAGTGGACGGACCATCTGGTCCGACCGTGCCGGGCCACGCACAGCGCGGTCCGACCCTGCCGACGAAGTTACCGGAGTGACGGGCGCGAACCGAGCAACGCGGTGCCGACGCGCAGGTGTGTCGCGCCATGGTCGATCGCGGCTTCGAGGTCGCCGCTCATCCCGGCCGACACCACGACTGCACCCGGGTGCCGGGTGCGCAGGTCGGCGGCCACGTCGGCGAGCCGCGTGAACGCCTCTGCGGGATCCGCGCCGAGCGGAGCCACGGCCATCACGCCGCGCAGGTCGAGGTGCTCGGCGGTCGCCACGGCGTCCGCGAGAGGGCCGACGTCGGCCGGGTCCGCGCCGCCCCGGCCCGGCTCGCCCGAGAGGTCGACCTGAACGAGGCAGGCGAGCCGACGCCCCACCTCGCCGGCCGACCGGTCCAGCGCGCCGACGAGCCGCGCCCGATCCACGGAGTGCACGACGTCGGCGTACGCCGCGACCTGCGCCGCCTTGTTGGTCTGCAGCTGGCCGACGAAGTGCCAGGACACTCCCGTGACCCCGGCAGCGGCGCAGGTGGCGGCCTTCTCCGCGCCGTCGGCCGCACGGTTCTCCCCTACGTCGCGTACGCCGAGCGCGGCCAGGTGCCCGACGTCGCTGGCGGGGAACGTCTTGGTCACCGCGACCAGCGTGATCTCGGCACGGGACCGCCCGGTGCCCCGGCAGGCCGCGCCGATGCGCTCCTCGACCCGGCCAAGGTTCGCCGCGATCTCCGCCCGGCGGTCGTCGGGCGTCACCGGACCGGCCGCAGGACGACGCCGGCGAACCGTCCGGTGACCCCGTCCCGCCGGTGGGAGAACAGCTCGGGTGACTCCCGCGTGCACCACGGGTCCACCTCGATCGTCTGTACCCCGGCGGCCGTGAGCTGGGCAGTGACGCCGGCGCGCAGGTCCAGCGCCGGGTTGCCCTCGCGGCTGACGGCCCGAGCGGCCGGGACCGCCGCCGCCACCTCATCGGCCATCGCGGCGGGTACCTCGTAGCACGCGCCGCAGACCGCCGGTCCCACCACGGCGACGATCCGCTCCGGTCGGGCTCCCAGGGCGCGCATCGCGTCGACCGTGGCCGGCACGATGCCGCCGGCCACGCCCTTGCGCCCGGCGTGGGCCACCGCGACCACGTCGCTGCGGCGCGCCGCCAGCACGACCGGGACGCAGTCGGCCACCAGGACGACCAGGCCCAGGTCCGGCTCGCGGGTGACCAGCGCATCCGCGGTGGGTGGCTCGCCAGCGGAAGGGCCCTCGACGACCGCCACGTCGGACCCGTGCACCTGGGCCATGAACACCAGCCGGTCGGCCGGCAGACCGACCGCGGCCGCGAGCAGGGCCCGGTTCTCGGCGACGGCGTCCGGGTCGTCGCCGACGTGGTCGCCGAGGTCGAGGCCGTCGTACGGCGGGGCGCTCACCCCGCCGTACCGGTCGGTCGTCGCGTAGCGCGCGCCCGCGATCGTCCCGGACCGGCGCAGCATGCCCCGACCCTACGGCGCAGGCTCTGCCGGCCCGGTCAGCCTTCCCCCGTCGACTGGCGCGTTGCGGCTGACCTTGCACATCGGGATCCAGCCGCAACGCGCCCGTCGACGAGCTGCCGTCAGCGGAGGAAGTCGGGGACGTCCAAGTCGTCGTTGTCGTCGAACACGATGGTGCGCGCCGGGCGGGGAGCATGGGCGTCCCGGTCGTTCTTGTCGAGCTCGATCGCGTCCTCGCGGGACCGTCCGCCGACGAGGGCCGGCTCGCGCCGCACGTCCGCGTCCTGGCCGGCGTCGGGTCGCGGGGTCACCGGCGGGGTTGCCGTGGCGGCGGTCACCGTGCGGGATGGTGCCGACGACGCCCGGGTCGGGGAGCCCGAGTCGAAGCCGGCCGCGATCACGGTGACGCGGCCCTCGTCACCGAGGGCGTCGTCGATGACGGCACCGAAGATGATGTTCGCCTCGTTGTGAGCGGACTCCGCGACCAGCTGGGCAGCCTCGTTGATCTCGAACAGCCCCAGGTCGGAGCCGCCCGAGATCGAGAGCAGCACTCCGTGGGCACCGTCGATGGAGGCCTCGAGAAGCGGCGAGGAGATCGCCATCTCGGCGGCCTCGACGGCGCGGTTGTCGCCCCGCGCGGACCCGATGCCCATCAGGGCGGATCCGGCCCCGGACATGACCGACTTGACGTCGGCGAAGTCGAGGTTGATCAGGCCCGGCGTGGTGATCAGGTCGGTGATGCCCGAGACGCCCTGGAGCAGCACTTGGTCGGCCGACTTGAACGCGTCGAGCATCGAGATGGACCGGTCCGAGATCGAGAGCAGCCGGTCGTTCGGGATGACGATGAGGGTGTCGACCTCCTCGCGCAGCTCCTCGATGCCGGTCTCGGCGGAGGTGGCCCGGCGACGGCCCTCGAAGCCGAACGGGCGGGTGACCACACCGATGGTCAGCGCACCGAGCGAGCGGGCGATGCGGGCCACGACCGGCGCGCCGCCGGTGCCGGTGCCGCCGCCCTCGCCTGCGGTGACGAAGACCATGTCGGCGCCGCGGAGCACCTCCTCGATCTCCTCGGAGTGGTCGTCGGCCGCCTTGCGCCCGACCTCGGGGTTGGCACCGGCGCCCAGTCCGCGGGTCAGCTCGCGTCCGACGTCGAGCTTGACGTCGGCGTCGGACATCAGCAGCGCCTGGGCATCGGTGTTGATGGCGATGAACTCGACGCCCTTGAGACCGACCTCGATCATCCGGTTGACCGCGTTCACTCCGCCGCCGCCGATGCCGACGACCTTGATGACCGCGAGGTAGTTCTGCGGTGCTGCCACGTCGGTGCCTCTTCTCTGTCCGCTGCCTGGTCCGTGCCTGGCTGCCCGGTCTCCCGGACCCTCACCCTCTAGTTGAGGCTTATAGTTATGTCAACTAGTGAGGTTGATGTGGACGGTAGGTGCGAGCCACTGCCCGTTCAACGACCGACGCCGCGACACGCCGCAACGGGTTGTCAGCGCCGGGTGGTCGGCGCGTCGGGGGCACTCACGTCGAACACCGAGACATGGGCCCCGTTGCGCGCGGCGTGGTCGACCAGAACGGCGAGCACGGCCGCCTTGCGCGCGCCTTGCTCGGGGCTCCCCCAGATCACGGTCCGGTGCCGGGTCAGTGCCAGCTCGACGTCGTCGGGCGACCCGGCCCGCACGGTGCGGACCTGCCGGGCGACGTCGGGCCGGAGGTCGTCCAGCACGTCCAGCGCCGCCCGCAAGGCGGGGGTCCCCGCATCGACCGGGGCGCTCACCAGAGGGAGCCCGGCCGGCCGGCTGGCAACGGTGCCGAACACCGTCCCCGTCCGGTCCACCAGCGCGAACGCCTCACCGCGCGACTCGACGGCTGCCGGCACCCGTTCGTGCACCACGATGCTCACGGTGTGCGGCCACTGCCGGTCGACCGTCACCGACCGCACCGCGGGGAGCCGGCGGATCCGGGCGGCCACCGCGCCCGTGTCGAGGCGGGCCAGAGGCGTCCCGGGCCGGATCGCCGCCGCCGTACGGACCTCGTCCGTCCCTACCCGGACCGCGCCGTGGATCTCGACGGTACGGACGCCGAGCACCGACGTGCGCCAGACCAGCCACGCGGCGCCGGCCAGCAGCAGCACCAGGACCGTCGCGGTGACGGTCACGGCCAGTCGGGTACGCCGACGGGCGCGCCCGCGCGCGACCAGCCGGTCGGTGATCTCCGCGGTCGCCGTCACGGGACCGCCTCGGCGAGCAGGTCGAGCACCTCGGGGCCGATCATCGTGACGTCCCCGGCACCACAGGTGAGCACGACGTCGCCGGGGCGAGCCCGGGCAGCGAGGTGCGCGGCGACCGCCGACCACGACGGCTCGAAGACCACCTGCGCGGCCGGGAGCGGCACGGCGGACGCCACCAGGGCACCGGTGATCCCCGGTTCGGGGTCCTCGCGGGCGGCGTAGACGTCCATGACGACGACCTCGTCGGCCAGGCCCAGCGCGCGGCCGAAGTCCTCCGCGAAGAACCTGGTCCGGCTGTACAGGTGCGGCTGGAAGACCACGACGACGCGACCCCTGCCCGCGACCTCGCGCGCCGCCACGAGGTCGGCCGCCAGCTCGGTGGGGTGGTGGGCGTAGCTGTCGAACACGCGGACGCCCGCCTGGGAGCCCTTGTGCTCGAAGCGTCGCCGGGTCCCGGTGAAGCTCGCCAGGCCCTCGCGCAGCCGCTCGACCGGGAAGCCGAGACCGACGCCGGTCGCCAGCGCGGCGGCCGCGTTGAGGGCGTTGTGCCGGCCGGGCAGCCGCAGCTCGACCCGGCCGAGGCGCCGCCCGAGCAGGACCGGCTCGAAGCTGGAGCCGAGACCGGCCGTGACCAGATCGGCCAGCCGCAGGTCGGCCTCCTCGGTGACGCCGTAGGTCCGCACGTCCACGCCGTCGGTGCGGGCGGAGTCGGCCAGGCGGGCGGCGCCGGCGTCGTCGGCGCAGGCCACCAGGAAGCCGCCGGGCTGGATCCGGCGGGCGAACGCGTCGAACGCCAACGCGACGGCCTCCGGCGTCCCGTAGTGGTCGAGGTGGTCCGGCTCGACGTTGGTGACGATGGCGGCGGTCGGCTCGTACTGCAGGAACGACCCGTCGCTCTCGTCGGCCTCGGCCACGAAGACGTCGCCGGTGCCGTTGTGTGCGTTGGCACCGGACTCGTTGAGGTTGCCGCCGATCGCGAAGGACGGGTCGGCGCCGCAGTGCTGCAGGGCCACGGTGAGCAGCGAGGTGGTCGTCGTCTTGCCGTGGGTGCCCGCGACCGCCACGGCCCGGCGTCCCACCATCACCGAGGCGAGGGCACCGGCCCGGTGGATCACGGTCAGGCCGCGCCGCCGAGCCTCGACGAGCTCGGCGTTGGAGTCGCGGATCGCGGTCGAGACGACGACCGTGTCCACGTCGCCGACGTTCGCCGCGTCGTGGCCGACGAACACGGTCGCGCCCAGCGCGCGCAGCGCGGCGAGGGTCACCGAGTCCTTCGCGTCGCTGCCGCTCACCGGCAGGCCGCGGGCCAGCATGATCCGCGCGATGCCGGACATCCCGGCGCCGCCGATACCGACGAAGTGCACCCGGCCGAGCGACTCGGCCGGCACCGGGGCAGCCAGCTCCGCGGTGGTCACCACGTGCTGCCTCCCTGGGTCGCCGGTCGCCGGGCCGCGGCCGTCAGCACCAGGTCGACCAGGCGCTCGTCGGCCTCGGGGTGTCCGCTGCGGGCGGCCGCCGTCGCCATCGTCGCCAACCGGTCCGCGTCGGTGAGCAGCGGGGTCAGCGTCGCGGCCACCCAGGCCGCGGTGCAGGCCTCGTCCTCGACGAGCAGGCCGCCACCGGCCTGGACCACCGGCCTCGCGATCATCGCCTGCTCGCCGTTGCCGATCGGGAGGGGCACGTAGGCGGCCGGCAGGCCCACGGCGGTGAGCTCGACGACGGTGTTGGCCCCGGCCCGGCACAGCGCGAGGTCGGCGGCGGCGTAGGCCAGGTCCATCCGCTCGAGATAGGGCACGACGACGTACGGCGGTCTGCCGGGGGGACCGGCCGGCACCTCCACGGTGTGCGCCGGGCCGGTCGCATGCAGCACCTGCACGCCGGCGGCCCCGAGGTCGGCGGCCGCACCCGACGCGGCCTCGTTCAGGCGGCGGGCGCCCTGCGAGCCACCGGTCACGAGCAGGGTCGGCCGGTCGGTGTCGAGCCCGAAGAAGGCCCGCCCTTCGGCGCGGCTGGCGGCCCGGTCGAGCAAGGCGATGCTGCGCCGGATCGGCAGGCCGAGAAGGCGGCCGTGCGCGATCGGCGTACCGGGGAAGCTGGTGGCGACGTACGGCGTCAGCCGCGCGCCCAGCCGGTTGGCCCAGCCGGGACGCGGGTTCGCCTCGTGCACGACGAACGGGACGCGCAGCCGGCGCGCGGCCAGGTAGGCCGGTCCGGAGACGAACCCGCCGAACCCCACGAGCACGTCCGCGTGGTGCTCGCGCAGGACCTCGGCGGCCGCGGCCACCGCGGCGCGCAGCCGTCCCGGCACCCGGAGCAGGTCCTTGCCAGGCCGCCGCGGCATCGGCACCGGAGGGATCAGCGCGAGCTGGTAGCCGCGGGCTGGGATCACGCGGGTGTCGAGGCCGCGCTCGGTGCCCAGCGCGACGATCTCCGCCGACGGGTCACGGCGCCGGAGCGCGTCGGCGAAAGCGAGGGCAGGCTCGATGTGGCCGGCCGACCCTCCCCCGGCGATCACGACGTGCACGGCCTACTCCGCGCGGCCGGGGCGCAGCCGGCGCAGCAGCCGGCCCGGTAGTCGCCCCTCGTGATGCCGCCGGGTGGCCCGCGGCCGCGCGAAGGACAGGAGCATGCCGATGCCGAGCATGGTCGGGAGGAGCGCGGAGCCGCCGTACGAGACGAGCGGGAGCGGTACGCCCGTGATCGGCAGCAGTCCGAGGACCGCGCCGATGTTGATCAGCGCCTGCACGAGGATCCACGACGTGACGCCGGCCGCCGCGTAGCGGACGAACGGCACGGTGGCATCGATCGCGATGCGCAGCCCGGCGTAGCCGATGACCCCGAAGAGCCCGAGCACCGCGAGGGTGCCGAGCAGCCCGAGCTCCTCCCCGATGATCGCGAAGATGAAGTCGGTGTGTGCCTCCGGCAGCGCTCCCCACTTCTCCTTCGACCCGCCGAGGCCGACGCCCCACCAGCCGCCGCTGGCCAGCGCGAACTTCCCGTGCAGCGCCTGCAGGCCGTTGTTGAGCGGGTCGGCCTGGCTCGGGTGCAGCCAGACGGTGATGCGCGACATCCGCGCGGACCGGGTGTTGACCATGTAGGCCACCACCAGGAGGGCCGGCACCGCGGAGGCGAAGTAGAGGCGTAGCGGCGCCCCGGCGAACCAGAGCAGCGCCGCGAGGATCGCCGCGATGATGATGGCGGTCCCCAGGTCGCCGCCGAGCAGGACGAGGGCGAGGACCAGGCCGCCGACCGGCAGGATCGGGACGAGCAGGTGCTTCCACTGACCGATCAGCTTGTCCTTGCGGGCCAGCAGGTCCGCGCTCCACAGCACCAGCCCGAGCTTGGCGAACTCCGAGGGTTGCAGCCGGAACGGTCCGCCGAAGTCCAGCCAGTTCCGGTTGCCGTGCACCGAGGTCCCGGCGACGACGACGAGCAGGAGCAGCGCGAGCGACCCGACCAGGCTGGGATAGGCGACCATCCGCCAGGCGCGCACCGGCAGCCGCGACGCGCACCACATCAGCGGTAGCCCGATGACCACCCAGAGCGCCTGCTTGCTGACGATCGCCATCGACGAGCCCAGGAACGCGAACGCCACGACGCTGGACGCCGAGAACACCATGACCAGGCCGAGGACGAGCAGCAGGGTGCTGGCCCCGAGCACGAGGTAGTAGGGCGTGGCCGGCCGCTGCAGGAGCGAGAGCGGGGCCTCGGCCGGCGGCGTGCCGGTGTCCCCCGGCCGGCGCAGGCCCGGGTCCGCCGCGACGGACGTCACGACGCTGGCCCCGCCGCCTCGCCGGCGCCGGGGAGATGGCGGACCGCGGCTGCGAACGCGTCACCGCGCTCGGCGTAGTCGCGGAACATGTCCATGGAGGCGCAGGCCGGGGCGAGCAGCACCGTGTCCCCGCGCTGCGCGAGGCGCGCTGCCTCGCGCACGACGGTCTCCATCGCACCAGTGTCGGTGCGCTCGACCTCGACCACCGGGATCTCGGGCGCGTGTCGCGCCAGCGCCTGGGCGATCACGGGCCGGTCGACACCGATCAGAACTGCGCCCCGAAGGCGGTCGCGCACCGTCGTGACGAGCTCGTCGAAGGTGCCGCCCTTGGCCAGGCCGCCCGCGACCCACACGACCGAGGGGTACGACGACAGCGAGGCCGCGGCCGCATGCGCGTTCGTCGCCTTCGAGTCATCGACGTACTCGACGCCGTCGACCGTGGCAACGTGCGCGATGCGGTGCGGGCCGGGGTCGAACGCGCGCAGACCGGCTCGCACGTCCTGGGGATGAACCGCGAGGCGACCGCCGGTCGCGCTGTTCAGGCAACGGGCCAGCCCGGCGGCGGCGAGCGCGTTCGCGACGTTGTGCGCCCCCGGGACGGGGATGTCCGAGAGCCGACCGAGCACGACACCGCCGTCGGGGACACGCTCGACCGTCTCGCCGACGTCGGTGCCGATGCACCGGTCCACCAACGCGTCGCCGGCCACCCCGAAGCAGGCGTCGCTGCCGGGCCGGGCGCTGAAGGACTGCCGGTCGTCGACGCGGGTGACGAGCGAGGCGACCAGCGGGTCGTCGGCGTTGTAGACGGCGTACCAGTCGCTGCGCCAGACCAGCGCCTTGTCCGCGGCGTAGGCCTCGAGCGAGCCGTGCCAGTCCAGGTGGTCGGCCGCGATGTTCAGGACCGCGCCGGAGATGAACTCGACGGTGGTGGTCCAGTGCAGCTGGAAGCTCGACACCTCCACCGCGAGCACGTCGTAGGGCGGGTCGGCGAGCACGGCGTCCAGGACCGGGAGGCCGACGTTGCCCGTCGCGACCGCGCGGTGACCCGCCGCGCGGAGGATCGACGCGAGCATCTGCACGGTCGTGGTCTTGCCGTTGGTGCCCGTGACCCCGAGCCACTCCTGACCGGCCGGGCGCAGGCGGTAGGCCAGCTCGACGTCGCCCCAGATCTCGAGGCCGGCCGCGGTCGCCGCGGCGAGCACCGGGCTGTCGGGGCGCCAGCCCGGTGAGGTGACCACGAGCTCGGCGCCCTCGGGCAGGGTCGTGACGTCGCCCAGGTGCACCGTGGCGCCCAGCGCGCGTAGCTCGTCGGCCAGGTCGCGTTCCCTCGGACGGTCGCGACCGTCCACCGCGACGACGCGGGCACCGAGGCCGAGCAGCGCCCGGACGACCGAGGGGCCGGTGACGCCGAGACCGGCGACCACCACGGTGCGGTCACGCAGGCCGGTGCCGGTCTCCGCGTCTTCGGACCTGTTGGTCACGCGCCCGCAACCCACTCGGCGTAGAACACCCCGAGCCCCAGCGCGACGAGCAGCCCGGCGATGATCCAGAACCGGATCACGATGGTCACTTCGCCCCACCCGACCAGCTCGAAGTGGTGCTGCAACGGCGCCATCCGGAAGACCCGTTTGCCGGTGAGCTTGAAGGACCCGACCTGGACGATGACCGAGAGCGTGATGAGGGCGAACAGCCCGCCGAGCAGCACGAGCAGCAGCTCGGTCCGGCTGGTGATCGCGATCCCTGCCAGAGCGCCACCCAGCGCCAGGGAACCGGTGTCCCCCATGAAGATCTTCGCAGGGGACGCGTTCCACCACAGGAACCCGAAGCAGGCACCCATGATCGCTGCGGCGACCACAGCAAGGTCGAGCGGATCTCGCACCTGGTAGCAGGCCTTCGGGGCGTCGGCGAGCCCGCAGTTGTTGCCGAACTGCCAGATCCCGATGAGCACGTACGACCCGAAGACCATCACCGACGTACCCGTCGCCAGCCCGTCCAGGCCGTCGGTGAGGTTCACACCGTTCGACGTGCCGGCGATCATCACGTAGGCCCAGACGACGAACAGCACCGTGCCCAGCACGATCCCGGTGTCGCGGATGAACGAGATGTGGGTCGACGCCGGGGTGTTGCCCAGTGCGTCCGGGAAGTGGATGGCCGCGATCGCGAACGACACGGCCACCACCATCTGGCCGCCGAGCTTCGCACCGGCCCGCAGCCCCAGACTGCGTTGCTTGGACACCTTGATGTAGTCGTCGAGGAACCCGACGACACCCAGCCCGGTCATCAGGTAGAGCACGAGCAGGCCGGAGATCGTCGTGTCGCGCCAGGTGATGAGGTGCGCGGCCAGGTAGCCGACCAGCGCGCCGATGATGATGACGGCGCCGCCCATCGTCGGCGTACCGCGCTTGGTGTGGTGCGAGGTCGGGCCGTCGTCACGGATCAGCTGGCCGTAGTTGCGCCGCACCAGGAACCGGATCGCTACCGGGGTGCCGAACAACGTGATGACGAGTCCGAAGGACGCCGCCAGCAGGACCTGCCTCACGAGGCGTTGACCTCCTCGGTGTCCCCGCGTGGTCGGTCGGACAGCAACGCCTCGGCGACACGCTCGAGCCCGCTGCCCCGGGATGCCTTCACCAGGACGACGTCGCCCGGCCGGAGGCGGTCGCGGAGCAGGGTCACGGCAGCGGCGACGTCGGCCACGACCCAGCTCCCCTCTCCGTCGACGGCACCCGCCACGACCGCGCCGTCGTGCACCGCGCGGGCACCCTCGCCCACCGCCACCACCTGGGCGACGCCTGACCTGCGTGCCAGTGTGCCGACTCGGCGGTGCTCCGCCGGGGATGCCGCGCCGAGCTCGAGCATCTCGCCGAGCACCG
>DATBDW010000006.1:0-5596 GCA_036269735.1 Actinomycetes bacterium
GTCGAGTGGCGCCCGGCCGTGGGCGGTGGCTGGCAGGGCCGGGTGCTCTACGTCGCCGAGCTCCGGGCCGGCCGCTGGGCGGTCGTCGAGGAATGGGTCGACGAGGCCCTGCTCACTCCCGCCTGACCGCGCTGATGAATGGGGCCGGTCAGCCCTTCGCGGAGAGCACGGTCACCGAGGTCTGCTCTGTGCAGCCGGCGACCTCGCGGATGGCCCAGCGACCGGTGTAGCCGTTCCCGGTCCAGTTCGACTCCGCGTCGTGCTCCTCGACCTCGCCCTCCTTAGGGGTGAAGCCCGCCTTGGGCAACGCCGTCTGCAGACCATGCAGGACGGTCTTCACATCGGAATCGACCACGGCATAGACGATCGTGCGTCCCTCGGAACGCTGCTGAGTTGCGTAGACGACCGAGCCCTCGGGCATCGGGAAGCTCGTGGGAAAGGCCGCCGGCATCCCCTTCATTCCGGCCGCCTTGGCCTGGTCGACGCACACCGGGGTCGGCGCCCCACTGTTCGCCAGCTGCTTCTCCGCCTTCTTCTCGGCAGCACTGTCGCCGGCCCCGCTGCTGCCGCCGCAGCCGGACAACAGCCCGGCCGCCACCACGACGGTGGTGGCGAGCACCGCGGAGCCGCGCACTACTTCTTCTTCTTCGCGACGTGCTTGCCGCTGACCACCGCGTCGTACGCACCGAAGAGCGTGTTGCCGCTGGACTGGCGGGCGATGGTGGCGAGCGCATCGAAATTCTGCGCGCCGCCCGTGGCGCAAGCCCCGGTGCAGCCGTCCGCGTACGCCACGAGCACCCGGCCCTGCTGGTCGATCGAGGCGTCGATGAAGTCCAACAGGTTGCGGTCGTTGCCGCATGTCGTGCCCGCGGTGCAGATCGAGCCCTTCTGGACCGGGTCCCCCGACGCTGCGTCGGTCGTGACCCAGGACAGGCCGCCGTCGTACGTCGTGGCGACGTAGGGGTGCCACACGCCGTGGAAGTTGGCCGCGTCCTGGTAGTCGCCACCGGTCGTCGTACCGAGGAAGGCGAACGCCGCGCGGTTGCTGTCACCGGCAACGGTGGCGGGGAAGACGATGTTCTTGATGCCGAGCTGGGCGCCGACGTTCTGGTCGTTGACCCAGGTCTGGCCCTGGTCGTGGGAGACCGCAACGTGGGCCGTGCCGTCGCTGTTCTGGTAGCCGAAGTACACCGTGCCGTCGGAGCCGATGCCGACCGACGGGTCCGAGTCACCCGGGGTACTCGTCGGGACCTTGCGCAGCGTCCAGCTCAGGCCGTTGTCGGTGGAGACCGCGACGCCCTGGTTGCCGCCGCAGCCCTTGTTGGGCACGTAGACGGTGCCGTCCGGCGCGACCTTCGCGTGGCCGTGCAGGCCGCCGCAGTCGAGCAGGCTGTACATCGGGACGGCCGGCCCGTATGTCGCTCCACCGTCCCGGCTCACGGCACAGGAAGCGTCCGCGATGTCCTGAGAGCAGTAGTAGACCGCGCGGTCAGACGTGACACCGCCGAGGGCGCCGGCGTGGAAGGCTCCGCCGCCGAGGGTCTGGTGGTCAACACCCGAGTTGATGCCGGACCCGGAGGTCGGGTTCCAGGTCTGCCCGTCGTCGTCGGTGTAGCAGGTGAGTGCGGTCTTGCCGGCGAGCTGCGACTCGAACGTCCGCCCGGTCGTGTGGTCGGTGTAGAGGATCGGGTCGAGGCTGGTCAGCGAGCCCTGCGGGCAGCCGTTGCCGGCGTTCGCGCTGACGTCGGTCCACGTCGCCGTACCGGCAGCGTCGAAGGTCGCCTTGAACGTCGAGGTGTACGACTGGAACATCGCCGCGCCGGACTTCCAGTTGTCACCGATGGACGGCTCGCCGGCGCTGTGCGCGTTGGTGAAGGTCTCCGGCGCCGTGTAGGTGCGGAAGCCCGGGGCAGGCGCCGTCGACGGGGCCGGCTGCGCGGGGTTCGTGACGAGCTTGGCGGTCCCGGTGATGCTCTGGCCGAGCGGCGCAAAGGGCACGACCCGGAGCGTGTACGACGCCGCGACGGCCGGCAGCAGCAGGGTCTCGGGGTCGGAGGACGAGGCGGCCGAGCTCACGCTGTTGCCCGCGGAGTCGAGCACGTAGACGTCGAAGTCGGCGGCGGACTGGGGCCACGACACATCGACCCGGACGCTGTGGTCGGCGTCGTAGCCGGCCGGCACGTCGACGGTGAGCTGGTAGTCGTCGCAGGGTGTCGCGGTGCCGCAGGTCGGCGTACCGACGTTGCCGGTGACGTTGGGGACGGCGAACGGGCCGGCCGTCCAGGTCGCGCTGGGGCTGGCGTCGCTGATCGTGCCCCCGGCGGGGCTTGCCGCCATCGCTGGGACAACGAGCCCCGTCGTCCCCAGGACGATCGCTGCGAGCACGGCTACTCGGCGGGTGCTGCGCCGCCGGACCAGTGCGCTGGACGAGATTCGGGCTGCCAGTCCCACGGACGCCTCCTTCGGCCCGCGAGTCGGGCCGCCACGGTGAGGAACGAGCCGCGACGGCAGAGGTCACGCGAGCCGCCTGGGTCAGGTCCTCGAGCCGGTCTGTGCCCGCCTAAGGAGCCTCCTAAGCCTCTGACCGGCGAGGTGTGGGCATCTTCCCGATGCCGGCGTGGGGGCCTCAGAACGATTCTGGTCGCACGACAAGAGATCGCCAGCCTGAATCGGCACCGCCTGAGGAGACCGTCATGACCAGCTTGCTGACCACCGCCGCCGCCCGCGAGCACCGCTTGGACCTGCTCGCCGAGGCGAGCGACCGCCGTCGCGCGGCGCTCGTCCCCGCACGCTCTCGCCGCGGCCGGGACCTGCGCTTGCCGCGCCACCGCTGGTGGCAGCGACCCGGAACGCTGCGCCCCGCCGTCTGACCTTTCCGATCCTGGGACCAGCTACGTCGCCGTGGCCCGCGGCGATGTGGCCACCCAAGATCGCGCGCTGCGCTACAACTACACAGGTCGGACCGCCCGACGCTCGGCGAGCCATGGGCAGACGGATGACGCGGGAGAGTGCACCGGGGGAGGGGGTTGTCGAACCGACGGCCGTCGCTCCGATCCTGCGCGCGGTCTTCGACCTCTCCCCCAGCGGGTTGCTGGTCTTCGACGCGGACCTGCGCTACCTGCTGGTCAACCAGCAGATGGCCTCGATGGCGAACACCCCCGTCGATCAGCTCATCGGGCGGTCGGTGCGCGAGATGTTCGGCGCCTACGAGGAGCTCACGATCCGCATCGAGCGGGTGCTCGCCACCGGGGAGCCGCTGATCGGGTACGACGTCGTCGGCGAGGTGCCCGGCGAGGACCACCGCGAGCACGTCTGGAGCCTGTCGGCGTACCGCCTCGTCGACCCGGAGGGCGCCGTCCTCGGCGTGGCTGTCGCGTCCAGCGAGGTGACGGCCGCGCGGGCGCTCGAGCGGGACCGGAGGGAGCTCGCCGAGCGGCTGCAGCTGCTCGCGGCGTCCGGCGAGCTGCTGTCCGGTGGTCTGGACGAGCGGGCCACGATCGGCGGCGTGCTGGACCTCGTCGTGCCTGCCGTGGCCCGGTGGGCGTGCCTGCACCTGCAGGAGGAGGACGGCACGATCCGGCTGGCTGCCAGCCGGCACGCCGATCCCGAGCTGCAGGGTCACCTCGACCGGGTGCTGACGGCCCTGCCGGTCACGCTCGAGCAGCCGGTCGGCGCGGGTCACGTCATCGCGACCGGTGAGAGCGAGAACCTGCCCCAGGTGACAGACGACATGCTCGTCGCACTGGCCGACGGCGACTCGGACCTGCTGGACGGGCTGCGCTCCCTCGGCGTCGAGCACGGCGTCGTCGTACCGCTGACCGCCGGCGGCGCTCCGTTCGGCGCGCTGACGCTGTCCGTCACCGCCGACCCGGACCGGCCGGACGCTGCCGTCACCATCGACGGCGCGGCACGCACCCTCGCGGCCCGGCACTCGCTGGTGGCTGACCTCGCGGCCCGGGCGGCGCTGGCGCTGGAGAACGCCCGGCTCTACGCCCGCCAGCACGAGGTGGCGGTCACCCTGCAGCGTTCCCTGCTGCCGCAGACGCTCCCGCGGCTCGACGGCTGGGACCTCGGAGCGCACTACCGCCCCGGCGCGCCCGGGACCGAGGTGGGCGGTGACTTCTACGAGGCGGTACGCCGAGACGACGGCCGGCTGGTGGTGGCCATCGGCGACGTGATGGGCCGCGGGATCCGCGCCGCCGCGGTGATGGGTCAAGTGCGAGCCGCGCTGCGCGGCTTCGCCCTCGAGGGCCACGCCCCCGTCGGCATCCTGCGCCGCCTCAACGTCATGGTCTGCGCGATCGAGGACCCGGCGATCGTCACCTGCCTGGTGGCCGCGCTTGACCCGACGACCGGCGAGGTCGAGCTCGCGAGCGCCGGGCACCTGTCACCGCTGCGAGTGTCCGACCGGGAGCCGTGCACACCGCTGGAGCTCGTACCTGGCCCTCCGCTGGGAGTGCTCGGCGCGCTGTACGAGTCCTCTCGCTCGCGCATCGCGCCCGGGGAGGGCCTGGTGGCTTTCACCGACGGGCTGGTGGAGAGCCGCGAACAGCCGGTGGACGAAGGCATCGACGCGCTGCGCGCCGTGCTCGACGATGCCCTCGGTGACGGGTCTGGCACAGCGCTCCTGCCCGACGAGGTGTGCACCTCGGCGGTCGCCGGGATGAGCCGGGGCGACGCGACCGCCGACGACGTCGCGGTGCTCGTGGTGCGACGTGCCCGGCCCGGGACCGGCGGAGGCGGGTGATCAGACCGGTTCCGGCGTGGCCCGGTATCGGCGAATCTCGCGGGCCGCGTGCTGCTCGGCGGAGTCCAGCAGGGCCACCACGTCCGCAGCGGTCCGGCCGGCCGCGTCGTTCCACCGGGTGAGCTGGCGGACGTGGGCCGCGCGCTCCGGGGGCGAGGGACACCACCGGACCGGGGCCGCGGGGTCGCCGTGCAGCGCGTGCCAGGTGAGGTCGAGCGCTCGCTGCACCGGTTGCTCGCGCGCGGCGGCCGGGCCACCGCCGGCCGAGACCAGGGCGCCGACGAGGCACAGACCGACCGGTTCGTCGAGGCCCGGCGCAAGGTCACGGGACGAGACGACCAACCGGGTGCCGCCTTCCTCGGCGGGGTAGGCCGCCCAAGCGCCTTGCAGCCAGCCGGTCCGGACGAGGTCGCGCGCGACCAGCACCAGGGCGCGCAGCCCGTGTAGCTCGGCCAGCCGCGCGCTGCGGCGGTCCCGATCGCGCAGCCGTCGCAGCTCCCGTCGGGATGTGCGCGCCCGTTGGGCCGGGACACGGCCCTGAACGGGCGCGTGGGCTACTGGCGGGACCGAGCTCGCCACGGCCGTCGGTACCTGACCCATCGGGACTCCCCTCGATCACGCCCTGGCCGCCCACCGCTCCTCTGGCGGAGGCCCCCCGACAGGTTCCGTCGGTACCGCCCGGAACGCAAGACCTTGTGCGATCGTGACAGCAGAGTTGGACACTGGCGGTCGGCGTTGCTAACGCATCCGCCCCGCGCAAACGGCGCCAGCGACATGAGGGAGGGGTCATGTCCGGTTCCTGGTCCCCGATGCCGTCGAACCAGCCGATACCGCTGCAGGCGCGCGCCG
>DATBDW010000007.1:0-26230 GCA_036269735.1 Actinomycetes bacterium
CCCAGGAGGCCGCGGCCGTCGTCTCCAACACCATCCCGGGCCCGTCCGGGACGGTCGCGAAGTACTCCTTCTACACCCGCTTCGGGGTCGACCCGGTGACGTTCGGGAAGGCGATCGTCGTGAGCGGCGCGTTCAACAACGCGGTGGCCCTCATCCTGCCGAGCATCGCGATCGCCGCCCTCGCGACGCAGGACGATGTGCCGACGCGGGTCATCTGGCTGGCCGTCGTCGGACTGGTCATCTCCCTGGTCGGGATCGCCGTCGTCGTCGGCATCATGCGCAGCGAGCGGTTCGCCCACGGGTTCGGCGAGCGGCTCGGTCGGGTCCTGAACTGGGCCCGCGGACTGGTCAACCGGCCGCCCGCCGAGGCGGTGGGAGAGGCGGTGGCCGGGTTCCGGATGGACGTGCTCGCGACGGTCACCCGGCGCGGTCCCCTGCTGCTCGTGATCATCCTCTGCAAGGACCTCGCGACCTACCTCGGCCTGGTGGTGTCCCTGCGCGCTGTCGGGGCACCGCATGACGACCTCACCGCGGTCGAGATCTTCGCGGTCTACAGCCTGGTGCGGCTGCTCACCCTCATCGAGATCACTCCCGGCAACATCGGGATCGCCGAGACGCTGTACATCAGCGGACTGATCTGGGCGGCCGAGAGCACCAGCGACGACACGATCGTGGCGGGCGTGTTCGTGTTCCGGATGTTCACCTACCTCTTGCCGATCGTGCTCGGCGGTGTCTGCTGGATCGGGATGCGCCGGTACTTCACCACGCACCCGCACCCGGTGCTGTCCGCACCCGCGGAGGCGTAGGCCCGCGATGGACACTGCCGGCGTTCTGCACCTTGTCTGGCGCAGCACGTTGATGCTGGCGTTGCTGACCGTCTCCTACTACCTCCTACCAGCGGAGAACCTGACCCGTCCCGGGCCGCTGGGGCGGCTGGGCGCCATGGTCCTGGCCCTCGCGGTCTTCGCTCTCGTCGTGCGGACCCAGCTGAGAGGGTTGCGCAGCGGACGATGGCCCGTGCTCGCAAAGGTCGAAGCCCTGCTGACGGCGCTCTACCTGCTCATCCTGGTGTTCGCGACGACCTACTTCATCGTCAACCGGCTCGCTCCGGACCAGATCGTCGGGATCGCTGACCGCACCGACTCGCTGTACTTCGCCGTCACCGTCATCTCCACGGTCGGTTTCGGGGACATCCACGCGGTCGGCACCGCAGGCCGGGCGATCGTCACCGGGCAGATGCTTTTCGACCTCGTGTACGTCGGCGCGGCGCTGCGCGCTCTGAGCGCACGCGCAGGGGTGGTCTCACCCAGAGGGGGTGAGGCCGGCCCGTGAGCCGTCGCGCCACGATGCACTGACGACATCGAGGCCGCCGCGGTCCGGGTCGCGCTGCGAGGAGGCCGGCCATGGGGCCCATGGGCGTGGTCGTGCCGGTGCAGCGGCCCGGTCCCCGCGCACCGGCGGCCCCGGCGGGCCTGGCCCTGGCGCTGGCGGTCGACGCAGGGATCGGCGTGGCGGGGGACGCCGCCCGGCTGGTGCGGTGGAGCAGCCGGTCGGTGGTCCGGGCCGCGAGCCCGGTCGTCACGGTCGTCCTGATGCCGCCCCTCGCGGGAGTCGGGCGATGGCCGTTGCAGCGCCTGCGTGGTTACGCGGCCCGGGGCCGGATCGAACGCATCGCGGTGCAGAACGCCGTGACCGAGCTCGTTCTCGCGCTCGTCCCACCGGTGACAGACGCCGTCCTGGACCGGTTGGACCTGACCGCAATTGTCCGGGAGCGGGTCGACCTCGACGCCGTGGTCACGGACGTCGACATCAACCAGATCGCGGGCTCGCTCGACCTCGACGCGATTGCCGCGGGCATCGATGTCGACGCGGTCGCCGCCCGGCTCGACGTGGCCAAGGTCATCGACGGGATCGACCTGGCGACCATCGCGCGACAGGTCATCGACGCCATCGACCTGCCGGAGATCGTCCGGGAGTCCAGCGGCGCGATGGCCTCGGACACGGTCCGCGGCGTCCGGCTGCGCACGGTCGAGGCGGACGAGCAGGTGAGCCGGGTCGTCGACCGCTTGCTCGGCCGGCACCGTCCCCGTCCGGAGCCGACGTGACGACTGCCGACGCCACCAACCAGCCCGACGCCGTCGCCGTACCTGCCGAGGCGCGGTCCTTCCAGGGCGGCCGGGCCGGCATGGTCAGCCGTTCGGTGGCCGCGGTGGTGGACATCGCGGTGGTGCTGATATCGGTGGTCGTGATCTACCTCGGCATCGCGGGGGCCCTGCTCATCTGGAACCCCCGCAATCCCCACGTGCCGTCCCTGCCGCACGGAGCGGTCGGTACGGCCGCGGTGGTGCTGGCCGTCGGCTACCTCGCGGTCGCCTGGACGACGAGCGGCCGGACGGTGGGCGACCAGATCATGGGCCTGCGGGTCGTCGCCGGGAGCGATCGCCGGGTCGGCGCCGGCCGGGCGGTGGTGCGGGCGTTGATCGTCACGATCTTCCCGGTGGGCCTGCTCTGGTGCCTGGTCTCGGCGCGGCAGCGGGCCGTCTGGGACGTGCTGCTGCGAACCACCGTGGTTTACGACTGGTCGGGTCGCGCGGTCGTGCGCGACTGACCGCCGAGGGTCACGCCTCGTCGAGGGCCCGCTGCAGCTCGCTGACCCGCCTGGTCGCCAGTTCGGCGACGTCGCGAGCGTCGTCCCGCGCACCCGCGGCCGCGGACCGAGCCTGCTCCGTCGATGCGGCCGTCGACTCCGCCGCGGCCAGCTCGCCGCGGAGCCGCTCGGCGGTGCGCGCCGCCTCGCGCGACGCGGACTCGGCGGCTCTGGCCCCTTCCTCGGCGTCGGTCCGTGCGTCGGCTGCGGCCCGGGCGGCCGCCCAGGCCTCGGCGAGCTCCGCCTCCAGGGCGGCGCGCCGGGCGGCCCGCTCGGCGGCCGCCGGGTCGTCGGTGGGCTTCGCTGTGCGTTTCGCCGGTTTCGCGGGGCGGCGGGCACCCGCCGTGGTGGGCGCTTCGCCGAAGCCGCCGGGTACCAGCGCGTCGATGAGCCGTCCCGACCGGAGCTGCTCGCCGGCGGCCTCGTCGGCGAGCGCGGCCGTGAGCGTCTGCTCGAGACCTCGGGCGGCGTCCTCGGTGACCGGCTGACCCTCGGCGGCCGCAAGACGCCGCGCTTGCGCGACGAGTGCCGCGATCACCCGGTGCCGCTGTCGCGACAGTTCGCGCAGCTGCGGCCCGGACAGCGTGGCGGTGGCGTCGCGCAGGGCCGCCCCGAGGTCGAGCAGCGGACCGATCTGGTCGCCGTGCCGGCGTACCAGCTGGTTGGCGAGCCAGGCCACGACGGTCGGGCGGCGCAGTGCTGCGACGGCGCGCGCGGCATCAGTGTCGCCCGCGGCCCGCAGCTCCTTGACCCGGGCGTCGCGGGCCGCCACGAAGTCGCGGGGCGGCACGGAGTAGAGCAGGTCCGCGGCCTCCTCGACCGCCGCGTCGGTCTCGTCCTCGGTCACGGGCCGATCGTGCCACCGACCTCAGTCGGTGCGAGCGCCGCTGCTCAGGCGGGCGACAGATGGCGGGTGATCGCGACCACGGCGACGAACGAGCGGTACGCCGCCAGCGGGTCCGCCGTCGCGATCGTGACGGTCCGCTCCGCGCTGCGTTCAACGCCGCGTACGGCGGTCGCGATCTCGGCCATGTCCGCGGTCAGCAGGTCGACCTCGAGGTCGCCCGGCACTCGCGGGGCGGACCAAGCGCTGCGGTCCGAGAGCGCCTCGGCTGCCGCCTGCCGGACGGTCTCGCGGGCCACGTCGGGGTGCTTGCTGAGCGCGGCCTCGCGGGACTCCGAGTGCTTGACCACCGCGGTGCGGATGCCGGGACAGAACGGCTCGGCCTCCGGGCCGACCACCTGGTCGCCCGTGACAAGCACGACAGGCACGTCGTGGCCCGCGGCCGCCAGCGCATTGATGCCGGACTCGGCGGCACGGACGCCACCGATGCGGGCGTCGGAGATGGCACGGGGGTTGTAGGTGTGCGACAGGACCGACGCCGAGGGCATCGAGCCGTGGTAGCCGATGAAGAGCACGGCATCGAAGGAGGAGTCCAGCCCTTGCATCATGTAGTCCGGCTTGTGCCGGCCGGAGAGGTAGGACGCCCGCCCGGCCAGCCGGTCCGGCGCCAGGTTGGCCATCAGCCCGTGCGAGTCGTTGACGACAACGTCATCGGCCCCGGCCTCGAGGGCGCCTTCGATGGCGGCATTGACCTCGCCGAGCAGGAGCCGCGCGCCCTCGGCGTGGGCCGGGGCCCCGACCCGGCACTGGTCCCAGTCGACGACGCCCGCGACGCCCTCCATGTCTGCGGACAGGTAGACCCTCACGGGCGCGGAGTCTAGGACCGTCCGCCCAGGGACCCGCCGCGGTGCTTGCCGGGCGGCTGGAGCGCGACCAGGGCCAGCCAGGTCCAGCCGGCGGCCTCGGATGTGCTGACCGCCGCCGCGACGCGGTACCTCCGGGCGAAGGCCACGACGGGCAGCATGCTCACGGCGTGCAGGACGTCGACGAAGGCCGCAGCTTCTGCGACCGGGCGCTCGGGGCGGACGACCAGTGCGGCTCCCTGGACGAGGTCCCGGACCGCCAGCACGCCAGCCGCGACCCGGCCGGCCCGTGGCAGCCCGGCACCGGCGGCGGGGCGGCCAGCCGCGAGACCGACCAGGCAGAGCCCGCCGACCGCCGCGCGGGCCGCGCCGAGGGCGCGCAGCCGGTCGGAGGTCATGCGATCGGCGGCGGTCGCGGTCACCGGCGGCGCCACAGCGCGAGACCAAGAGCCGCGACACCTGCCGCGGCCGCGGCCAGCGCACCGTGGTGCTGGCTGGCCCACAGCTGGGCGCTGCGGTCGTGGGACCGGTCGTCGAAGACCCCGTGCGCCCCGAAGTCGCGCGACATGTCCGCGGGCTTCCACAAGTTCTCCGGGGAGTCGACCGGCTCGGCCACCTCGGTCTGCTGCGCGTCGAAGCCGGTCCGCGCCAGGTAGCGGTCGAGCAACCCAGGCGCGATCGCGTTCGCGGCGAGGGTGGCTGCTGTCGTACCGCCGACCCAGTACTCGCGCCGCCCGGGGTTGTCTGCGGCGTGCACCACCGCACGCGCTGCGACCTCCGGCTGGTAGATCGGCGGCACCGGCTGGGGGTGACGGGGCAGCTGGGAGAGCACCCAGGAGAACTGCGGCGTGTTCACGGCAGGCATCTGCACCATCGTCACGTGCACGCCGCTCTTCTCGTGCAGCAGCTCGCAGCGCAGCGACTCGTGGAAGCCCTGGATGGCGTGCTTCGCGCCGCAGTACGCCGTCTGCAGCGGGATGCCGCGGTAGGCGAGTGCCGACCCGACGTGCACGATCGTGCCCCGGTCACGCGCCTTCATCCGGCGCAGCGCGGCCATCGTGCCGTAGACGTACCCGAGGTAGCTGACCTCGGTGACCCGCTTGAACTCGTCCGGCGAGATCTGGTCGAGCGGCGCGAACACCGAGGTGAACGCGTCGTTGACCCACACGTCGATCGGCCCGAGCTCGGCCTCGACACGTTCGGCGACAGCGTCGACGGCGACGGCGTCGGCGACATCGCACGGCACCACAAGCGCGCGGCCCCCGGCCGAGCGCACCTCCTCGGCGGCCGACTGGAGACCGTCCTCACCGCGGGCCACGAGCGCGACCGTCGCCCCGCGACGGCCGAAGGCGACGGCGGTGGCCCGGCCGATGCCCCCGCTGGCGCCGGTGACGACCACGACCTGGGGGACGTTCTCGGCCCGTCGGGCGACGCTGTTGCTGGCAGACATGGTGCCGTGACTCCTTCACGTGGTGGGTAGGCGAGCGGGGCGGTGGCCTGTGTCGTCCGGAAGAGCCACTACCCGGACAGCGCCCGCCTACGCGGGTTCGCCGGGCCTTGCCGGCGACATGCCGTCCAAGCGAGCGCGCCGACCGACGTACGCTCGCCGGCATGAAGATCGCAGTCCTGGGGACCGGCCCCGCCGGTCGGACGCTGGCCGCCGCCCTCCAGGCCGCCGGGCACCAGGTCGTCGTCGGGACCCGCGACCCGCAGGCGAGCCTGGCCCGCACCGAGCCCGACTCGCGCGGGACGCCGGGGTTCGGGCAGTGGGCCGGTGAGCACCCCGAGATCCGGGTGGTCACCCAGGCGGAGGCCGGCGGGTACGGCGAGGTGCTGCTCAACGCCACGAGCGGCGACGGCACCCTGGCCGCCGTCGGTGCGGCGGCCCCGCCCGCCGGCACGGTCCTGCTGGACGTGAGCAGCGCGCTGGACTTTTCCGGCGGCTTCCCGCCCGTCCTGTCCGTGGCTAACACCGACAGCCTCGGCGAGCAGCTGCAGCGGGCCCTCCCCGACGTACGAGTCGTGAAGTCGCTCAACACCGTCAACGCCGCGGTGATGGTCGACCCCGCGTCAGTGCCGGGGGAGCACCACATCTTCGTCGCCGGCGAGGACGCCGACGCCAAGGCCGTGGTCACCCGCCTGCTCGGCGACCTCGGCTGGCCGGCCGCGTCCGTGCTGGACCTCGGCGGCATCCGGTCCGCCCGGGCGACCGAGATGTACCTGGCGCTGTGGCTGGAGCTGATGGGCGCCACCGGGTCGCCGACGTTCAACATCAGGGTCGTCACACCATGAGCGAGCCCGCCGAGCAGCCGGTCCCGTTCGACGACAGCGTGGCGCTGGCCGAGCGCCTTGGCGCGACCCGGATGGACCTGATGGTCCGCTCGGTACGCCGGCTGACCCCGCTCCTGGTGAGGGTGGAGCTGACCGGCGACGCGCTGCACACCTTCGAATACGAGCCGGGGCAGGACCTGATGCTCACGGCCGACGCCGGTCCGCCGATGGTGCGCCGCAGATGGACGATCCGCTCGATCGACCGGGCGACCGGGAGCGTGGCCCTCGACGTCGTCGTGCACCCCGACGTGTCCGGTGCCAGCGGGCTGCACGAGGCCGCGACCGGCGACGTGGTCGAGGCGATCGGCCCGCGGGGCAAGGTGCACCTCGTTCCTTCCTCGCGGGTGCACCACTTCCTCGGCGACCAGAGCTTCCTGCCAGCTGCCTTCGCGATGGCCGAGGCGGTCGCCGCCCCCGCCCGGGCGGTCGTCACGATGACGGTGCCCTCCGCCGAGGAGCGGTTGCCCCTCGATGCCCCAGCCTCGGACGCTGTGCGCTGGGTGGCCGAGCAGGGCGACGACGCCGCAACCGGGCTCGCCCTGCTCGAGGCCAGCGGTCTCGGCGACCCCGAGGACGGGGTCGTCGTCTACGTCGGCGGCGAGATGACCCTTGCCTCGACGATCCGGTCCGCCCTCGTGCGCGACCGCGGCTGGCCGCGCGACGCGGTCATGCCCAAGCCGTACTGGCGCCGCGGGACCGCGAACGCGCGCAACGGGGAGCCGGGGCGCGAGTAGTGGTCTGTCATCGCCGCTCGACCAGTTCGTAGAGCGCGCCATCGGGCGCCACCACGTGCGCGTAGCGGTAGCTGTCGTTCCCGGCCGGCGCTTGGACATCGACCCCTGCCGCGGCGAGCTCGGCGACGGCGGCGCCGAGGTCGGCGACCAGGAAACCGATGGTGCGTGACGTGCCACCGCCGGGCTCGCGTTCGTCGGACACCGCGAAGCCGGAGCCGTCGGGGAGGGTGAATATGTCGGCGTACGGCGTCCCCGCGTCGTCGGGCGCGAGCCCGAGCACGTCGCGCGCGAACGCGGCCATCGCGGCCCGGTGCGGTGTCGCGGTACCAGCGAAGACGAGGCCGAGGATCTCCATGGGCTGAACGTAGGCCGTGCGGGCACGATGAGGGCATGGCGACCTCGCAAGCCGCGCTCCCGCCCACCGCACCGGTGCTCGTCACCGGCTGCTCCAGCGGCATCGGGAAGGCCGCCGTGCTGTCGCTGCTGCGCGGCCCGCGGCCGGTGTGGGCGAGCGCCCGCAAGCTTGCGGACCTCGCCGAGCTGGCGGCCGCCGGCGCCCGCACCGCAGTGCTCGACGTCACCGACGAGAAGTCGATGGCTTCGGTCGTCTCGTCCGTCGAAGCCGAGCACGGGGCGGTGGGCGCGCTGGTCAACAACGCCGGCTACGGCGAGTACGGCCCGGTCGAGGAGGTGCCGATGGACGCGGTACGCCGGCAGTTCGAGACCAACGTGTTCGGCCTGCTCCGACTCACCCAGCTCGTGCTTCCAGCCATGCGGTCGGCGGGCCGCGGGCGGATCGTCAACGTGTCGTCCATGGGTGGCCGGATGACGCTGCCCGGAGGCGGGATCTACCACGCGAGCAAGTACGCCGTGGAAGCGCTCAGCGACGCGCTGAGGTTCGAGACCCGTGGGTTCGGCGTCGTCGTCTCGGTGGTCGCGCCGGGACCGGTTCGCACCGCCTTCGCCGAGGAGGCGACCGATCCCGGCACCGATGATGGTCCCTACGCCGGGTTCATGCGTGGCGTTGCCGCCCGGAACGGGTCGGTCTACGGCGGGGGCCACGGGCTGTTGGAGCCAGAGGCCGTCGCCGACGCGATCGTTGAGGCCGTCGAGTCCGGCCGGCCGAAGGCGCGCTACCCGGTCGGAATGGTCGGCCGCCAGGTGGTCGGGGCCCGGCGACTGCTGCCGACCGCGCTGTGGGACGCCGCGCTGCGTCGGCAGTACCCGACTCCCTGACTACAGTCTCGGGGGTGTCCGAGCGTCGGCCAGTCCTGCTCGGCCGGGCCCGCGACGAGTCGGCCCGGCCGCCCCGTGTCAGCCCGCTCAACGCTGCCCTCCTCACCGTCGGCGTCGACATCGGCGGTACCAAGGTCGTGGCCGGGGTGGTCACACACGAGGGCACCGTCCTCGACCTGGCCCGTCGCGACACCCCCGACCGCAGCAAGAGCCCGCAGGTGGTGGAGGACACCATCGTCGACGCGGTGCTGGAGCTGGCCGGCCGGCACGAGATCCACGCGGTCGGCGTCGGAGCGGCCGGCTTCATCGACGCCGACCGGTCCACCGTGCTGTTCGCGCCGCACCTGTCGTGGCGCAACGAGCCCCTGCGCGACGCGCTCACCTCGCGGCTGCGACTGCCGGTCGTGGTCGAGAACGACGCGAACGCCGCGCTTTGGGCCGAGTCGCGCTTCGGGGCCGGCCGCGACGAGTCACACCTCGTCGGGGTGAACCTCGGCACCGGGATCGGCGGCGCGTCGATCGTCAACGGGGCGCTGCAGCGCGGGAAGTTCGGCGTCGCGGGGGAGTTCGGCCACATGCAGGTCGTCCCGGGCGGGCGTCGTTGCGAGTGCGGCAACCGCGGCTGCTGGGAGCAGTACGCCTCGGGAAACGTCCTCGTGCGCGAGGCCCGGGAGCTGGCCGCGGCGCGGTCGCCGGTCGCGCACGGCATCCTCGACCGGGCCGGCGGCGACGTCGACGCCATCACCGGGCCGCTCATCACGGGCGCCGCCCAGGACGGAGACCCGGCGGCCCGCGAGCTCTTCGAGGAGGTCGGCCGCTGGCTCGGGGTCGGCATCGCGAATCTGGCGGCCGCGATGGACCCCGGCCGGTTCGTCATCGGCGGCGGTGTCTCCGAGGCCGGCGACCTGCTCATCGTGCCGGCCCGCGACGCGTTCGCCCGGTCCCTGACCGGGCGGCAGTTCCGGCCGCAGGCCGCCGTCGTGGCGGCCACGATGGGCAACACCGCGGGGCTGGTCGGGGCCGCCGACCTCGCCCGCCCGTTCGCCCGCCGCTTCCGCCGGGCCCGGGCTCGCGCCAGGGACCGGCGCCCCCGCCGCGGGCGGCCCGGCGACCCGTCGTGAGCCCGCCGGCCCGGCGCCGGGACCCCAGACGTCCGATGGCCGGCCCCGATGCCGTCTTCCTCGGCTCCGGTACGACGACCGGCGACGCCGTCGTGACCGCGGTCCTCGCCCTGGAGGAGACCGTCGACCCGGCCGCGGTGGCCGACCTCGTGCGCGACCGACTGGTGGCCGCCCACCCGCGGTTCGCCACCCGGGCGGTGCCAGGCTGGTGGCCGCTGCGCCGGCCGGCCTGGGTGCCCGTCGCCGTGGACCTCGATCGACACGTCCTCGACGGCGGGCCGGTGTCCGGCGAGGACGGTCTGGCAGCGGCGCTCGGCGACCTGGCGACCCGATCGCTGGACATGAGCCGGCCGCCGTGGCAGCTGCACCTGCTCAAGCTCGAGCAGCCCGGTGGCACGTCCTCGGTGCTGGTGGTCCGGGTGCACCACAGCCTCGCCGACGGGCAAGCGCTCGCCGCGGCGCTCATGTCGCTCATGGACGACCGGCCCGACGTCGTCGCGCCGGTGGGGCGTCCCGTGGCCGGCCGTGCGTCCGCGGCGCGGCGTGCTCTGGATGTGGTCGGGACGGGTGTCGCACTGCTGCTCACGGCGCGCGACGACCCGGCGTCGCGTCACGCCAGCATCCATGGGCCGCCGGCCTGGACCGCCCCGCTGGACCTCGGCCTGGTCCGTCGGGTCGCGGCCGAGCTCGGCGCCACGGTCAACGATGTGCTGCTGGCGGTGATCGCGGGCGCGCTGAACGATGCGGGGCAGCCGACCAGCAGGTCGGCGACCCGGCGCGTCCTCGTGCCGGTCGACCTGCGCGCCGGGCGGCCGGTGCCTGCAGAGCTGGGCAACCGGGTCGGTTTCGCGCTGCTGCGCCTGCCGACCGGGGCCGCCGACCCGGTGGCCCGGGTTCAGGCGGTGAGCCGGGCGACGGGGCAGCTCCGCGGCGGCGGGTCCGCGCCGTCGACGTACCTCATGCTGCACGTGCTCGGGTGGCTTCCGAGGCTGATCCAGCGGTGCGCTGCCCGGTTCATCGGTGCCCGGGCCGCCGCGATCGTCACCAACGTCCGCGGCCCGGCGACGCCGGTGCACATCGCGGGGGCACGGGTCGTGCGCGTGGCGGTCTGGGTGCCACTCGTCGGAGCGGTTCCGTCGGGAGTGAGCATCCTTTCCTACGCGGGTGAGGTCACCGTCGGGGTCGCGGCGGACCCGGAGCGCGGGCCGCGGCCGGACCAGGTGACGACATCGGTCGAGGCCGGTCTCGCCGAGCTCGCGCACCGCGCCCTCGGCGTACCCGACGACGAGGTCGCCCTCGAGGCGGTGCCGTTCGACTCCGACGTCGCCGCGACGCTCGTCGCGGAGGTGCAGCAGGAGTACGTCAGGCGATACGGCGGCCACGACGAGACCCCGGTCGACCCCGATGAGTTCGCGCCTCCGGACGGGACCTTCCTCGTCGCGCGGTACGGAGCGGTCACCATCGGATGCGCCGGGATGCGCCGGCACGACGCGAGCACCGTCGAGGTCAAGCGGATGTTCGTGCGCGCGGAGCACCGCCGTCGCGGGCATGCGCGTCGGTTGCTGCGCGCGCTGGAGGACCTAGCCCGCGAGCAGGGATACCGGCGGGTGATCCTCGAGACCGGGCTTGCGCAGCCCGAGGCGATCGCTCTCTATGCACGTGCCGGTTACCTACCGGTCGAGGGCTTCGGCCACTACCGGGACGCCGCGCTGTCCCGGTCCTTCGCCAAGGACCTATGAGCCGCGCTGCACCTCCTTGGACGGGTCATTGGCCGAGATCCGGAGGACCGTTCCTAGCTCGTCCACGCAGCGCGGGTTCACGTGCGGAGCCAGCTGCCCGAGCGCCTGCCGGCGGCGAGGGCGGCGTGGCCCGCGAGGAGGTCGACGGGGACGGTGAAGGTCGAGGTCCTGGCCTTCCTGGCGTGCCGCCTGGACATGGCGGCCGCGTCCGGGTGCGACGAGGGTTCAAAGGGTCATGAACTCTGAATCGCACTGCCACCGAATCTGTCACTCCCCAAAGGCGGCAGCCAGGCAACGCCGACGCCACATCAAGCGGGGGTCGTCCGCCCAAGCCCGCCGCACGGGGTTGACCACTGGTCGCGAACCGGTTCGGTGCGCCGCTGCGACAAGGGGTCGTCGAGGCCGCGTCCGCGGCTTCAACCCGCAATCCGACTGAAGGAACCCATCATGTCAATCCGTACCCGAACCGCCGGTGCCCTGTTCGCGACGATGGTGGCCGGTGGGATGACTATCGCCGCAACGGGGCCTGCCACCGCCCACGCCTCCGGCATCCATCCGACTTCTGCTGCGGTCGGCAGCGCTCAGCGGAGCAGCGGGCCGGCCCTGGACGCCGTGCTGGAACTGACCCGATCGGTGGGCGGGAAGACGTACCGCGCCGCGGGCACGTACTCAGCAGGTAATGCGCTGACCTCGCTCGGCGGCCGTTGAGCGGACAGACGATCGCGATGCCGCGCGGTAGCCGTTGCTGCGGCACAGACGCGCTTCAGGGCATCGGCCGGTGTATGCCCCCCCGCGATGCGTGACCGGCGGCCATCCGTCCGATCGGTAGCTCCGAGGCGCGCCGGCGACTGACAACGACGACCGAGAACCGGCAGATTACCGAGCGACCTGAGGACTCCCTCGAATCAGAGGTGCCGTGCACCCTGCGGCCGCCACGGCTCGTGCTCGTGCGAGAGCCAGACCTCCTCAGGGTCGAGCGCGCGGACCAGCCGCTGGCCTTCGGTGCGGGGCTCGTCGAGCTCGGCGAAGAAAACCGCCATGTCGCCGCCGACGACGACTGAACGCCCGCGCGTCTCGATGACAACCACCTGCGAGCCGCGCGTGTGGCCTGGCGCCGGTTCGAGCCGGAGCCCCGGCAGCAACTCGAGCGCGCCGTCGACGGGTACGTACTGCGCGCCGGGCGCCTTGACCCACTCGCGGATCGTGTAGTCGTCCTCGCCGCGCGCGTCGTCGAGCTCCTGGCGCTGGACGTAGATCGGCCTGCCGGTGAACAGGTGGTTGCCGCCGCAGTGGTCGAAGTGCAGGTGCGTGTTGATGACGACGTCGATGCTGGCCAGGTCGAAGTCGGCCTGCGCGCTCAGTGGAAACAGGCGTGGATCCATGTCGGCCACCGCCGGGTGCAGCTGCGTCATGCCGGTGTCGACAAGCACGCGCGCCTCGGGATGGTCGATGACGTGCACGTACACCGGCATGAGCTCACCCTCGGCGAGCAGCACAGCCACGAGAATCGGGGTGACGGTCGGCGGCGAGACCTCGCTTCCCGCTCCCTCACCCTTCCCGGGCCGAGGATCACGCATCGTGGACAGCTTGAGCAGTTGCCCTGTACTCGGCGCGGTCGCCGTAACCGATGGTCATGAACGTAACCATGCTTGCTCGTTTCCCTTGATGTCGGTGCTCCGCTGGGTGGCGCGGCTGCTAGCACTACGACTTCGTAGCTGCACAAGAGTCATCGGCCGGGGAGGGCAGCGTCGCCTGGGCCGTAGGACTACGTGAATTGGGACACGGCCCCCCGGGCCGCCAAGCCGGCGGGCGGATGAGCGTCAATGTGATCGCCACCTCGCTTCGGCGCCGCAGGCGCGGTTCTTCTACCGAGTGCCGTCGTCACCGTTCGCGGGTTCATCCGAACCGTTGGGCAAGTCGGCGTCGCGTGTGTGTCCGTCGGTCGTTTCATGCTCGCCAGGCAGGATTTGTCAGCAGTCGGGGAAATCGAAGGAGGCCGAATTTCTTGGCGGGTAAACCTCTGGGGCGGTCTCGCGCGATGGTATGGCGTGAGTGATCGCCATCGGGTCGGGGCCAGCAGGGAGGCCTCCGTGAACGAGCAACATCCGGTCGTCGTCTCCATTGGGGAGACCTTCGAGACGTTCTATGCCCGAGAGTATCGCCCGCTGGTGGCCCTGACCTATGTGCTCTCGGGAAGCCCGTCGGTTGCCGAGGACCTCGCCCAGGAGGCAATGGCGGTCACCTTCCGCCAATGGTCGCGGGTGTCCGGCATGGACAGCCCGACCGGCTACCTGCGCCGTACGGCGGCGCACCTGGCGGCCTCGGCCGTCCGCCGCAGGGTCGCGGAGGCCAAGGCCCTGTTCCGACTCTCCGCGCAGCGGGAGCCGCTGCCGGCGATGGAAGAGCCGGGCGAGCAGTTCTGGGCGGCTGTCCGGCGCCTGCCCTCCCGGCAGGCACAGGCCGTGGCGCTCCGGTACGTCTACGACTGCCCCGTCGTCGAGGTGGCCCGGGTGATGCAGATCTCCGAGGGTGCCGCCAAGTCGCACCTGTTCCGCGGCCGACAGTCCCTGGCGAAGACGCTGGGGCTGCCAGTCGATCCGTCGACCGGCGGGGAGGTGGCGTCGTGACCGCCAATGACGCGTTCGAGGCCCGCGCCCAGCAAGCAGCACGCAGTGCCCACCACTCCGTGAGAGGAATCGACATGACCGGTCTGACCGCTCAGACGCCCACCGCCCGCCTGCGTGCCCCGTCGCGGACCCTTCTGGTTGTCGCGGCATCGATCGTCCTGCTGCTGCTCGTCGGGGCGCTGGTCGGTCGCAATGTGCTCACCAGCAACGAGGGCGTTCCTGCCTTCGAGCCGCAGCCGCTGCCGGGTGCCCGCCCGTTCCACTCCCACCTCGTGCCTTCGGTCAGCTTCCGGATCCCGCCCAAGCACCTGGCGTCGCCGGACCAGGCCGACCTCACGGTCGTGAAGTTCGACGGCATCCCCACCGGCGGCTTGATCGCGATGCGGGTGCGGACGTACGCCAACGGTGACCGGCGCAGTCTGGCGGCGGCCGTGGCTGCGGACGACCGGTTGAAGGTGCTGCGCCGCGACCCGGCGGTCGTCGGTGGCGAGCCGGCCACCCGCCTCGTCGTCCGGCCGGTCCCCGGCATAACCGCCAGCGATTGGTTCTGCCCGACCGGCGACCTGCCGTGCTTCACCCTCGACCCCACCGGCCAGACCACGCTCTACCTGTTCAAGCACCAGGGAACCCGCTACCTGCTCTCCGGAGGCGCGATCAACGACTCCGGCGCCACGCAGCTGCAGACCATCGTCGATGGAGCCGCCGCCACCTGGCACTGGTGATTCGCACAACCGGGCTCGGCAGCGCCGACCGCGCAACCGGCCCGGCCGTGCAGAGACTTGAGGAGCGGGCCGCCGCAATCACACGTCAGATGGAGCTTCGCTGTCGGATCGGGGCCCAGCTACCCGATGCCCGACTCGCCAGTTCGGCCCAGCCGGGGTGAAGATCTCCGACGTGGTCGCTCCGCTGCGGAAATGCGAGCCACTCGGTAGTGCCGGCTAAGGAGCGCGGGCTCATGTGCCAGGCAGGTTGTGTGGTGGCGTGCGCGAGGTGGCTGGAGAGTCGCTCCGCGAGCATGATCGCGACGATGTGGGAAAACCCCGAAGGCGGCAACGGGATGATCGAGGCGTCGACCACCGCCAGCCGGTCGATGCCGTGTACCTTCCCGTGCGCGTCGACGACGGACCCGCTCTCGGGTCGGTCGCTCATGGCGCAGGTGCCGATGGTGTGCGGTATCGAGTAGCGCTCTTGACCTATCCACGCCCGCACCCGGTCCGCGGTCGAGAGATCGGTTGGCGGCCGGTCGCAGATCGCGCGGAGCTCCGGCTGTACGGCGACCTCCCGGGCTCGCATCAACCCTTCGGCCAGCCGCTCGTAGTCGCTGCCGGTGTCGAGCCGTGGCAGTCGGATCAGAGGCGGCGCGGACGGGTCCGCGGACGCCAGCCGGCCGCTGCCGCGCGAGGCGGGTGTCATCAGGAGCACTTCTATCGCGGCCTCGACCGGATCGCCTGAGGGGTCGGCGATCCACAGCGCGAGGTCCGGTGATTGACCCGGGCCGCAGAAGGAGCTTCGGAAGCTCGCCAGCAGGTGCAACGGGGGCCGCTGCTGGGCGGGCCGTCCGTAGCCCGGATCCAGCCAGACCTGCGGGTGGTCGGCGAGGTTGGACCCGACACCGGGCAGGTCGGCGACCACCGGGACCCCAAGTTCCGACACATGGGCAGCGGGACCGATGCCCGACCTCATCAGCACTGCGGGGGATCCGTAGACCCCGGCGCAGAGCACGACCAGTCCGGCCCCGAGCACACGTCCGTCGGGCAACCGGACCCCTTGCGCGGCGCCCGCTCGCACGACGATCTCACTGACGATGGTGTCTGCCAGCACGGTCAGCCCGGCCGGCGTCGCCTCGATCGGGAGGTAGGCGTCGGCCGTCGTGACACGCACACCGTCGCGCGCCGTCATCGGCATCCGCCCGACTCCGACTGCGCCGGGGCGGTTGAGGTCGTCGATAATCGCGATGTCGGCTCCCTCGCAGGCCATCATCGCTGCGGCCGCAAAGGCGCTATCTGGAACGTCGCGATACCTCGTGACCGGCATGGGGCCGTCGCCGCCGTGCCAGGGCGCACCAGGAAAGTCCTGATCGGTCTCGACGCGGCGGAACCACGGCAGGACCTCATCGAAGCCCCAGCGCGCACAACCCCGACGCGTCCAGGCATCGAAATCCGCGGGCGAGCCTCGGACCGCGAAACGTGTCACCCAGGACGTGCCGCCAACCACCTTGCCCCGCCGCAGCGGCACGCCCCGGCCACGCTCATCCGGCAACGACTGGAACCCCACTCATGGCTCCTGGGGAAGTCCCATCCGTCGCGAAAGTCAGCCGGCACGTCCCCACGCAGGTCCGGACCAGCCTCCACGACGCACACACGTCGACCACCCGCTGCCAGGCGCGCAGCGACGACGCAGCCCGCAGCACCCGCGCCCACCACGACCACGTCGTAATCCGTCAACGCCCCTCCCTCGAGGAGGCCAGCGGCATCAGACTCGCACGAACATCGACAGCGTTACCTCCGAACGAGCAGGCATGACGCGAGTGCTCGGTAGGGCCAGCTCTGAGTGGAGCGTCGATATCGCTGTCGGCAACCGCGTACGTCTGGCGGCGACGGCCGTTCTGAATGGCAGTTCGAAGGAGGCAGGGTTCACGCCTCCGCGCCTGACCGACGGCGGATGAGACTGAGGCCGTCGCGGACGGTCAGCATCACGACCTCGACGCGCTGGTCGGCGAGCACGTGGTCGTTGAAGGCGCGGATCGCCCGGGTGTTCTCGTCGTCCTCGCCGTCGTCTAGGACCCGGCCGCTCCAGAGCACGTTGTCGGCCAAGACGAGGCCGCGCCCCGACAGCTTGGGCAGGACGGCCTCGTAGTAGTCCAGGTAGCCCGGCTTGTCGGCGTCGATGAACACCAGGTCGAACGGGCCATCCAGGGTGGCCAGCGTCTCGGTTGCCGGCCCGACCCGGATCTCGATCCGGTCGGCGTACGGGCTGGCTCCGATGTGCTCGCGTGCCAAGGCGACGTGCTCCTCGCTGATGTCGCAGGTGATGATCCGTCCGTCCGGCGGCAGCGCCTCCGCCATCGACAGCGAGCTGTAGCCGGTGAATGTCCCGATCTCCAGCACGGTCGTCGGCTGCAGGATCGCGACCAGCACCTTCAGGAGTCGACCCTCGAGGGTGCCGACCATCATGCCGGGAGCGCTGGTCCGGGCCCGGGTCTGCTCGGCGATCTCGGCAAACCACGGTGGCTCCGGCGTGGAGTGCGCGACGGCGTACGCCTCGACGCGCGGGTCGGCGATCTCGATGTCAGTCATGCCCTGCACCGTGCGCCGTCGATGACGACCAGGTCAAGATCCTCGGGCAGATGCTCGTGTCGGCGGCCCGTCCCGAGTGTGCCGATCTGCCGATCATCTTCCCCTTGGGCGGCGCCGTGGATGCGATCACAGCTTCGGCTGGCACTCCCGGCGTGGCGGAAGAACACGGGTTGGTCCGTCATGGGGCCAGCTCCGATGTGACCCTTCGTTGCGCTGGTCGTGCGTCATCCGAGCGGCCGTCAACGGTCCGACCGAGATTGCGAACAAGCGAGCTCGCTCGGGACGACTCAAGTTGTCCGGGTGGATTCCTTCAGCTCCCTGTAGATCCAGTACCGGGTAGATCGAGTACCTGCACACCGGGGCAGGGCTGCCCTGGTGCGTTCTTGGAGTTGCTTGGCGTCGCATCCCGATCCTGCTGTACTCCTGGCCGAGTCTGTGCGCGCTGGACGACGAACGTCTTCACGCCGGCACGGTAAGGCGGCATGATCACCCAACTCGCGTCCTTCGGGAAGCGGGGCAGGCAGGCTGATCGTCATAGGGGTCCGGTGGTGCCGGGCCGCGAAGCCTCTGGGGAAGGGGAGAACCGTGGGTCGTCCGGAATCTCGTCGGCGCAACTTTCGCTTCGGTGCCGTCACGACTGGAGGAACTGAAGGGTCACGCACGAACTGGGTGGACCACGCACGCAGGGTCGAGTCGCTGGGCTTCTCGACGCTGCTGGTCGCTGACCACTTCCTCAACAACACGGTGTGCACACCGCGCCTGGCAGCGGCTGCCACCGTCACCACGACCCTGCGCCTCGGGAGCTACGTCTACGACAACGACTTCCGCCATCCGGTGCTCCTGGCCCGCGAGTCCGCCGAAATCGACGTCCTGTCCGACGGCCGGATGGAGCTCGGGATAGGGGCTGGTTGGTCCAAGCCGGAGTACGACATGGTCGGCATCACCTTCGAGGACGGGCCGACCCGGGCCAGTCGATACGAAGAGGCTGTCGGCGTCATCCGGGCCCTGCACGAGACCGGATCGATCACGCACACGGGCCAGCACTACCGCCTGCAGGACTGCAACCTTCTCGTCGAGCCGGTCCAACGCCCGATCCCCCTGCTGCTCGGAGGCGGCGGCCCGAGGATGACCCGATTCGCGGCCCGGCAAGCCGACATCATCGGCTTCGTGCCGCGGTCGCTGCCAGGCGGCGGTCTCGACCCCGCGGAGTTCTCGGCGGCAGCCTTCGACGACAAGATCGAGATCCTCGACGCCACCGTCGAAGGCCGGCCCGATGGCGGTCCGGAGCGCGGCGTCCTGGCCTTCTTCGTCGGTCGCTCGGCCGACGAGCTTCCACGTGACCCGCAGAACTCCTGGACCAGTCCCGAGGTGCTGGCTGGCGGTCCCTATGCACTCATCGGTGACACCGAGCACATCGTCGACACGCTGCTGGAACGGCGGGAGCGCTGGGGACTGACCTACCTCACCTGCTGGGAGGAAGACATCGATGCGATGAGTCCCGTCGTCGCCAGGCTCGCCGGGACATGACACAGAGCCGCGTTGCGCATGCTGCACGGGAGGGTTGCTCCCGCCTCTGCCGCCATGACTGTCGGGGTATCCAGCAGTCCGCACCGCAGCTCCAGTGCTTGGGTGGCGGGCTGCGAACCGAGCGGTAGAGCCAGCTCCGCAGTCAGCGTCGAGCCCGAGGGGGAGCCGCTGACCAGGCCGGGCTCACCTGGCATCAACCGACGGGTCGCTGCTCAAGAAGTTGGAAGTACCGCGCAATGGGCAGGAGCTTGAACCCAGTCGCTGCGTACGCCTCCCGAGCGGGAGCATGGCCGATATCGCCGCCGGTCTCCACGACTGCGATGTCCATCCCTGAGTCACGCATGTGATCGAGCGCGGCTACGGTCAGCGCCTTGGCTATGCCGCGACGTTGGTAGTCGGGATCGGTAGCGATGATGTCGATGGCGCCCATGCGGTCATGGAATGCGTTCAAGGCGACGGCGACGAAGCCGACCGGACGCCCTTCCACCGCAGCGACGAACACGTCGCGCTCGGGACTGGAGCAGCTCGAGCTCACTGCTTCCGCCTGGTCCGCCTTCCAGTCCGGATGCAGGCGCAGGAAGATGTCATCGCCAAGAACCTGGCGCAGGGACGCGTAGACCGGCTCCCAAGCCCGCAGCGCGAACTCGACAATGCGCGGCAGATCGCCGGGCCGAAACGGTCTCAGCTCAAGGTCCGGGGTCATCCTCAGACGCTGTCACACAGGGCGGCCCGCACGGACCCGGGAGTACCGACGTCTCGGATGGCCGTCGGCGGGGTAGGACTCCCCGCATGGACAACGTGGACCAGGCGGATCTGCGGCGGGTTGTGGACGGGCGCTGGGCGGGTGTCCGCGAGCGGGTGCGCCGAACGGTGCCCCCCGAGTGGTGCGAGCCGGCGGGGGACCTGCCGCGCGACGAGCACCGGGCGCGCACCGTGGCCCGGGCCTGTGAGCTGGCCGCGACGGGGCTGCCCGGGCTCGGCTTCGAGAAGGCGTACGGCGGCGATGACGACATCGGCGGCTCGCTGACCTTCTTCGAGATGCTCGGGCTGGTCGACCTGTCGGTGATGGTCAAGGCCGGCGTGCAGTGGGGGCTGTTCGGCGCAGCAATCCAGGCGCTGGGCACGGAACGGCACCACGAGCGTTACCTGCCGGCGATGATGACGCTGGAGCTGCCGGGCTGCTTCGCGATGACCGAGACGGGCCACGGCTCGGACGTGCAGTCGTTGCGCACCACGGCGACCTATGACCCGGGCACCGAGGAGTTCGTCGTCACGACCCCGGACGAGTCCGCGCGCAAGGACTACATCGGCAACGCGGCCCGCGACGGCCGGCTCGCCGTCGTGTTCGCCCAGTTGGTCACGCAGGGGGAGAACCACGGCGTGCACGCCGTTCTCGTCCCGATCCGCGACGAGCAAGGGAACCCCTGCCCGGACGTGCGCATCGAGGACTGCGGCCACAAGGGCGGGCTCAACGGCGTCGACAACGGCCGGCTCTGGTTCGACGACGTGCGCGTGCCACGCGACAACCTGCTCGACCACTACGGCGCGGTGGCGCCGGACGGCACCTACTCGAGCCCGATCGAGAGTCGCAGCCAGCGGTTCTTCACGATGCTCGGCGCACTCGTGCGCGGCCGCATCAGCGTCGGAGGCGCCGCGGCGAGCGCAGCCACGGTCGCCGTGGCAACCGCGCTTCGGTACGGCGAGGTGCGCACCCAGTTCGCCCGGCCCGGCGGCCGCGAGGTCGTCGTCCTGGACTACCTCGCCCATCAGCGCCGGTTGCTCCCGGCGCTCGCGACGTCGTACGCGCTGCACTTTGCCAACGGCCAGCTCGTGTCCGACGCGCACGACATCCAGACCGGCGGGACCACCGACGAAGCCGCGCAGCGCGAGCTCGAGTCGCGAGCCGCCGGCCTCAAGGTCCTCAGCACGTGGCACGCGACCGCGACGATCCAGACCTGCCGGGAGGCCTGCGGCGGCGCCGGCTACCTCTCGGCGAGCCGGCTGGTCGGGCTCAAGGCCGACACCGACGTGTTCGCCACCTTCGAGGGCGACAACACGGTGCTGCTGCAGCTCGTGGCGCGGGCGGTGCTGACCCGCTACCGGGACCACTTCGGCGACCTCGACGCGATGAGCACGCTGCGGTTCCTGGCCGATCAGGTCAAGGAGACCGTGCTCGAGAAGACCTCGGCGCGCGGACTCGTCGACCGGCTCGCGGCGGCGGCGCCGGGTCGGGGTGACGCGGACGTGCTGGACCGTGCCTGGCAGCTGGACATGTTCGCCTGGCGCGAGGCGCACATCGTGGCGGGTCTCGCCCGGCGACTTCGGCGCGCAAGCAGCGCTAACGAGGACGACCCCGACGCAGCCTTCGAGGCGCTGAACCGGGTGCAGCCGCACGCGCTCGCAGCCGGCCGCGCGCACGTGCACCGCATCGTGCTGGATGCGTTCGCCGCCGCCGTGGGGCACTCCAGCGACGAGGGGACCCGCGACCTGCTCGACCGCACCTGCGACCTCTACGCGCTGGCCCAGGTGGAGGCCGACCGGGCGTGGTTCCTCGAGCACGGGCGCCTCACGCCCACCGGCGCCAAGGCGCTCGGCGCGACCGTCGACGACCTGTGCCGCGAGCTGCGGGGGCACGTCGGGGTGCTGGTCGAGGGGCTCGGGATTCCCGAGGAGTGGTTGCCCACCGCTCTGGGGTGAAGAAAACCCGCTCGACGGCCGATGAGATCGACCACGAGGCTGGGTCTGACCAGATGAGCTGAGAGGACGAGGAGGTGAGGACGTGCAGGAGCAGGTGAAGGTCAAGGTGCGCAAGCAGAGCGCATCGTCCCGCCCGGTCGAGCTCGACCTGCGCGCCCCGTCGGGCCGCGTCCTCAAGTTCTGAGACGCCCTCAGCCGCGGCTGGCCGGGTCCCTCACTGTTCGCCGTGCGGTCAGGTCAAGGGCGGCTTGGGATGGGGTGGGCCGGTTCGGTTCGCGACTGAGCCGCCGTTCGGGGTCCCGCTGTGAGCTGGGGTCGAGGACCCGACGACACTTCAGTGATGGATGTTGCTGCGGAGGCGGTCGATGGGTCCCACTCGTGCTCCTCAGCACCGGATGTGTCGTCGGGCCGACGGAACCGACCTCCTGGCGGCATACAAAGGCACCACTTCTGGTCCTGAATCGGGCTCTCAGCGCCGACTTTGTGTGCCATTGTGCTGGTGAGCAGCCACCTATCTCGGGTCAGCCGGCGACCGGACTTACCAACAAGCAGTCGAGCCCTTTCGGCGGTCGAACTGCCTCGGGGGGCCGACACTGTGTGTTCTTCGGTCCGGTCAGCACCCGAAACGACGGGCAGACGCGAACGAGGCGGCCCACCCCTCATCCAGGCGCTCTTGACCTGACCGCAAGCCCGTACGGCGGGTCAGTAGCGATCGGCCGCCGGCCCGCCCTCCTCCCGGCGCTGTTGATCCGGCCGCTGCCGGGCTAGCCCCAGCAGGCGTGTCCCGTTGTGCCACAGCACGGCCCGCAGCCAGTCGTCGTCCAGCCCGGTCCGGCGCAGCGCCTCGAGCTGGTGGCCGTACCGGTAGGGGATGTTCGGGAAGTCGGTGCCCAGCACCACCCGGTCCCGCACCTGCTCCCAGCCGGGCGGCCAGCGATCTCGCCAGCCGGGTCTGGACGTCCGGCGCGCCCCAGAAGTCGACGAACGCCATCGTCGTGTCGAGGTGCACGTTCGGGTACCTATCGACAAGGTCGAGGAACGCGTCGTACTCCGGCATCCCGAGGTGCGCGACGACCGCGGTCAGCGTGGGGTGGCAGGCCAGCACCTCGCCGAAGGGGCCTGGTCCGGTGAAGTTGCCCGGCATCGGACCGCTCCCGGTGTGCACCACGACCGGGACACCAGCGTCGGCGAGCAGCCCCCACGTCGTGTCCAGCACCGGGTCCCGTGGGTCGAAGCCGCCGACCTGGACGTGCAGCTCGACGATGCGGGCGCCCTCGCGCAGGGCTCGGTCGACGTAGCTCGTCACACCGGGCTCCGGGAAGAAGGTCATGCTCGGTACGACGTCGTCGTGCCCGGCCCGACGTTGGTCGCGGGCGAAGTCGCGGCACACAGACGTTGAGCGACTCGGCCATCCGGGGCTTGTGCGCGTAGAGCAGCGTGGGAAACGCGCGCACACCCATCGCGCGCAGGTGCTCGAGCCGTCGCTCCTGGGGCCAGCGGTAGGTGATCGGCCACTCCAGCCCTTCCCGCGGACCGACCCCGTCGAAGTAGGCCCAGACGCTGTCCAGCAGCCGTTGCGGCATGACATGCACGTGGCAGTCCACGAGACCCCGCAACCCGAGACCCTCCCAGTACGCCGGTACGTCGGCGTCCGGACCGAGACTCGGTGGCGGGTGGCTCACCCGAGCCGTTCGTCGACGTAGCACCAGCGCCAGGCCTCACCCGGCTCGAAGCTGCGCATCACCGGGTGGTCGGTCTCGTGGAAGTGCTTGTCGCCGTGCCGCTGCGGGGACGAGTCGCAGCAGCCGACGTGCCCACAAGCCAGACACAGCCGCAGGTGCACCCATCGGGTGCCGTCCCGCAAGCACTCCTCGCAGCCCTCGGGCGTGACGGGCGGGACAGACAGCGCCGCAGCATCCAGGTGCTCGCACGCCCAGACGCGCTCGATCCGCGTGACCAGCTCGCGCTGGACCGTGGTCGTCTGCTCGTGCAGCCCGTCCAGCAGCGACTCCTCCACGTCCAGCTGGGCCAGCACCTCACGGAGCACGTCGTCGTCGTACTTGCCGGAGTCACGAGCGTGCAGCACGGTCTCCCGCTCGGCGTGCAGCATCTCCTGACGCAGTCGCCGGTAGGTCGCGCTCGGGGTCTCGTCGTCGCTCGGTGCGCCTAGCCGCTCCCAGGCAGCGTCAGCCCTGGTGCGAGTGCGCTCCTCCAGGCGGGCGATGACGCTGGGGTCGTCGCCCTCGCGCTGGAGCTCGGCCAGCCGGGCCAGCCCGGCCCGGCCGGTCTTGGAGAGCAGGCCGGCCTGCTCGAGGGCGTCCTCGGCCGGGTCGGGGCCCGGCAGGTCGAGCCGGCGGACCAGCCACGGCAGCGTCGTCCCGTTGATCAGCAGGGTGCCGGCGACCACAGCGAGCGCGGCGAGGATCAGCACGTCGCGATGCGGCGTCTCGTCGGGCAGCGCCAGGGCCGCCGCGAGGGTGACGACACCGCGCATGCCCGCCCAGGACACCAGCGTCGCCTCGCTCCATCCCCACGAGCGTTGGCGCATCCGGGCCGAGCCATAGCGGTAGAGCGCGGTCGCCGTGAATACCCAGAGGACCCGGGTCAGCAGGGTGCCGAGGAGGACGGCGACGCAGATCCACACCAGCCGGGTCCCGCCCATGTCGTCTGCGTTGGCATTGCGCACGACCTGGGACACCTGCAGGCCGATCAGCAGGAAGACGGTGTTCTCGAGGAGGAACGTGATGGTCTGCCAGTTGGTCTGCTCGGCGAGCCGTGACGACGCCGACTGCAGCGCGGGTGCCTTGTGCCCGAGCAGCAGACCGACGATGACCACCGCGAGCACACCGCTCGCGTTGATGGCCTCGGCCGCGAGGTAGGCGAGGAACGGCGCGACGAGGGACAGCGTGGTGTCGAGCACCACGTCGTCCACCCGGCGCCTGGCCTTGGCCAGCAGGAACGACATGACCAACCCGACGACGACGCCGCCGCCGGCCGCCAGGACGAAGTCCAGCCCGACCGTCCAGATCGACACGGTGGTCGCGATCGCGGCGGCGCTCGTGCGCAGTGCGACCAGGGCTGTCGCGTCGTTGAGCAGGCTCTCGCCCTCGAGGATCGACACGATCCGCCGCGGCATGTTGACCCGCCGCGCGATGGTCGTCGCCGCCACCGCGTCCGGTGGCGACACGACCGCACCGAGTGCCAGGGCGGCCGCGATCCCGACACCAGGGATGACCTTCCAGGCGACCAGTCCGACACCCAGGGTCGTGAACACGACCGCGCCGATCGCCAAAATGCCGATCGCCTCGCGGTTCTGCCGGATGTCGACCAGCGAGGTCCGGATCGCCGCGGCGTAGAGGAGGGGCGGCAGGAAGCCGATGAGCACCACTTCCGGCGACACCTGGTAGTCAGGAACGCCCGGCACGAACGAGGCGAGCAGGCCCACGACGGTGAGGACCAGCGGCGCGGAGAGGCCCAGACGGCGCGCCGAGGCGGCCACCACCGCGACGGCGACGACCAGCCCGAGGATCTGCAGCGCTTGGGTCACGGCTCAGCACAGCACCCTGGCGCTGGCCTGGATTCCCCGGGTCAGGCCGACTTGCGGGCGGCGGTCTTCTTGGTGGCCGCCGGCTTCTTGCTGCTCGCCTGCTTCGCCGTCTTGCTGGCCGTCTTCTTCGCCGCTGTCTTGGCGGTCTTCTTGGCTGCGCTCTTCGCCGTCGCTGTCTTCGTGGCGGGCGCCTTCTCGGCCTTCTCGCCGGCCGACTCGCCGCGACGGGCCTTGGCCTCGGCGACGCTGCGACGCAGAGCGTCCATCAGGTCGACGACCTGCCCGGTCGACTCCGGCTCCTCGGCGGGGGCGACGACCTCTCGACCGGCCACCTTGGCCTCGATGACCTCCTCGAGCGCCCCGCGGTAGTCGTCGGAGAACTCCTCCGGCTCGAAGTCGCCCGAGAGCGCATTGATGTACGACTCGGCCATCGCGAGCTCCTGGTCGCGCACCTTCACCTCGTCGCCGGAGAAGTCGAGCTTGGGCTCCCGGACCTCGTCCGGCCACAGCAGGGTCTGCAGGACGAGCACCCCCTCGCGGGCCCGCAGCATGGCCAGCCGCTCGCGCTGGCGCAGCGCCACCTTGACCACGGCGACCCGGTCGGACTTCTCCAGCGAGTCGCGCAGGAGCACGTAGGGCTTCACGTCTCCGGTGGGGTCGCAGTAGTAGGGCTTGCTCATCTGCACGGCGTCGATCTGGGCGGCCGGGACGAAGCTGAGCACCTCGACCGAGCGGGAGGACGAGATCGGCAGGTTGGCGAAGTCGTCGTCGTCGAGGATGACCATCTCGCCGTCGGGCAGCTCGTAGCCCTTGGCGATGTCGGCATAGGGCACCTCTTCGCCGTCGACGGAGCAGACCCGCTTGTAGCGGATCCGGCCCCCGTCCTCGCGGTGCACCTGCCGGAAGGAGATGTCCTTCTCCTCGGTGGCGCTGAACAGACGGACCGGGATCGACACCAGCCCGAAGGAGATGGAGCCCTTCCAGACGCTCTGCGGCATCCCGCCATGATCGCTGCAATCGC
>DATBDW010000008.1:0-3641 GCA_036269735.1 Actinomycetes bacterium
GCTCCGCCATCGCCGAGGACCTGCGGATCGAGCCCGACCTCGCGCGCTGGTTCCCCGTCTGGGGCGCCCCCGGCCTCTGACGCCACCCTCCTGCCCGGCCGCCCACCCCCGCAAATGATCACGGTTCCGTGATCATTTGCCACGGACCGTGGTGAGTTGACCGCGGTCGGCGGCATGAAGCCGAGGGGCGGCTTCGCGATGGCCGACCTGCCCCGGCCTGGCGCCGGGCCAGGACGCCCCTCGTCCGGAGGGGGTCAGCCCGACGTTGCGAACCGAACCACCGTGCCGTGGGGGTCGGTGAGCCACATCTCGCGCAGTCCCCACGGCATGTCGGTCCGCGGTTGCAGCGACGATGGGCCCTCGCGGCCGAGCCCGAGACGGGACCACCCCGCCGACCCCATGACGTCGTTGTGACCGACGTCCGTCGTGACCGGCGTCGTCGCTCTGGGTCACGGGACGGTGACACATCACTGTCTACCCACTCGGGTCACCGCGGGTCTACCGTCCCGGACGGAGCCGTCCAGCGAAGGAGCCCTGCGATGAGGCACCCGGTCCGCACCACGACCACCACCGTCATTGCCGTCGTCGCCCTGGGGTTGGCCATGGCAGCACCGGCCGAGGGTGCGGTGCTCGACGTCCAGGCCAACGCTCCCCAGGTAGCCGGTCACCCGGGATCGGACGCCACAGCGGTGTTCCCGACCAACAAGCAGAACGAGCCGACCATCGCCGTCGACCCCGGATCACCGACGACCCTCATCGCCGGCTCCAACGACGAGCAGGAGCAGCCCCCATGCGGGCCTGGTCCGGTGCGCGGCGACGTGCCCGCCTCGGACTGCTCGTTCTTCCCCGGCGTGGGCACGGACGGTGTCTACACGTCCTCGAACGGCGGCGTGACGTGGACCAACCGGGGCATGCTCGATGACCAGGCGGGGTGGAAGTCGTCCCCGTTCGTCAGTGACGGGGACCCGGTCATCGTCTACGGGCCGCGCTACGACGCGGCGACGAAATCCTTCTCCGTCAGCAGCTATGACGCCTACTACGAGTCGCTGGCGTCGTACAAGCCGGGCCGGCAGAGCGGCAACCAGGCACCTGAGGTGATTGTCGTGTCGCGTAGCAGCGACGAGGGGAGCACCTGGGCCGGCCCGTCAGTCGCCGGCAACGCCCACGGCTACATCTTCAACGACAAGAACTCCGCGTGGGCCGACCGCAACCCCACCTCTCCCTACTTCGGCCGCCTCTACGTCGCGTGGACCCAGTTCCGGTCCATCCCTGGCACGGCCGAGCCGGTCCGCACCGCCTACTCCTCCGACGGGGGCCGGACCTGGTCGACGCCCGTCCAGCTGTCGACTGCGTCGAACAACGCGATCACGCACGGACGGCAGGGCACGGCGATCCGCAGCGATGGGCACGGCAACGTCTACATCGTGTGGGAGGACGGGACCAACCAGGTCTACGCCGTGAGTCACGACGGCGGCGCGTCCTACAGCCGGCCCCGAGCCGTCGGCCCGGTCTCCGACCTGGTCGACCCGATCCCGGGCTCGAACTTCCGCAACGACAGCTTCCCCAGCCTGGCCTCCGACCCGCGCGGTGACAGCACGACCTTGTACGCCGCCTGGGTCAACCGCACGGAGTCCGACGGCAGCGCCGCCGAGGTGGTCGTCTACCGGACTGACGGTGCCGGGTGGACCAAGGTGGCGACCCCGTACACCGGAAGCGTGTCGGGCAGCGGCGCCCCGTTCTTCCAGGGTCTCGACGTCTCCACCGACGGCCGGGTCGACCTGGGGTGGCAGGCCATGACTGCGCGGGACCCGGCGACCTTCGGAACCGGCAACGCCTCGATCGACTCGTGGTACGCCGGGTCGCCGGCCGGCGGCACGTCGTTCGGCGCGCCGGTGAAGGTCACGAGTGTGTCGTCCGACCCGGCGGCCTCGGCGCAGAATGACCTGGGCCGCCAGTTCTGGGGCGACTACAACACACTGGTCTCCAGCGGGACGACAGCGTGGTTCATCTACACCGACGCTCGCCACGGGGCGGGCTGCCCGGCCGTCGACGCTTACCAGCATTTCCTCGTCGACTCCGGTGCGGCCATCGAGGAGGAGGAGCGGGGCGCCACGAAGTCGAACGGGAAGGCCGCGGACCCCGGCGCGGACCCGAGCGTCAAGCCGGCGCCGCCAACCGACTGCCCGGCCCAGTTTGGTAACACCGACGCCTTCGTGAGCGTGATCGGCGCCTCCGGGACCTGACCGCGGCGTGCTCGACCCGGGTGAGCGCGCGAGGATGGACTGGTGAAGGTCCTCGTGGCGCCAGACCGCTATGGCGTCGAGCTCTCCGCGGCCGAGGCCGCCGAGGCGGTCGCGCGCGGGTGGCTGCGCAGCGCGCCGTATGACGAGGTGGACCTGCTGCCCCTCTCCGACGGCGGCCCGGGCTTCGTGGACGTGTTGTCCGGCGCGCTGGTCGGCGACCTCGGTGTGGTGACCGTCTCGGGGCCGCTGGGCGACCCGGTGCCCGCCCGGGTCCTGCGGGTGGGCAGCACGGCGTACGTCGAGGCGGCCGAGGCCGCCGGGCTGCACCTCGTCGCGGTCGAGCGCCGCGACGCGGAGGCGGCCGGATCGGCCGGCGTCGGGGAACTGCTGTTGGCTGCAGCCGCGACGGGAGCGGAGCGCATCGTGGTCGGTGTCGGCGGTACGGCCGGCACCGACGGCGGGCGTGGGTTGCTCACCGCGCTCGAGGGCCGCCGCGACGAGCTGGGCGGCCGTGAGCTGGTGGTCGCCACCGCCACCGACGCGCCGCTGATGGGGCACTCGGGCGCCGCCCACGGGTTCGCGGCGGCCAAGGGTGCCGACCGCGCGGCCCGGGACCGCCTCGAGGAGCGGCTGCGCGCCTGGGCCACCGAGACGGACGGCGGCCTCGCGGTTCGGCCGGGCGCCGGCGCCGGGGGCGGCATCGGGTTCGCGCTGATGCTGCTAGGGGCCGAGCGGGTCAACGGCACCGAGCTGGTCGCCGGGCTCACCGGTCTGGACGCCCGGGTCCGGGCCGCCGACCTCGCGGTGACCGCGCTCGGGGCGCTGGACTGGGAGGCGCTGCGCGGGCGGGTGGTCGTCGGAGTGACGCAGGCCGCGCAGCGGGCCGGCCGGCCGACCGTCGTCCTGGCCGGCCGGGTCGACGTGGGCCGCCGCGAGCTGGCGTCGGTGGGGGTCGACGGGGCGTATGCCGCGGACGAGGTGCCCCTCGGGGAGGACGCGCTGGACGCCGGGGACCTGCTCGCCGTCCTGGCCGCCCGGGTCGCCCGCACCTGGTCGCGCTAGTCCGTGCGGCCGACGGGCGACGTGACGCGGACCACAGAAGGGCCTCCCGCGGGGAATCCGGGGGTTGCTGTGCCACCATGGGTGGGAATGAGCAGGACCGGCGCCTGGTTCGCCGGAGAGACCAGCACAAGTTCGTCGTCCCCTGGGAGCACCGCAGATGACCGTTCAGGACCAGACCGTGGAGCAGGCGCAAGGCGTGCTGCTGACCGACACCGCGGCGTCGAAGGTCAAGAGCCTGCTCGAGCAGGAGGGGCGGGACGACCTCGCCCTGCGCGTCGCCGTACAGCCCGGTGGCTGCAGCGGCCTGCGCTACCAGCTGTACTTCGACGACCGTGA
>DATBDW010000009.1:0-15741 GCA_036269735.1 Actinomycetes bacterium
GCTCAAGCGCGAGGCCGACGACAAGCACCGCCAGATGATCGGCTCGCTGGAGACCGAGCGCTCCGGGCTCGAGCGCGAGGTGGAGAAGCTGCGCTCGTTCGAGCGGGAGTACCGCAGCCGGCTCAAGTCCTACCTCGAGGGGCAGCTGCGCGAGCTGGACGGTCGCACCGGCGAGGCCGGGGCCGCGGCGCCAGCCGCAGCGGCCGCAGGACAGCCGTCAGGGCAGCAGCCGGGGCAGCCGCAGGGCCAGCAGTCGCCCGGCCAGCCGGCCCGCAGCCCGTTCGCTCCCGGCGCGCCGGTCGGAGGCGACAGCCCGAGCGGACCGCCGCAGCAGCCCCAGGGCTTCGGCGAAGGCTGAGCACCCGGCACCACCGGACATGCGACGGCGGCGTCGGCGGACCTCGAGGGTCTCGCCGGCGCCGCCGCTGCCTGTGGCCCAGCAGAACGTGGGCGGTACGTCGGTGAGGCGGGTCAGCTGCCGGTCGTCGCGAGCCGGCGGAACGGGTCCCGCGGCGGCGGGACCGGCAGGGTGATCCGGTTGCCGTCCGCGGGCAGGCCGGCCAGGGACATCACCGCGGTCAGGACCGACAGGGTGCTCTCACCGCAGTCCACGCCGGCCTGGGTGACCATGACCCGGTAGATCGTCACGTAGTGCTTGGCGGGGGTGTCGTAGCTCCAGTCGACCGACCCCAGGTGCACGGCCGACCCGTGGGTGCCGCTCGGGCCGTTGAACGGGCCGTTCCAGACCTGGATGCCGGCGGGGCCGGCCGAGAACCGACCGTCCAGACCCACGTCCTGACGGGCGGCGGCCGCCAGCAGCTCCCGGCTCTCCCGCTCGGCGAGCACGAGCGAGGGCCGGATGTGGCTGGACAGGGCCGGGATGGCGATGGCCCCGTCCTTGAGCTTCAGTCCGGCCGAGATCGGGCCGCCGAGCGGTACGACGTGCAGCGCCACCGCTACCTCCCCTGATGCCTCGGGCCGGACCGTCCGCCGGTTGACGAGAAGTATCGGCTCGCGGACCTAGGGGACTTCACTGCTCCGCGCGGGTGAATCACCGTAACGCCACGCCCGTGCACGCTCCCGGGGCCTGTCGCTGACCCCGCCGAGACGCAATCTTTACCGGTTCACTGGGCCGTCCGGGTGATGGTGAAGCGCAGTCCGAGTCCGGGGTCCGAGACGACGCCGGCCCGCGAACCGTCCGGACCGTCCAAGCCCTCCTCGAACGCCGTGGCCAGCACCTCGGCCGCGACCTGCCCGGCGTGCTCGCGCAGCGCGTCGGCGAGCTCGCCCTCGGCGGCCCAGCGCAGCCGGACCCGGTCGGTCACCTGCAGCCCCGCACCCTTGCGCGCGTCCTGCACCAGCCGGACCACCTCGCGGGCCAGCCCGGCCCGGCGCAGCTCGGGCGTGAGCTCGAGGTCGAGGGCCACCGTCTCGCCGGCCTCGCTGGCCACCGCCCACCCCTCCCGGGGGGTTTCCGTGAGCAGGACCTCGTCGACGGTGACCTCGACCGGCTCGCCATCGACCTCGACGGTCGCTGTGCCGGTACTGCGCAGTGCAGTGGCCAGGCCCTCGGCGTCGGCCGCGGCTACGGCGGCGGCGACCCGCGGCGTCCGCGGCCCGAACCGTCGCCCCAGGGTCCGGAAGTTGCCCTTGGCCGAGCGCTCGACGAGGCCGCCGGCAAGCTCCTCGAACGCGGCGACGTTGAGCTCGTCGGCCACCTCCTGGCGCAGCGGCGCGGGCAGGGTCGCCCACCCGGACGCGGCGACCAGCGCCCGGCCGAGCGGTTGGCGGTTGCGGACCTTGGACCCGGCCCGCGCGGACCGGCCCAGCTCGACCAGCCGGCGGACCAGGGCCACCTGGTCACCCAGGGTCCCATCGACTCCGTCCGGGTCCGCGGTCGGCCATCGGGCGAGGTGGACCGAGGTCGGTGCGCCGGGCTCGACGGCGCGTACGACGTCCTGCCAGACCCGCTCGGTGATGAACGGCACCACCGGCGCGAGCATCAAGGTCACCGTCCGCAGACACTCGTGCAGAGTCGCGAGGGCCGCCGGGTCGCCGTCCCAGAACCGGCGCCGAGACCGGCGCACGTACCAGTTGGACAGGTCGTCCACGTAGGCCGCGAGCAGCCGGCCGACCCGTTGCGTGTCGAACGACTCGTAGGCCTCGGTCACGTCGCCGACCAGGCGGGCCAGCTCGGACAGTGCCCAGCGGTCCAGCGCCGCCCGGTCGGCCGGCGCGGGATCGGAGCCGCTCGGGGTCCAGCCGTTCGCGTCGGCGTACAGCGTGAGGAACGAAGCCGTGTTCCAGTAGGTGAGCAGCGTCTTGCGAACGATCTCCTGCAGCACCGCGTGCCCGACCCGGCGCTGCAACCACGGGGACCCGCTCGCCGCCATGAACCACCGCAGCGCGTCCGCGCCGTGCTCCTCCATGAGGGGGACCGGCAGCAGGATGTTGCCGAGGTGCTTGCTCATCTTGCGGCCGTCCTCGGCCACGATGTGCCCGAGGCAGAGCACGTTCTCGTACGACGACCGGCCATGCACGATCGTGTTGACGGCCATCAGCGTGTAGAACCAGCCCCGGGTCTGGTCGATCGCCTCGCAGATGAACTGCGCCGGGTAGGCGTTCTCGAACCGCTCGACCGAGCCCGGCGCGTGGGGGTAGCCCCACTGCGCGAACGGCATCGAACCCGAGTCGTACCACGCGTCGATGACCTCGGGGACGCGGTGCATCGGTGCCCCGCAGCTTTCGACACGGCAGGTCAGGGTCACGTCGTCGACGTAGGGCCGGTGCGGGTCCAGCTCGGACAGGTCCCGCCCGGCGAGCTCCCCGAGCTCGGCCAGGCTGCCCACGCAGACCAGGTGCGCGCCGTCGTCGTCGCAGCGCCACACCGGCAGCGGGGTGCCCCAGTAGCGGGTGCGCGACAGCGCCCAGTCGATGTTGTTGTGCAGCCAGTCGCCGTACCGCCCCCACTTGATGTTGTCGGGGTACCACGCGGTCTTCTCGTTCTCCGCGAGCAGCGCGTCCTTGACCTGGGTGGTCCGGACGTACCAGGACGGCTGGGCGTAGTACATCAGGGGGGTGTGGCACCGCCAGCAGTGCGGATAGCTGTGCTCGTAAGGGACGTGTCGGAGCAGGAAGCCCGTCTCGTCGAGATGCCGGACGAGGCCCTTGTCGGCATGCCGGAAGAACTCGCCGCCGACGAGGCGGACCGACTCCTCGAAGTGCCCGTCGGGGCGGACCGGGTTCACGACCGGGAGGCCGTAGGCCCGGGTCGCGACGAGGTCCTCCGCGCCGAAGGCGGGGGACTGGTGCACCAGGCCGGTGCCGTCGTCGGTCGTGACGTAGTCGGCCAGGATCACCAGGTGCCCCGGCTCACCGGCCGGCCAGTCCACCAGGTCCAGCGGGCGCTGGTAGGTCCAGCCCTCCATCTCGGCGCCGGTGAACCGGTCCTGCACCGTCCAGCCCTCACCGAGGGCGGACTCGAGCAGCGGCTCGGCGACGACCAGCGTCTCGGTGCCGTCGGTGGCCGTCACGTAGGTCACGTCCGGGCGTACGGCGACCGCCGTGTTCGACACGAGCGTCCACGGCGTCGTGGTCCACACCAGCAGCGCGGCAGGTGTGCCGGAGCCGGCGGCGTACGGCCCGCTGGTCAGGGGGAGCCGCACGTAGACGGAGGGGTCAGTGACCGTCTCGTAGCCCTGGGCGAGCTCGTGGTCGGACAGCCCGGTGCCGCAGCGGGGGCAGTAGGGCGCCACCCGGTGGTCCTGGGCCAGCAGGCCCTTGTCGAAGACCTGCTTGAGCGACCACCAGACGCTCTGTACGTAGGCGGGGTCCATCGTCCAGTAGGCGTCGGAGGTGTCGACCCAGTAGCCCATCCGGCGGGTCATGGCCTCGAACTCGTCGACGTGGCGCAGCACCGATGCCCGGCAGCGGGCGTTGAACTGGGCGACGCCGTAGGCCTCGATGTCGCCCTTCCCGGAGAAGCCGAGCTCCTTCTCCACAGCGATCTCGACGGGCAGCCCATGGCAGTCCCAGCCGGCCTTGCGCACGACGTGATAGCCCTGCATGGTCCGGAACCGTGGAAAGAGGTCCTTGAAGACCCGGGCCTCGACGTGGTGCACCCCGGGCTGGCCGTTGGCCGTCGGGGGACCCTCGTAGAAGGTCCACGGCGGACCGTCCGCGGTCTGGGCCAGCGTGGCCGCGAAGGTGTCGTCCCGCGCCCACAGCTCCAGGACGTCCTGCTCCACCGCCGGCAGGTCGACCTGCGGCGGCAGCACGCGGTAGCGGGCGGTGGGGCGGTCGGTCACGGGCTGTCCTTCGGCTGGAGCGGTCACTGCCGAAGGGACGAGACCCGCCGCGTCGTGCCGGTCCCGCGGTACCACCCTCCTTGGCCGCGTCGTCGCGCAACGGGCGGCCCGCTCGAGTCGTCCTGCTGCCGGGTCTAGTCACCCCGCCGCCGGCTCGCGGTGGGCTTTCTTCCGGCGGCTCAGGGGTGATGGCCCCGTCAGCGCCTGTGCAGGTACGTCGATCACTCTAGCGGCGCCCGCAACCGACATCGGGGCGCCCGGACCTGGGGCCGACGGCGCGCCGGTTTGTCGGGCGGCCGAGCGGGACCTATCCTGCCGCCACCTATCCACCCGAGTGATCATCCGTTGATGATCACCCCAGCTGAGCATCTCGAAGTCGCCGATCGCGCCAGGCAGGCGTTCGTCGCAGGTGAGGGGACCGACACATGGCGGACCGTGCGGATCGTGCGCCCGCGCCACGCCGCGCCGGGGCCGACCAGCCACCGACACCGGCCGGGACTGGTGGGACAGGTGAGACAGGTGTGACGGTTGCGGTGCCGGCCAGGGCGACGGCCCGGCGGCGGACCACGGCGACGGTGACCAAGAAGGCCCCGGCGAAGAAGGCCCCCGCGAAGAAGGCCCTCGCGAAGAAGGTGGCCGCCACGAAGGCCCCCGCGAAGAAGGTGGCCGCCACCAAGGCCCCCGCGAAGAAGGTGGCCGCCAAGAAGGCTCCGGCGAAGAAGGTCGCCGCCGCGAGGGCGCCCGCGAAGAAGGCCCCGGCGAAAGAGGTGGCCGCCAAGAAGGCGCCGGCCACGAAGGCTCCCGCCAGGAAGGTGGTGGCGAAGAAGGCTCCCGCCAGGAAGGTGGTGGCGAAGAAGGCTCCCGCCACGAAGGTGGTGGCGAAGAAGGCTCCCGCCAAGAAGGCGCCGGCCACGAAGGCGCCCGCGAAGAAGGTCGTCGCCAAGAAGGCTCCAGCCAAGAAGGCGCCGGCCACGAAGGCGCCGGCCACGAAGGCGCCCGCGAAGAAGGTCGTCGCCAAGAAGGCTCCAGCCAAGAAGGCGCCGGCCACGAAGGTGGCCGCGAAGAAGGTCGAGCCGACCAAGGCTCCGGCCGCCAAGGCCCCTGCCACGAAGGCGCCCGCCCCGAAGGCACCGGCGAAGGCGGCCACCACCGCGCCGGCGGGCGCTGTCGCCGAACCGGTCGCACCAGCAGCCGCGGCCAAGGCGGCGGCCAAGGCGCCGACGAGGAGGGCCAACAGCTCGCCGCCGCCCGAGACCGTCATCCGCACCCCTCAGTCCGACGTGCCGGCCGCCCGGAAGGCCCCCGGACCCACCACCACGCCTGCCATGCCCCAGGCCCTGGTGGTGCGCGCCGACGAGGAGCCGTGGACCAAGGCCGAGCTCAAGGAGGTCCGCGACGAGCTGCACGACGAGGTACGCCGGCTGCGTGCCGAGCTCGACGAGGCCGAGCACGAGATCGACGACATGTTGCGCGACTCGGGCGACGGAGCGGGCGACGACGCCGCCGACGCGGGCAGCAAGACCTTCGAGCGCGAGCACGAGATGTCACTGGCGAACAACACCCGTGACATGCTGGTCCAAGCGGAGCGCGCGCTGGCCCGCATCGACAACGGCACCTACGGCATCTGTGAGAACTGTGGCAACCCCATCGGCAAGGCGCGGCTCCAGGTGTTCCCCCGGGCGACCCTGTGCATGACGTGCAAGCAGCGGGAGGAGCGGCGCTGAGCGAGGGCGACGAGCCCACCGCTCCGACACCGCGTTCTCGCCTGCCCCTCCTGCTGGCCGTCGCCGCCGCCGTCCTGCTCGCCGACATCGCCACCAAGGCCCTCGCTGTTCAGCGTCTCGCTGACCGTTCGCCGGTCGAGCTGCTCGGCGGCCTGCTGACCCTGCGGCTGGTTCGGAACCCGGGCGCGGCGTTCGGCATGGCGGCCGGGATGACGGTCCTCTTCACGGTCGTGGCCGTCGTGGTCGTCGCAGCCATCCTGCGGTTGAGCCGTCGGCTGCGCAGCCGGGCCTGGGCGGTCGCCCTGGGCCTCGTGCTGGGAGGCGCGCTGGGCAATCTGGTCGACCGGGTGTTCCGCGGCCCCGGCCCGGGCCGCGGCCACGTCGTGGACTTCCTCGAGCTGCCGCACTGGCCGGTCTTCAACCTCGCCGACTCGGCGATCGTCGCCGCGGCCGTCCTGATGATCGTGCTGACCCTCTGGGGGAGCAGCTACGACGGGACCCGCAGCGCCGACTGAGCCGGCGGAGGCGCTGGTGCGAGAAACTCGGCGAAACTCGGGGTAACCGAGGGGACCACGACTGCGTCTGTAGTTGGTGTGACGGGGTTCCCGAGTCGACGAATGCCGAATTTCGCGACGAATCGGTACATTAGTCGCCCGGCGCGACGTGACGGATCGCCAGCGGGCCGTTACCTTGGCGATGCCCCCAGCTGGCACGTGCCCTGCGACATGTCGCCTGACATGCTTCGTGACACTCGAGACCCGCACGATGACAACACGGCCAGCCGCGCCGTCGGCCGGAGCGAGGGAGGGGCCGCATGACCTCGGTGGTGCCCGAGCGCGCAACGGCACGCTCCCTCGAGGTCATTCCCGCGCTGCAGGACGTGCCGCGGCCGATGATCGCCGCCGACACCCGGTGGCTGCGCAGGCTCGGCCGCCGGCTGCTCCTGCTCGACGCCTTCGTGGTCGGCGCCTCGGTCGCCAGCGTCCTGGTGTGGCGCTACGTCCTGCTCGCCGACACTTTCGAGCACCACGCGGCTCGGCTGTCCACCCCCCACTCGTTCGGCGACGTGCAGTTCACGTCGTACGTCGTCCTCGGTCCGCTGCTCGCCCTGGCCTGGGTCGCGATGCTCGCGGCGACCCGCACCTACGACGGCCGGGCGCTCGGCGTCGGTGGGGACGAGTACCGCCGGGTGGCCCGGGCCAGCGTCTACTTCTGGGGCCTCGTAGCCATCGCGAGCTACATGGTGCAGTTCGAGCTCTCCCGGTTCGTGCTCGCCACTGCGTTCCTCTCGGGGACCGCCCTGCTGCTGCTCGGTCGCTGGAGCGCTCGCAAGGTGCTGCACCGCGCTCGCCGCCGGTCCAGCGAATGGTCCCACCGGGTTCTCGTGGTGGGCGGCCGCGAAGAGGTCGACACCCTCGTCGGCGAGCTCGAGCGGGAGCCCTACGCCGGCCTGAAGGTCGTCGGCGCCTGCATGCCGGCCGGCGACGACACGGCAGGGTCGTCGGTGCCCGTCGTCGGCTCCCTCACCAGCGTGCCGGACGCCGTGGCCCGGCTGGGCGTCGACACCGTTGCGGTGACCGCGTCGCGCGGGCTCACGAGCGGCGTGCTCAAGCGCCTCGGCTGGGACCTGGAGGGCGCCGGGGTCGACCTGGTCGTAGCGCCGGCCCTCACCGACATCGCCGGCCCGCGGGTCCACGTGCGGCCGGTCTCGGGCCTGCAGCTCCTCTACGTCGAGCAGCCGGAGTTCACCGGGCCCACCTGGGCCATGAAGGAGGCGTTCGACCGCACGGTCGCCGCCCTGGCCCTCGCCGTGCTCAGCCCTCTCCTGGGCCTGATCGCGGTGGCGGTGCGGCTCAGCAGCCCCGGACCGGTGGTCTTCCGGCAGGTGCGGGTGGGCCGTGACGGGAAGACGTTCACCGTCTACAAGTTCCGCACCATGGTCGTAGACGCCGAGAAGCACCTCGAGGCCCTCTGGGAGATCAGCGAGGGCAACGGGGTCCTGTTCAAGCTCAAGGACGACCCCCGCGTCACCGGCGTCGGCCGGCTGCTGCGGCGCCTGAGCCTGGACGAGCTGCCCCAGCTGTGGAACGTGCTGGTGGGCAACATGAGCCTCGTGGGACCGCGGCCGGCACTGCCGACCGAGGCCGAGCGCTACGGCCGCTCCACCGCGCGCCGGCTGCTGGTCAAGCCCGGCATCACCGGGCTCTGGCAGGTCAGCGGGCGCTCCGACCTCTCCTGGGAGGACAGCGTCCGGCTCGACCTGTACTACGTGGAGAACTGGTCGTTCGCCGGCGACATCCAGATCCTGTGGAAGACGGTGTCGGCGGTCGTGCGCGCGCACGGCGCCTACTGACCCGTCCGCCCCGGCCGGTTCGCCGCCGCGGTCTGCGAGGATCGACGTCGTGACCGACCGTCGAGAGCTGCCCGTCCCGGAGGGGCTCGCGGGCGAACGCCTCGACGCGGCGCTGAGCCGGCTCTTCGGGTTCTCCCGGACTCGCGCTGCCGAGCTGGTCGGCGCCGGCGACGTGCTCGTCGACGGAGCACCGGGCGTGAAGTCCGACCGGGTCCGCGCGGGCGCGTGGCTCGACGTCGTGATCCCACCGCCTCCCGGCGTGCCCCAGGTCGTTGCGGAGCCGGTGCCGGGGATGACGGTCGTGTACGACGACGACGACATCGTGGTGGTCGACAAGCCCGTGGGGGTGGCCGCCCACCCCAGCCCGGGCTGGACGGGCGCCACCGTCATCGGTGGGCTGGCCGCCGCGGGATACCGGATCTCGACGAGCGGCGCGGCCGAGCGGCAGGGCATCGTGCACCGCCTCGACGTGGGGACGAGCGGGCTGATGGTGGTCGCCAAGTCGGAGCGGGCCTACACCGTGCTCAAGCGGGCGTTCAAGGAACGCACGGTCGAGAAGACCTACCACGCGCTGGTCCAGGGGCACCCGGACCCGTTGCGCGGCACGGTGGACGCCCCCATCGCCCGGCACCCCTCCCATGAGTACCGCTGGGCGGTCGTCGCGGACGGGAAGCCGAGCATCACGCACTACGAGACGCTCGAGGCGCACCGGGCCGCGAGTCTTCTGGAGATCCGGCTGGAGACCGGCCGGACCCACCAGATCCGCGTGCACATGGCGGCCCTGCGGCACCCGTGTGTGGGGGACCTCTCCTACGGCGCCGACCCCACACTGGCCGAGCGGCTCGGGCTGCGCCGCCAGTGGCTGCACGCCGTGCGGCTCGGGTTCGACCACCCCACGACCGGTGACCGGATCGAGCTGAGCAGCGCCTACCCGCCGGACCTCGAGCACGCCCTCGAGATCCTCCGGGCCGAGGCGTGACGGAACCGGGGGAGGACCCGACCGGCGGCCCCGCCGTCGTACGCCTCGCGACGACCACGCCGGAGACGGCCGATGCCTTCGCGGTGCGGACCGAGGTGTTCGTCGGTGAGCAGGGCGTCCCCCGGCACCTCGAGGTGGACGAGCTCGACGACACCGCCGACCACTTCGTCGCGTACGACGGCTCCGGCACCGCGGTCGGAGCCGGGCGCCTCGTCGTGGAGCCGGCCGGCTTCGGGGGCGCCCCGGGCTCCACCACTCCCGTCGGGCACCTCGGCCGGCTCGCCGTGCGTGTCCCCGCGCGGGGCACCGGGCTGGGTGTCGCGCTGGTGGCGGCCATCGAGTCACGCGCCGCCCAGCGCGGGCTGGCCGTGATCGCTCTCTCGGCGCAGACCCATGCTGTCGGCTTCTACGAGCGGCTCGGCTACACCGCCCATGGTGGCGAGTTCGACGACGCCGGGCTCCCGCACGTGTGGATGACCAAGCCGCTCTGAGCCGCGCGACCTCCCCACCCTCCAGCTCCGACCCCCCCGGCTCCGACCCTCCAGCTCCGTCGACTGAAACTTTCGGCAGGTGATCTGCCCGATGCGGGCTGCCGAACGTTTCAGTCCGGGCGGGGTCGATGTTCGGCGCGGCGATCCGCGCGGGTGCAGCATCCGGCCGGACGCGTCACCTACGTTGGTCCACGATCCTGACGGCAGGTGAACACCTCGGGGGCGCCGGTGCGAGGCAACGCGGTGGCTGCGGTCGCGCTGTCGCGCCGGCCGGCGATCGTGGCCGGCCTGGTTGCGGTGCTGATCGCGCTGGGTGCACTGCCCGGCGTACCAGGTGCGGCGTCGGCTGTGGGAGCCGCCGGCTGGGCACCCGGCGACCCGACGGCCCTCACCAGCACGGCCTCGCCCTCCGTGGTCGCGACCGGGCGGCCGACCACCTTCGCCGGCCGGCTGACCGACGCCGCCACCAGCGCACCGCTCGCGGGACTGCCGGTGGACCTCGAGGCCCAGGACGCGACCGGTGGCTGGACGGTGGTCGCGACGCTCACCACGGACGCGGACGGCCAACTGACCTCCAGTCAGGTCCCGCCGAGCACGACCGTCTACCGGGTGCACCACGGGGCGGCCGGATCGGCCGAGGAGTCGGTGAGCCCGCCCGTCACGGTCCGGGTGAAGGTGCTCACCGCCGCGCCGTCGCGCCTCGCGGTGCCCGTGGGCCGGATCGTCACGGTGAGGGGAGTGCTCGGCGGCCCTGGGGGCCGGGGCGTGCGGCTCGAGCAGGGGGACTTCAACGGCTGGCACAGCGTCGCGCAGACCACGTCGTTGGCGGACGGGAGCTTCGCCTTCTCGGTGGAGCCGACGGCCCCCGGGTTCTGGACCTGGCGGGTCGTGCACGACGCCGACGCCGGCGGACCCGAGGGGACCGTGTGGCTGCCACGGGTGGACGCGTTTCGGCTGCACACCTATGCCGTGACCACGCGGGGCACGGTGCGTGCCGATCCCACGGCGTTCCGCGCCCTGGTGGCGGCGACCTACGCCGACCCGCGGGGGTGGCTGCGCGCGCATCACCGGTTCCGCGAGGTGCGGCACGGTGGCGCGTTCACCGTGGTGCTGGCCCAGCCCAGGACGATGCGGTCGTTCTCGTCGACGTGCTCCTCGGCGTACAGCTGTCGGATCGGGCGGTACGTGGTCATCAATGCGGCGCGGTGGGTGCACGGCTCGCCGTACTTCACCGGCTCGCTGCTCGACTACCGGCAGATGGTGATCGACCACGAGACGGGGCACTGGCTCGGGCTCGGCCACGCGTACTGCCGGCGTACCGGGGCGCTGGCGCCGGTGATGCAGCAGCAGAGCAAGGGGATGCAGGGGTGCCGCCCCAACCCGTGGCCGCTGCCGCGGGAGATCCGGGCGGTCCGCGCGCACTGACCGGGTTGCCCGGTCGCGGCCCTCGGTCACGGTTTCGTCAGGTCGGGCGCGTCCTGCTCAGGTACGCCGGGCCTGACGCCGACCATGGGACGGACCGCCCGCCCGAGGCCGGCCCGAACCATGGGGGACCTGACCGTGCACCACCCGCGCGCCCTGCTGGGGCTGCTTGCCATCGCCTTGATAGCTCCGGCGCTCGCCGTCTCCGGCGGTGGGCTGGCGTCGGCAGCGGTGGCGCCGACCGCCGTACCCGGTGCCGTGCAGACCGGCGGCGACGTCTCGTGGCCCAACTGCCCGAAGGGCATGGGGATCCCGTCGCGGCTGAGCCCCGGCAACCCGATGCCGGTGTCCACGGCGTCCTTCGTGGTCGTCGGGCTGACCAACGGGCCGGGGTGGTTCCCGAACCCGTGCCTGGGCTCGCACGTGGCGTGGGCGCGGGCGCAGGGGGTGTGGACGTCGGCGTACTCGATGACGACCTTCCCGACCGCGGCGCAGCGGTCGGCGTACGGCGGCAGCGGGCCGTGGTCGGCAGCGACGCGAACGGGGCGGCTGCGCAACGCGGGATACCAGCAGGCGCTGTTCAACGTCACCTCGATGCGCGGCGCCGGGCTGCAGGTGCCGTTCGTGTGGGTCGACGTCGAGCCCTACCCGACCCACCCGTGGCCGCACGACGTGCTCGGCAACCGGGAGGTTGTGCGCGGGGTCGTGCGGGCGTATCACGACAGCGGCTACGGCGTCGGGTTCTACTCCTACGACAACGGGTGGCGCGCCGTGGTCGGGGCCTGGCGCAAGCCGGCGTACCCGGCCTGGGTCCCGGTCGGGCCTGTGAGCAACGGCCGGGCCCGGGCCGCGGCTCGGTGCGGGCGGGCGTCGTTCTCCGGCGGGCCGGTGTATCTGGCGCAGTGGGTGCAGGACGCGCGGGACCGCGACGTGACCTGCCCGGCGATGGTGGGCCGCGCGGCGGTGCCCGACCCGCTGACGGGGCTGCTCGGATCGGCGTACCAGAAGGGCGACAGCGGCTCGCGGGTCCGCACGCTGCAGCGGGGCATGAACATGCGGCCGCAGTACGTCAGCGGGGTCTTCGACGACCGGACCGAGCGGGTGCTGCTGGCCTTCCAGCGGGTCCGGACCTTCCCGCTGACCGGCGTGGCCACCGACCTCGAGTTGCGCGCCCTCGGTGCCGGCACCGTCACCCCCGCCGTCCCCACCCGCCTCCCCACCGTCTTCTCCGCCCACCCCTGACCCGCCGGGCGCCCCAGTTCCGCTCGTTTGCGACATGAATCCCCGACACGCCGTCGGATAACCCGGCGTGTCGGGGACACATGTCGCAAATGATCATGACGTGGGGTAGGGGCGCTGCAGGACCCAGCTGTCCCGCGCATGGTCGCGCGCCATCCCGGCGGTGTGCCGTTCGACCAGCCGCCGGACGAGCCGCCGGCGCTGCGGCCACAGATCGATCGCCGTCGCCCGGGTAACGATCAGGTTCGTCGCTTCGAACCCCTCCTCGCGCACGTTGTCCGCCGTGTGCCGTTCGAGCAGGCGGTGGTCCTCACCGTCGTACTCACCGACCAAGGCCGCCGCCTCGTCGAGCAGGTCGGAGCGTCCGAGGAAGGTCCCGTCGCGGCCGAGGACGACGGGGTTCACGAGCGGAGCGGGGAGCCCCGCCTCGACCACCCACACGTAGCGGAGGCGGCTCTCGGGGGCCGACTCTGCACCCGGGTCGGCAAGCGAGGCGACCAACCGTGCGGCTGGGACCGCCTTGATCCGCACCAGGCGACTCGCCGCGTCGTCGAGGTCGGCGCGACTGACCAACCCGGCCCGTAGAGCGGCATCGGTGACCACGAGCCCCTCCTCAGGGCCGCATCGGCGGGCCACGTCGAGGCAGCTCCGGGCGGCGGCGGTCATCGCCACCCCTCTGCACTCGGTCAGATCGACGTCGAGGATGGTGCTCCGGTCCAGATCCACGCCCGCGGGCCGACGAACTCGTCCGACGGGACCTAGGCAGACCGAGATCGGCACGTCACGACAGGCGCCCGGCCCGGTGCGCCCGTCGAGGCTGTCGACACCGGCCCAGTACAGAGCGGCCCAGCCGCCGAGCACGGCCCCTTCTGGCATCCATGCGACCACCGCCTCGATGCGGGTCATCGCGTCCAGCCGGTCTGGCGGCATCCACAGGTGTACGCCCGGCAGAACCGGTGTCCAGAGTGGTCCGGCCAGATCTCGCCAGGCGACGCCCGCGCGCCCCAGGTCCTGCCTCGTGCGAGGTCGAGCCAGAAGCCCGGCTGGCAACTCCGGTCGCGTTCGTCTCATTCGGCGAGGGTCGGTCCGGCCGGCCGGCATCAGGCCACGCGCCGGACGATCTGGGGACAGGCGCCCGATGTGGACCACGGCTCGTCCCGGCCCACCGATGAAGATCGTTTGCGACATCGTTCCCCGACACGCCGGGGTGGCCCACGGCGTGTCGGGGATTCATGTCGCAAACGAGCGTCATCTTGGCTGGCGGGGGCTGGGTGATCTTGGTGCGGGGGCGACACGCCGTCGGGGCTGCGGTGCTTCCGGACCGGCCGGGGACTGTCCTCGCGGCGACCTAGAGTGGGGCCGCATCCAGCACCCCGACCGCCCACCAGCACCCCTGAGGCACAGACTGCGCATGGGATCCACCGACTCGTTCGTGCACCTGCACACGCACACCGAGTACTCCATGCTCGACGGGGCGGCCCGGCTCGGCGACCTGTTCGCGGAGACCGCTCGGATGGGCATGCCGGCACTGGCGATGACCGACCACGGCAACGTGTTCGGGGCCTACGACTTCTGGAAGAAGGCCACTGCCGCCGGGGTCAAGCCGATCTTGGGCATCGAGGCATACCTCACGCCGGGCACCCACCGCCGCGACAAGACCCGGGTGCGCTGGGCCGACGGCGGCGAGGACGACGTGTCCGGCGGCGGCGCCTACACCCACATGACCATCTGGGCCGAGTCGACGCCGGGCATGCACAACCTGTTCCGCCTCTCCAGCCTGGCCAGCCTCGAGGGTCAGTACTACAAGCCGCGGATGGACCGCGAGCTGCTGCAGACCTATGCCAGTGGGCTGATCGCCACCACTGGCTGCGTCGGCGGCGAGGTGCAGACCCTGCTTCGCATCGGGCGGTACGACGACGCCGTGCGGGCGGCCGCGGAGTTCCGCGACATCTTCGGCGCCGGCAACTTCTTCTGCGAGGTCATGGACCACGGGCTGCCGGTCGAGCAGCGGACCCGCGCGGACCTGATGCGGCTCGCCAAGGACCTCGACCTGCCGCTGGTCGCCACCAACGACCTGCACTACACGTTCCCGGAGGACGCGCAGGCCCACTCGGTCCTGCTGTGCGTGCAGTCGGGCGCGACGATGGCCGACCCCAAGCGGTTCAAGTTCGAGGGCGAGGACTTCTACCTCAAGTCCCCTGAGCAGATGCGCAGCACCTGGGCCGAGCTGCCCGAGGCGTGCGACAACACGTTGCTCATCGCCGAGCGGTGCGAGGTGGCCTTCGCCGAGGGCGCCAACCTGATGCCGCGGTTCCCCGTCCCCGAGGGCGAGTCCGAGGACTCGTGGCTGGTCGCCGAGGTCGAGCGCGGGCTCGCGCGGCGGTTCCCCGGCGGCGTACCCCAGCAGCACCGCGACCGGGCGCAGTACGAGCTGGGCGTCATCACCCAGATGGGCTTCCCCGGCTACTTCCTCGTCGTCGCGGACCTCTGCCGGCACGCGCGCGAGTCCGGCATCCGGGTAGGCCCGGGCCGAGGCTCCGCCACCGGCGCGGTGATCGCGTACGCCCTCGGGATCACCGAGCTCGACCCGATCGAGCACAAGCTGCTGTTCGAGCGCTTCCTCAACCCCGAGCGCGTGTCGATGCCCGACATCGACCTGGACTTCGACGAGCGCCGCCGCGGCGACATGATCCGCTACGCCACCGAGAAGTACGGCGAGGACAGGGTCAGCCAGATCATCACCTACGGCACCATCAAGGCCAAGCAGGCCGTCAAGGACTCCTCGCGGGTGCTCGGCTACCCGTTCGCGATGGGCGACCGGATCACCAAGGCGATGCCCCCGCCGGTGATGGGCAAGGACATCTCGCTCGCCGGCATCTTCGACACCCACAACCAGCGGTACGGCGAGGCCGGCGAGTTCCGCATGCTCTACGAGTCGGACCCGGACGTGCACCGGGTCGTCGACACCGCCAAGGGCCTCGAGGGCCTCAAGCGGCAGTGGGGCGTGCACGCCGCGGGCGTCATCCTGTCCAGCGAGCCCCTGCTCGACGTCATCCCGATCATGCGCCGGGAGGCCGACGGCGCGATCATCACCCAGTTCGACATGGGCGCCTGCGAGACCCTCGGGCTGCTCAAGATGGACTTCCTCGGCCTGCGCAACCTCACGGTCCTGGACGACTGCCTGCGCAACATCGCGGCCAACCGCGGCGAGACGGTCGAGCTCGAG
>DATBDW010000010.1:0-1513 GCA_036269735.1 Actinomycetes bacterium
TTGTTGGCATACGTCTCCCGGTAGTAGTCGGCGAGGCTGAGCTGGCTTGCCGCCTCGTCGTCCAGCAGAACGGTCGCGTGCGGGTGCAGCTGCAGCACTGAGGCCGGGCAGAACGCGGACACCGGGCCCTCGACAAGTTGATGCACGGCCGACGCCTTGCCGGAACCCCGCGCGATCAGCACGAGGTGCCGCGCGTCGAGGATGGTGCCCAGCCCCTGGGTGAGCACGTGGTGCGGCACCTCGTCCGGTGGCTCGAAGAACCGCTCGTTGTCTGCCCGGGTGCGAGCAGTCAGGGTCTTGATCCGGGTCCGCGAGCTCAGCGAGGAACCAGGCTCGTTGAAGGCGACGTGCCCGTCCGACCCGACGCCCAGCAGCTGCAGGTCGACACCCCCCGCGTCGCTGATAGCTCGCTCGTACTCAGCGCATACCGCAGGGAGGTCGTCGGCCAGCCCGTCCGGTCCCGCGATCGCGTCAGGGGAGAAGTCGACCTGCTCCTCCAGCTCGCGGCGGATCACGGACCGGTAGCGCTGCGGATGCTCGGCCGGCAGCCCGACGTACTCGTCCAGCAGGAACCCGCGACTGCGCGCGAAGCTCACCTCGCCGGCCTCGTACCGACGGACCAGCTCGGCGTACACCACCAGTGGGCTGGATCCGGTGGACAGCCCGAGGACAGCCGTCGGCTCGCGCGCCAGCAACGCGACCACCGCGTCGGCGGCGAGCTCGCCGATCGTGGCGGCATCCGGAACGATGACGACCTCCATGACGTCGCGGTCCTCCTTACCGGTCGCCGTCGGGTACGTCGGGTGCGAGCCAGCTGCCGCGACGCATCACCCGCATGAGTTGCAGGTCGTCGTCCACCACGATGACGTCGGCCTGTTGCCCGGCCGCGAGCGACCCGACGCCGGGCAGACCGAGGGTCTGTGCGGGTGTGACCGAGGCGGCCGTGACGGCGTCCAGCAAGGGGATGCCGGCGTCGCCCACGCACCAGCGCACGACGTCGAGCAGGGTGGCCACGCCGCCGGCGATCGAGCCGCCGTCGGCCAGCCGCGCCGTCCGGTCGACCACCACGACGTCCCGCCCGCCCAAGGTGTACCTGCCGTCCGGCATGCCGCTGGCCGCCATCGCGTCGGTGACCAGGCAGATCGCCTGCGGCCCCACCAGGTCGAACAGCATCCGCACGGTCTCCGCAGCGAGGTGCACGCCGTCGCCGATGACCTCGAGCACCGCTTCGCCCCGGCCGGCCTGCGCCAGGCAGGCGGCTATCGGGCCGGGAGCCCGGTGGTGCAACGGCGGCATGCCGTTGAAGACGTGCGTGACCAGCGGTCGTCCGCCGCGTGGCGCGGCATCGAGGGCGCACCGCAGCGACGACCATGCCGTCGCGGCGTCGCAGTCGGTGTGCCCCAGGGCGGGCAGGATGCCGTGATCGCCCAGCAGCGCGGGCAACCGGTCGGCGCCGCGGCGTTCCGGTGCGTAGGTCATCTGCGCCACCGCGCCGGGCGCCCCGGCCGACTCG
>DATBDW010000011.1:0-1962 GCA_036269735.1 Actinomycetes bacterium
TTCGGCACCGCATGGATGGTCAACATCAGTCAGCCCACGACCTAGCCCCCGTCACGGGAGCAGCAGGGCCGCGTCACCGAGCTCGTGCCAGAGGTATCCCTCGGCCTGCGCTTCGGCGTATGCCGACGCCACGAGCTCGCGACCGGCCACGGCCTCCAGCAGGAGCAGGTGCGACGCGCCGGCGTCGTGCCAGCCGGTCACCAGCCCGTCGACCACCCGGGCCGGTCGGTCGGGTCCCAGGACGAGGTCGGTCCAGCCCGATCCCGGGCCGACCCGGCCGTCCTCGTCAGCAACCGTCTCCAGGGCCCGGGTCACGGTAGTGCCTACCGCCACGACCCGGCCGCCGTGGACCTTGGTGTGCTCGACGAGCCGTGCGGTCTGCGCCGAGACCTGGTACGGCTCGGGGAACGGCGGCTCGCCGGCCTCGGCTGACGAGACCCCGGCGTGCAGCGTCACCGGTGCCAGCACCACCCCAGCGGTCACCAGAGCGGTGACCATCCGGTCGGTGAACGGCCGGCCCGCGCTGGGCATCTCCGCACTGCCCTCGTCGACCGCGAAGACCGTCTGGTAGCTCTCCAGCGGCCAGTCGTCGGGCACATAGCTGTAGGCGATCGGGCGGCCGTGTCGTCGCAGGTACGAGGGCACCGGCGCAGGGATGAGAGTCCGCACCCGCCACAGACGGCTGTCGCGCACGGTCTCGTCCGGGTACGCCGAGGCCACGACAATCCGCCCGCCGGCCAGCTCCACGACGTCGCCCGGCCGGACGCCCTCGACGGGTCCGTCGGCCCGCCGGCCCGGCCGCAGCTCGACCGCCCAGGTCCCGTCGGGCAGCGCGGCGGAGAAGTGCACGGTCACCGGCGCACCGGCCCGATGACCGTCCACCGCCGCGGCCAGGGTCGCCGAGGTGTTGACCACGACGAGGTCGCCGGGTCTCAGGGACGCCGGCAGGTCGCAGAACCGGGTGTGCTCGACCGTCCCGGGGCGGGCCACCAACAGTCGCACCTGGTCACGGGCCAGCCCACGCGCCTCGGGCGGCTCCGCGGCGTACCGCACCGGACCCGCGAAGAGCGCCTCAGCGGTCACCGCAGCGCCCCTGCGACCACGTCGGCCGCCCGGTACCGGCCGCTCGGCGGGCGCCGGTCCAGCAGCGCCCGCAGCGCCGGGACCACCGTCTCCGGCTCGGGCCGGTCGGAGATGTCCTCGCCGGGGAAGGCCGCCTGGTGCATCGCGGTGCGCATGTCCCCGGGATCCACGGCGTACACACGGAGGTCGGGCTCCTCGGCGGCGAGCACGGCCGAAAGGTGGTCCAGCGCGGCCTTGGCCGCTCCGTAGCCGCCCCAGCCCTCGTAGGCCTCCACGGCGGCGTCCGAGCTGATGTCCACGACGGTGCCGCCGGTGCGGCGAAGCAGCGGGAGCGCCTCGCGCAGCAGGGCGTGCGGGGCGACCACGTCCACCTCGAGGACACGAGCCAGGTCGACGGTCGGGTAGTCGGCGAGCCGCGGCATCGGGCTGGGCCCGAGATGGCTGGCGTTGTTCACCAGCATGTCGAGGCCGCCGAGGTCCCAGGCGGCGGCTACCAGCTCGACCCGGTGCTGATGGTCGGTCACGTCACCCGCCAGGGCTCGGGTCCGGGCCGGGTCCATCCCGGTGACCGCCCCGGTCAGCCGCTCTGCGCCGCGGGCGTCGAGCACGAGCGACCAGCCGTCGGCGGAGAGGTCTCGCGCAAGCGCACGGCCGAGGCCCCGCGATGCGCCGGTGATCAGTGCTACTGGCATGGTGCTGCTCTCCCTTGGTTCTGGCATCCGTCTCGGGCATCATGGAAGGTGAAGTTGACTTCAAGTCAAGGACTGCTCGAACGGAGCCCGCGAGATGGTGGGAGCGGCGGAGACGCTGACGGTGGGCCAGGTGGCCGACCGGAGCGGTTTCGCGCCCTCGGCGTTGCGCTACTACGAGCGACTCGGC
>DATBDW010000012.1:0-14888 GCA_036269735.1 Actinomycetes bacterium
CGTGGTCAAGGTGCTGCTGTTCATCTTCGTGTTCATCTGGCTGCGTGGCACGCTCCCGCGACTGCGCTACGACCAGTTCATGCGGCTGGGCTGGAAGGTCCTCATCCCGGTCGCCATCGGCTGGCTCCTCCTCGTGGCCACCGTGCGCGCGCTCAACCAGCGCTACACGTTCGACACCCGAGAAGTCCTTCTCTACGGTGGCGCGATCGCCGTGGCGCTGATCGTGCTCACCTTCATCTGGGACCTGGTGGCGGCTCGCCGTGAGCCGACCGAGCTGCCCGAGGTCGAGGCCGGGTGGGACCCCATGGCGGGCGGTCACCCGGTTCCGCCGATGCCCGGTCAGCAGGCCCCCGCGATGGCGGCCATCACGCAGGGCTCAGCCGAGGACGGAAGGGACGAGCAGTGACCGACTTCCGGACCCAGCTCAAGGGCTTCGGCGTGACCTTCCGCACCATGTTCAAGAAGGTCGTCACCGAGCAGTACCCGGACGAGAAGAAGCCGACCGAACCGCGGTTCCACGGGCGCCACGTCCTCAACCGCTACCCGGACGGGCTCGAGAAGTGCATCGGCTGCGAGCTGTGCGCGTGGGCGTGCCCCGCCGACGCGATCTACGTCGAGGGCGCCGACAACGCCGTGGCCGAGCGGTACTCGCCGGGGGAGCGCTACGGCCGCGTCTACCAGATCAACTACCTCCGCTGCATCTTCTGCGGCTTGTGCATCGAGGCCTGCCCGACCCGGGCGCTGACGATGACGAACGAGTACGAGCTGGCCGACGACACCCGGGCCAAGCTCATCTACGAGAAGCAGGACCTCCTCGCCCCCATGCTCGCCGGGATGGTCGCGGCACCGCACCCGATGGTCGAGGGGATGGACGAGACCGACTACTACCTCGGACGGGTGGGCCAGGCCACGGCCGCGCAGGAGGAGTACGCCGCCGACCGGGACGGCGCCGCCGCTCGTGCCGAGGACCCGGCGTGACCACTGCCGCGGTTCTCGCCGCCGCCACGGACACGTCCACCGGCACCGGTGAAGCCGTCACGTTCTGGATCCTCGCCCCGATCGCCGTGCTCGCGGCCGTGGGCGTCCTCTTCTCCAAGAAGGCCGTGCACTCGGCGCTCCTGCTGGCCGCCACCATGCTCTGCCTGGCGATCCTGTACCTCGCCCAGGACGCGCCGTTCCTGGGAGTCGTGCAGGTGGTGGTCTACACCGGCGCGGTGATGATGCTGTTCCTGTTCGTCCTCATGCTCGTGGGCGTCGACTCGGCCGACTCCCTCGTGGAGACGCTGCGTGGCCAGCGGGTCGCGGCCCTGGTCGCTGCCGTGGGCTTCGGCGGGCTGCTCGTGTTCGGCCTCGGGGACGCGACGGTGACGAACGAGGGGCTGGACCAGGCGAACCACGACGGCAACGTGCAGGGGCTGGCCGATCTCATCTTCTCGCGCTACGTCTTCGCCTTCGAGGTCACCAGCGCGCTGCTGATCGTGGCCGCGATGGGCGCGATGATCCTCGCCCACCGCGAACGAGTAGAGCCCCGCATGACCCAGGCCGAGCTGTCGCGGCAGCGATTCCGTGGCGGGCAGCATCCCGCACCGCTTCCCGGGCCGGGCGTCTACGCCCGGCACAACGCCGTCGACACGCCGGCCCTGCTCCCCGACGGGACGCCGGCCGACGTCTCCGTGTCGCGGGTCCTCATTGCTCGTGGCGACGTGCGGCACATCCCCGGCCCCGAGCGTGAGCTCGCGGTGCGCGAGGAGGACGACGACCTGTGAACCCGATGAACTACGTCTACCTGTCGGCGGTCCTGTTCTCGATCGGCGCCGCAGGCGTGCTGCTGCGTCGCAACGCGATCGTGGTCTTCATGTGCGTCGAGCTCATGCTCAACGCCACGAACCTGGCGTTCGTGACCTTCGCCCGGATGAAGGGGAGCCTCGACGGACAGGTCATCGCGTTCTTCGTGATGGTCGTCGCCGCTGCCGAGGTGGTCGTCGGGCTGGCCATCATCGTGACCATCTTCCGCACCCGCCGGTCGGCCTCGGTCGACGGCGCCAACCTGCTGAAGTACTGAGAGGCCGCCCCCGATGACGACGCACGTCACGCATGCGCTGGCCTCCGCGGCCACGTCGACGTCTCCGGACGGCGTGCTCTCGCTGGGCTGGTTGCTCATCGCCCTGCCGTTGTTCGGCGCAGCTGTTCTGCTCCTGGGCGGGCGGCGGAGCGACCGGTGGGGCCACCTGCTCGGTGCCGCGACGCCGATCGCAGCGTTCGTGGTCGCACTGCTGCAGTTCATCGCCCTGCTCGGGCGGGACTCGGGGAACCGGACGGTCAGCCAGCACCTCTACACCTGGATCCCGGCCGGCTCCCTCAAGGTCGACGTCGGTCTCCAGCTCGACCAGCTCTCGATGTGCTTCGTCCTGCTCATCACGTTCGTCGGTGGGCTGATCCACATCTACTCGATCGGCTACATGGAGCATGATCGGGACCGCCGCCGGTTCTTCGGCTATCTCAACCTCTTCGTCGCGGCGATGCTGCTGCTGGTTCTCGCGAACAGCTACCTGGTGCTCTATGTCGGGTGGGAGGGCGTCGGGCTGGCGTCGTACCTGCTGATCGGCTTCTGGAGCTTCAACCCGACCTACGCCGCGGCCGCCAAGAAGGCGTTCATCGTGAACCGGGTCGGCGACTTCGGCCTGTCTGTCGCGATCATGATCATGTTCGCGCAGTTCGGCGGTGTGAGCTTCGACCAGGTGTTCGGCGCGGCCGACGGGGCCAGCGAGGGCGTCCTCACGGCGATCGGCCTGATGCTGCTGCTCGCGGCCTGCGGCAAGTCGGCGCAGTTCCCGCTGCAGTCCTGGCTCGGGGACGCCATGGCCGGCCCGACGCCGGTGTCAGCGCTCATCCACGCGGCCACCATGGTCACCGCCGGCGTCTACCTCATCGTGCGCTCCGCGCCGATCTTCAACGGCGCGCCGAACGCCCAGCTGGTGGTCGTCATCGTCGGCGCCGTGACGCTGCTCTTCGGAGCCATCATCGGCACCGCCAAGGACGACATCAAGAAGGCGCTGGCGGCGTCGACCATGAGCCAGATCGGCTACATGATGCTGGCTGCCGGTCTGGGCCCGGTCGGCTACGCGTTCGCCATCTTCCACCTGCTGACCCACGGCTTCTTCAAGGCTGGGATGTTCCTCGGCGCCGGCTCGGTCATGCACGGCATGAACGACCAGGTGGACATGCGCAGGTTCGGCGGGCTGTCCGCGGTCATGAAGGTGACCTGGGTGACCTTCGGACTCGGCTGGCTTGCCATCCTCGGCGTACCGCCGTTCTCCGGGTTCTGGAGCAAGGACAAGATCATCGAGTCGGCGTTCATCGGCGACGGATGGCGGCCCTGGGTCTTCGGTCTCGCCGCCCTGGTCGGAGCCGGCATCACCGCGTTCTACATGACCCGGCTGTTCTTCATGACCTTCCACGGCGAGCGCCGCTGGACCGACGACGTGCACCCGCACGAGTCGAAGCTGGTGATGACCGTGCCGCTGATGGTCCTGGCCGTCGGGTCGGCGTTCCTCGGCCTGCTGCTCGGTCCCACGGGGGCGATCCAGGACTGGCTCGAGCCGGTGGTCGGCCGCGGCTCGGACGACAACCCGGTCATCAACACCACCGTCCTGACCGTCCTCACGCTGGTCCTGGTCGCCGGCGGCATCGCGCTGGCCTACCTTCGCTACCTGCGCGAGTCGGTCCCGGTCGTCGCCCCGGCCGGGTCGGTGCTCACCCGGGCCGCCCGCAAGGACCTCTACCAGGACGTGTTCAACGAGGCGGTGTTCATGCGCCCGGGGCAGTACCTGACCCGCTCGCTGGTCTACGTCGACAACCGCGGAGTGGACGGGGCCGTCAACGGCCTGGCCGCACTGGTCGGTGGTACCTCGGGACGGCTCCGCCGGTTGCAGACCGGGTTCGTCCGTACCTACGCACTGTCGATGTTCGCGGGCGCCGCCCTGGTGGTCGGCGCCATGCTGCTGGTGAGGCTCTGACGTGTCCGACTTCCCCTGGCTGACCGTCCTCGCCGTCGTCCCGCTCGTCGGGGCGGCCGCTGTCGCCGCGCTGCCTTCCGGTCGCGACCTGCTCGCCAAGCAGGTCGCCCTCGTCGTGTCGCTCGTGCCGCTCGGCATGACCGTCGCGATCGCGCTGGACTTCGACAAGAACAGCAGCTCGGCGTTCCAGTTCACCGAGACCTACCAGTGGATCCCGCAGTTCGGTGTCAGCTACGCGCTGGGCGTCGACGGCATCGCCCTGGTCCTCATCGCACTGGCCACCGTGCTCACCCCTGTCTGCATCCTCGCGTCGTGGCACGAGGTCGAGGTCGGACGCCGCAGTGTCAAGGGGTACGTCGCTCTGCTGCTCCTTCTCGAGACGTTCATGATCGGCGTGTTCGCCGCGACCGACGTGTTCCTGTTCTACGTCCTCTTCGAGGGGATGCTCGTCCCGATGTACTTCATCATCGGGTCGTACGGCGGTCCGCAGCGCTCGTACGCCGCGGTGAAGTTCCTGCTCTACAGCCTTGCCGGTGGCCTGCTCATGCTTGCCGCGGTCATCGGTCTCTATGTCGTCTCCGACGGCGGGCCGCAGGCCTTCCTCTTCCACAACCTCGTCGGGCTCCACATGGGCACCGACACCGAGCGGTTGCTGTTCATCGGGTTCTTCGTCGCCTTCGCCATCAAGGCACCGCTCTGGCCGGTGCACACCTGGCTGCCCGACGCCGCGGCCGAGTCGCCCCCCAGCGGTGCCGTGCTGCTCGTCGGAGTCATGGACAAGGTCGGCACCTTCGGCATGATCCGGTTCTGCCTGCCGCTGTTCCCGGACGCCTCCAAGTGGGCCGCGCCGGTCGTGATCACGCTCGCCGTCATCGGCGTCATCTACGGCGCGCTGCTGGCCATCGGGCAGACCGATCTCAAGCGGCTGATCGCCTATACCTCGATCAGCCACTTCGGTTTCATCGTGCTGGGCATCTTCGCGATGACCACGCAGGCGCAGAGCGGCTCGACCCTCTACATGGTCAACCACGGCTTCTCGACGGCCGCCCTGTTCCTCATCGCCGGGTTCCTGATCAGCCGGCGCGGCTCCCGGCTCATCTCGGACTTCGGCGGGGTCCAGCGGGTGGCACCGATCCTGGCTGGGACGTTCCTGGTCGCCGGTCTGTCCAGCCTCGCGCTGCCGGGGCTGTCCACCTTCGTCAGCGAGTTCCTCGTCCTCGTCGGGACGTTCACGCGCTACGAGGCCGCCGCGGTGATCGCGACCCTCGGGATCATCCTGGCCTCGGTCTACATCCTGCTGATGTACCAGCGCACCATGACCGGTGAGCCCAACGAGCACACCGCCAAGCTGGCCGACCTCAACACCCGCGAGGTCTGGGTCGTCGCGCCGCTGATCGCGGTCATCATCGCGCTCGGCTTCTACCCGAAGCCGTTGCTGGACGTCATCAACCCGGCCGTCGCCCGCACCATGCACCAGGTCGGCGTGACCGACCCCAAGCCCTTGACGCCCGCTGTCGGGACGCCCGTGGGAGGGACCGCCAAGTGAGCCCGCACAGCGTTGCCGCCGTGCACCAGGCAACCACCTTCCACACCCCGTCGATCGAGTACAGCAAGCTGCTGCCGATCCTCATCGTCCTGGGGGCGGCGCTGGTCGGCGTCCTCGTCGAGGCCTTCATGGGGCGCGCCTGGCGGCACCAGGCCCAGCTCGGCATCGCCCTGATCGGTCTGGTGGGCGCGTTCGTGTCCGTCGTGTCGCTCGCGGGAGACAACCTGGTCGCCGCGGAGGGGTCCGTCGCGGTCGACGGGCCGGCCCTGTTCCTCCAGGGCACCATCCTGCTGCTCGCCATCCCCGGGGTCCTGGTCACCGCCGAGCGCTCCCTGGACACCGGTGGCCCCTTCGCCCCGGCCGGGTCGTCGCTGCCGGGCTCCCAGCACGAGCGGCTGCTGACCGCAACCGGCGTCACCCAGACCGAGGTCTTCCCGCTGCTGATGTTCGCCGTCGGCGGCATGCTCCTCTTCCCGGCAGCCAACGACCTGCTGACCATGTTCGTGGCCCTCGAGGTGCTCTCGCTCCCGCTGTACCTGTTGTGCGGGCTGGCTCGCCGCCGCCGTCTGCTCAGCCAGGAGGCGTCGCTGAAGTACTTCCTCCTCGGCTCGTTCTCCTCCGCGTTCTTCCTGTACGGCGTGGCGCTGCTCTACGGGTACGCCGGCACGGTGCGCCTGTCCGGCATCGCCGACGCCGTCAGCGCGAACACCGGCGACGAGACCCTGCTGGTCATCGGGACCGGCCTGGTCGCGGTCGGCCTGCTGTTCAAGATCGGCGCGGTGCCGTTCCACTCGTGGACCCCGGACGTCTACCAGGGCGCGCCCACTCCGATCACCGGGCTGATGGCGGCCTGCACCAAGGTGGCCGCCTTCGGGGCGCTGCTGCGCTTCTTCTACGTCGGTGTCGGCGGCATGGTCTGGGAGTGGCAGCCGGTCCTGTGGGTGGTGGCCATCCTGACGATGCTGGTCGGCTCGGTCGTCGCGCTCACCCAGACCGACGTCAAGCGGATGCTGGCGTACTCCTCGATCGCGCACGCCGGCTTCGTCCTGGTGGGCCTTGTCGCGACCGACTCGGTGACCAGTGACGGCGAGGTCCTCGGCGTCTCCTCGGTCCTCTTCTACCTGCTCGCCTACGGGTTCTCGACCATCGGCGCCTTCGCAGTGGTGACGGTGGTGCGGGACTCGGCCGGAGAGGCGACTCACCTCTCGCAATGGGCCGGGCTGGCTCGGCGCTCCCCGCTGACGGCCGTCGTGTTCACCTTCTTCCTCGCCGCGTTCGCGGGGATCCCCCTGACGAGCGGCTTCACGGCCAAGTTCGCGGTGTTCCGCGCCGCCTGGACCGCCGACGCCGGCTGGCTGGTCGTCATCGGGGTCGTGGCCAGCGCGATCGCCGTCTTCTTCTACTTCCGCGTCGTCGTGCTGATGTTCTTCTCGGCGCCAGCACCCGACGGTCCGACCGTCGCGGTCCCCAGTCCCCTGACGACCCTGACGATCGCTCTGTCCGCGGGAGTCACGCTCCTGCTCGGCGTCTGGCCGTCGCAGGTCCTCGAACTCGCGGGCAACGCGTCCCAGTTCATCAGGTAGGTTCCGGGCCGTGGACCGCGTCGCCGTGCCGACGGCCGACCCATCCCTCGAGGAGTCGCTGCGCCAGGGCCTGGCTCGGGTCGAGGCGGCTCTGCACGATGCCGTGAAGAGCGACTACCCGTTCATCACCGAGACCTCGACCCACCTCGTGGACGCCGGCGGCAAGCGGTACCGGCCGATGCTCGTCCTGCTGGCCGCGCAGCTCGGTGACGCGTCCGCCCCCGGAGTCGTGCCGGCCGCCGTGGTGGTGGAGCTGACCCACCTCGCCACGCTCTACCACGACGACGTGATGGACCAGGCCGCGCTGCGCCGCGGTGCCTCCAGTGCCAACGCCCGCTGGGACAACACGGTGGCGATCCTGACGGGCGACTTCCTCTTCGCCCGCGCGTCCGACATCCTCGCCGATCTCGGCCCCGAGGCCGTCCGCCTGCAGGCGCGTACCTTCGAACGTCTGGTCACCGGCCAGATCCGCGAGACCGTCGGGCCGGCCCCGGCCGCCGACCCAGTGGAGCACTACCTGTCGGTCCTCGCGGACAAGACCGGCTCGCTGATCGCGACGTCGGCGCGGTTCGGCGCAATGGTGGCCGGTTGTGACGACTCGACCGTCGACGTGATGACCCGGTTCGGCGAGCGGTTCGGCGTCGCCTTCCAGCTCTCCGACGACCTGCTCGACGTGCTCAGCGACAGCGCCGAGAGCGGCAAGACGCCGGGCACCGACCTGCGCGAGGGCGTTCCGACCTTGCCTGTGCTGATGCTGCGGCGGGACGCCCGACCGCAGGACGCCCGGCTGCTCACGCTGCTCGACAGCGACCTGCAGGACGACTCCGACCACGCCGACGCCCTTCGACTGCTCCGCGCACACCCCGCGATGGCGGCGGCCCAGGGGGAGGTCCTCCGGTGGGCGGAAGCCGCCCGGGAGGCGATCGCACCGCTGCCGTCCGGCCCCGTCAGGGACGCACTGGAGGCGCTCTGCCAGCAGGTGGTCGGGCGCGCGTCCTGAGGGCTACTCGGCCGAGGTCACGCGCAGCGACCGGAGGCGGTGACCGGCGTACGCCGTCGACCCGACCACGACGACCAGCAGCAACGGGAGCGCCACCTGCGGGCGAACCGCCGCCGTGACGTCGAGGGCGTCAGCAGCATCGCCGACGACGATGCGGGTCAGGGCCAACGACCACTGCTGGATGCTCAAGGTCTGTGCGCCGGGAACGATGCTGCCGATCGCGGTCTCCCAGACCAGCGCGTAGATCAGGCCGATGACCACCGCGTTGCGGGTCACCACGGCGAGCAGGAGGAAGCCGGCGCAGTAGGTGATCCCCGCAACCAGCGCGCCGAGGGCGTAGCCGACCGCGAGGTTGTCCTGGCCACCGACGAGGATCCAGCCGGCCACCAGCACGGGCAGTGCGCCCAGGCCGCTCACCAGCGCGGCGGCGACGGCCAGCTTCGTCACCACGATGCTGTGCCGGCTCACCGGCTTGGCCAGCAGGTAGATGATCGAGCCGTCGTCGATCTCCCCGCCGATGGCTCCCGTCCCGGCGATCAGCCCCAGGAGCGGGATCACGGTGGCGAGCCCGAGGACGCCGAGGATGTGTGGGGCGGCGTCCGAGCGGCCGCTCTCGTCCACGGTGAGCCGGAGGATGACCGTGAGGACCAGCAGGACCGCCGGCAGCGCCGCCAGCAACCAGGCCCGGCGCCGGCCGAGCAGCGTCCGCACGGTGAGCATCCCGATGGTCGGGTTCACCGGGCACCCCCTGGCCGTCCGACGAGGTAGGCGAACACGCTCTCCAGGGACTCGTCGGCCGGCGCGACCTCGAAGAGCCGGATGCCGTGCTGGCGGGCGACGACGGGCAGGACGTGCACGAACCGGCCGTGGTCCGCGGCCTGCACGCGCAGCACCTCGCCCAGCTCGACGGCCGAGGCCACGCCGTCGGCCACCACCGCTGCGGCCAGGGCCCGGTCGTCGCTCGAGGTGACCGTGAACTGGTGCGGACGCTCGGTCATCAGCCGGCGGATCTGGCGGAAGTCGCCGGACGCCGCGTGCCGGCCCGCGACAACGACCTCGATGGTTCCCGCGATCTCCTCGACCTCTTCGAGGATGTGCGACGAGAACAGGACGGTGCGACCCGCCTCACCCATGTCGGTCAGCAGCCGCATCAGGTGCAGCCGCTGCCGCGGGTCCATCCCGTTGAACGGCTCGTCGAGGAGCAGGACCGCCGGATCGTGGACCAGCGCGGACGCCATCTTGACCCGCTGCTTCATGCCCTTCGAGTACGTGCCGATCTCTCGGTCGGCCGCGTCCGACATCTCCACCAGCTCCAGGGCCCGGCGCGCCGCGGCGGCAGGGTCGGGCAGCCGCTGCAGGCGAGCCATCGCCAGCACGAACGTCCAGCCGGTGACGACGTCGTACGCCGCCTCGGTCTCCGGCACCACCCCGATCTGGCGGTAGACCTCCTCGCGGCGCCAGACCGGCGAGCCGTCCAGGACGACGGAGCCGCTCGACGGTGCGAGGAACCCGGCCATCATCGCGATCAGGGTGGACTTGCCTGCGCCGTTGGGCCCGAGGAGCCCGGTGACGCCGGGCCCGATCCGCATCGAGACGTCGTTGAGGGCGACGACGTCGCCGAACCACCGCGACGCGGCCACCACCTCGATGGTGCTCACGAGACCGTCACCCGCCGGTAGCGCACCAGGAGGAGCGCGTAGCAGCCCGCGACGAGCGCCAGCGTGACGAGGGCGAAGACGGGGCCCCCGGCGTGGCCCGGTGGCCCGGCGACCGTGGCCGACGGCCCACCGAACAGCCAGATCCGCACGCCGTCGACGAGGGAGTACGGCGACATCAGCCCGGCCCAGCCGGCGCCGGCGCGGCTGCCCTGGTCGCGGGCGATCCCCTGGACGATCCCGGCGACAGCGGCCAGGATCAGCAGCGCCGCGACGATGGCCGCGACCCCGATGCCCCGGCGGGGCGTGAAGGCAGCCACCGTCAGCCCGATCGAGGCGAGCACGACCGCGAGCACCGCGGCCCCGACCAGTCCCACGCCCAGCCCGCGCAGGTTCGACCAGAGCGGCATCCCGGCGAGCATCGCCCCGCCGAACAGCAGCAGCAGCGGCAGCGCCGTCAGCACGAACACGGCGCCGGACATCGCAGCGAGCTTGGCGTCGACGTACGCGCGCCGGGTCAGTGGCCGCGAGAAGTACAGCGAGATGACGTTGAACCGCAGGTCGCGCGACACGCTCTGGGGTGACTGCGCGGCAAGGAAGACCGTGACGACGACCTGCAGGTTGATGGCGTACGCCGGGTAGCGCACCGGGAGCTTGTCGGCGTCCGTCAGCGCCACAATCGCCGCGATCACCAGGGCCGGCAGCATCATGATGACGAGCAACAGGCCGGGCATCACCTTGGACCGGGCGGTGCGGCCCAGGCCGAAGTTGCCCCGCAGGCTGTGCACGGCGAGCGACTGCCGGATGGCACCCAGACCGAGTCGCGGGCCGGCGTAGTGCCGGTAGCCGATGTCGTGGATCGCCCCGGCCGGCGGCCCGCCCGGCCCGCCTGTGGAGCTCATGAGGCACCGTCCCGGAAGAGGTCGAGCATGTGGTGGCGGCCCCGGGCCAGGCGGACCAGCCCGGCGTCGAGGTCCGCCACGACGTCGCGGACCAGGTCGTAGGTCTCGTCCGAGACCGGCGCGAGCTCGAGCAGGCTGCCGACCGGTCGCACCGACACCCCGGCCGCGACCAGCCGGGCGGCCACCTCGTCGGACCGTTCGCTGACCTCGAGGGTCAGCTGCTCGGTCCGCCCGGTCATCTCGGCGGTCGCAGCCGAACGCATCAGCCGGCCGCCGTCGATGACCACCACGTGGTCGCAGACCCGTTCCAGCTCGCCCATCAGGTGCGAGGTCACCACGACCGAGATGCCGAACGCCGTGCCGATCCGCCGGATCAGCGCGAGCATGTCGTCGCGTCCGGCCGGGTCCAGCCCGTTGGTCGGCTCGTCGAGCAGCACGAGTCTCGGGTCGTGGACGAGGGCCTGCGCGAGCTTCACCCGCTGGCGCATCCCGGTGGAGTAGCCACCCACCGCGCGGTACCGCTCCTCGTAGAGCCCGACGTGGCGCAGGGTGTCGGCAGCCCGCTCGCGCGCCGCGGTCGTGGGGAGCCCGGACATCTTGGCCAGGTGGACGACGAGCTCGGTGGCGGTCACGTCCGGGGGGAGGCAGTCGTGCTCCGGCATGTAGCCGACGAGCTCCCGGATCGCCCGCCCCTCGGTGCGCACGTCGAGGTCGAGGACGCTTGCCGTTCCCGATGTCGCCGGCAGCAGACCCAGCAGGATCTTGATCAGCGTCGACTTGCCGGCACCGTTCGCGCCGACGAGGCCGGTGACGCCGGCGGGGAAGTCCACGGTGAGGTCGGACAGGGCGGTCACCCGCTCGCCGTACCGCTTGGTGAGCGCTCCCGTGGTGATCATGGGCACCACCGCAGCGTATCCAGGTGGGCCGCTCTGGCCGCTGAGGCGAGCCCACCCGGGTCGCGCCGGCGGGCCCGGTCTGGCAATCTCGCGGCCATGGCCGACACCGCGCACCGCACGATGAGCGTCACGAGGTCCGACGGAGGCGTCATGACCGCGCGCAACGTGCGCGGCGGCACGTTGGTCGTGGGGAACGGCAGCGACGAGGGCTTCTCGCCGAGCGAGCTGCTGCTTGCCGCCCTGGCCAGCTGTACCGCGATCGACGTCGACGTCCTGACGTCCCGGCGCGCCGAGCCCACGTCGTTCGAGGTCCGCGTGGACGCCACCAAGGTCCGCGACGAGCTCGGCAACCGGCTGCAGGACCTGGTCGTCACCTTCCGGGTCGCGTTCCCCGAGGGCCCCGCCGGGGACGCCGCCCGCGAGGTCCTCCCTGAAGCGGTACGCCGGTCGCACAACCGGTTGTGCACGGTGGGCCGGACCATCGAGACCGGCCCCGAGATCGGCACCCGGATCGAGGACCCGGCCGGGTGACCCGCCCGTGACGGACCCGGTCGTGCTGCCGGCACCGTGCCTCGTCGTGCTGGTCGGTCCCGGGGGCGCCGGCAAGACCACCTGGGCCGCGGCGCACTTCCCGCCCGACGCCGTCGTGTCCAGCGACGGGCTCCGCGCGCTCGTCGGCGCGGGGGAGGACGACGTCACCGCCAGCGCGGACGCGTTCGTCCTCCTCGACCAGATCGTCGCGCTCCGGGCCGGGCGCCGGCTGACCACGGTCGTCGACACCCTCGGGCTGGACGCCGAGCGCCGCGCCGCCTGGCGTGATCTCGCCCGCACGTCCGGACTCCCGTGCGTCGCGGTGGCCTTCGACACCCGGGCCGCCGTGTGCCGTGCTCGCAACCGGGCCCGCGACAAGCGGATCCCGGTCGACGTGCTGGCGGGCCAGCTGCGGGCCTGGCCGGCAGTCCGCGACGGCCTGCCCGCGGAGGGCTTCGACCGGGTGGTGGCCGCGGCTGCCGCCGAGCCGGTCCGGGTGGTCGCCGCCCCGTTCGCGGCGTCGGCGCCCGCGGCCGCCCGCCAGCGTGAGCAGCCGACGGGGCTGCGGTTCGCGCTGCACCTCTCGGAGTACGCCGCACCCGGCGGAGCCCCGGCGACCCGGGAGTGGCTGCGGCAGGTGGCCGCCGGCGTCGAGGCCGCCGGCCTGGACGGCATCTACCTGATGGACCACCTCCGGCAGATCCCGCAGGTGGGCCGGGCCTGGGACGACATGCTCGAGAGCTGGACGACGCTTGCCTTCCTCGCCGCCTGCACCGACCGGGTCCGGCTGGGCACGCTGGTCACCGGGGTGATGTTGCGCCACGTTGCCCATCTCGGGAAGGTCGTGGCGACACTCGACGTGCTCAGCGGTGGCCGCGCGGTGTGCGGCCTGGGACTCGGCTGGTTCGCCGAGGAGAACCGGGCGCTCGGCATCCCGTTCCCCGACGTCCCGGCGCGCTACGCCCTGCTCGAGGACGCCTTGCAGCTGCTTCCGGTGCTGTGGGGGCCGGGCAGCCCGCCGTTCCACGGGCAGGTCCTCGAGGTCCCCGAAACCCTCTGCTATCCGCGGCCCTTGCAGGAACACGTGCCGTTGCTCGTGGGCGGCGGTGGCGAGGCACGCACGCTGCGCCTGGCCGCGAGGTACGCCGACGCCGCCAACGTCATGGGTCCGCTGGCCACCGTCCGGCGCAAGGCCGCTGTGCTGCGCGCGCACTGCGTCGAGGCGGGTCGCGATCCGGGCGTGGTCGGGCTCACCCACCTGTCCACCGTCCTCGTCGGCGACGACGACCGGCACGTGGCCGAGCTGGTCCGGGCCCGGCGCCCCCGTCGCCGTACCGCTGAGCAGTTCGCCGCGTCGGTCAACGCCGGCACCGTCGCCGACCACGTCGGCCGGTTCCGGGAGCTCGCCGAAGCGGGAGTCACCGAGGTGATGGTCCGGCTCCCCGATCTCGCCGACCCGGCGGCCCTCGAGCGGCTCGGCAGGGTGGTCGCGGAGTTCCGCTGAGCCCCGGGGCAGGATGGCGGGCGTGCCGCACCTCGACCTCGCCGCCGCGCAGGCCCTCTTCGACCCCCAGCCGGGCTGGCTCAACACCGCCAGCTACGGTCTGCCACCGCGGCCGGCGGTCCAGGCGGTCCAGGAGGCACTCGAGATCTGGCGGCACGGCAGCGCGAGCTGGGAGCCCTGGGACGAGTCCACCAGCCAGGCCCGGGCGAGCTTCGCCCGGCTCGTCGGCGTCCCGGTCTCGCGGGTCGCGGTCGGCGGGACGGTGTCCGAGCTGACGGGTCTGGTCGCCGCAGCATTGCCTGATGGCGCCCGGGTCGTGGTGCCCGAGGTCGAGTTCACGTCGAACCTGTTCCCCTGGATGGTGCACGCGGACCGCGGGGTCGAGGTGGTGACGGTGCCGACGGCGCAGCTGATCGGGGCCATCACGCCGGGGACGGCGCTGGTCGCCTTCGGGGTCGTGCAGTCCGCAACGGGCGAGGTGCTCCCCTACGACGACGTGATCGCTGCGGCCCGCGCGGTGGACGCCCTGGTGGTCGCGGACGCCACCCAGGCGGTCGGGTGGCTGCCGGTGGACGCGAGCCAGGTCGACGCGCTGGCGTGCGGTGGGTACAAGTGGCTGTTGTCGCCGCGCGGCACGGCCTTCCTCACCGTCGGGGACCGGCTCCAGGAGCGGCTGCGGCCGCTGAGCGCCGGGTGGTACGCCGGTGCCGACGTGCACTCGTCCTACTACGGGCCGCCGCTGCGGCTGGCCGAGGACGCCCGCCGGTTCGACGTGTCGCCGGCCTGGTTCAGCTGGGTGGGGACGGCGCCCGCGCTCGAGCTGCTCGAGCGGGTGGGCATCGAGGCGGTCCATGACCACGACGTCGCCCTCGCCAACCGGTTCCGCGCCGGCCTGGGCCTGGAGCCCGCCGACAGCGCCATCGTCTCGGCCTCCGTGCCTGGCGCCAGCGAGCGCCTGGAGCGGGCCGGCATCCGGGCCGCCAGCCGGGCCGGTTCGCTGCGGGTGTCCTTCCATCTCTACTCGACCGAGGCCGACGTCGACGCCGCGCTGGAGGCACTTCTCGGCTGAGCTGTCGATCTGTGTCGATCCGGGACCGTCCCGCTCGTCGTCATGGGTGGAGGCGACCGTGCCTCCAGCACCCAGAGGAGCTGGTGGGGAATGAGCAAGTACATCTTCCTGTACCGAGGCCCGGCGACGCCGATGGAGGACTTCACTCCCGAGCAGGGTCAGGAGCAGATGGCCGCCTGGAACGCC
>DATBDW010000013.1:0-22743 GCA_036269735.1 Actinomycetes bacterium
AAAGAGCTCAAGCAGAGCATCGCCGAGGTGCTCGACGAGCACCCGACAACGTTGCTGGAGATCAACGGGGTCGGACCCATCAACGCAGCGAGGATCCTCGCCGAGACCGGCGACGTGCGCCGGTTCCCCAGCCGTCACCACTTCGCCAGCTACACCGGCACCGCACCCATCGACGTGTCCTCCGGGGACAACAACCGGCACCGGCTCAACCGCGGCGGCAAGGGCCGGCTCAACCACGCCGTGCACATCGCCGCCGTCGTCCAGGTGCGCATGCCCGGTCCCGGCCAGGACTACTACCGGCGAAAGCGCGAGGCCGGCAAGACCCACCTCGAAGCGCTGCGCTGCCTCAAGCGCCGCATCTCCGACGTCGTCTACCGCGCCCTCGTCAACGACCGGGCAGACCGCGCAGCTGGGAGCCCGGGAGGACAAGTGGGGGCGGCTCTTCAATCCAGCGCGGCTGACCTGATCCCCATGGCCAGCACTTCGGAGCAGTCACTTCCCGGGCTCGCCAATGACCCTACGCCCGTCCCCGCAGCAGCGTCTTGACACAGAGGGGAACCACTATCGGTCACTTGGCTCACCTGACTCGCCACGTCGACGACGGGGCGGTGCCATCTGCCGGGCCCCTCCCGGCTGGCTCAGGACCACTCCCATGCGCCGCCGTGATTCGGGCGGGTCACGCGGCCGCGAGAAGCGCCGCCCGTTCCAGGATCACCTCGCCCGTGGCTTGGGGTCGCCAGACGGCGACCGCAGGGACGCGCTCGGGATCGCTGGTGTCCGCTGCGCGTCGGGGCGCTCGGCTATGAAGGTGCTGGAGCGCCCGCAGGCCCACGGCGTAGCGTGTTCCCATGTCCGTCATGCCGGATGGCGCATGAACAAGCCGCGCATCTTCCTCGGGTCGTCGGGCAAGCAGGCCAAGCTGCTCCAGGCGTTAACGCGCGGGCTTGAGGACGTCGCCGACGTCGAGCCCTGGATGACCACGTTCAACCCAGGGCGGTCCACGCTCGACCGGCTCGTCGAGCTCTCCCAGGTGGTCGATTTCGCCGCGTTCGTCTTCGCCCAGGATGACTGGACCACGACCGATGCCTCCCAGTCCGGCCTGGCGTCGCCGCGGGACAACGTGGTGTTCGAGGCGGGGTTGTTCGGCGGCGCGCTCGGCATCCGGCGCACATTCATCCTTCACGCGAACGGATCGAAGCTGCCGAGTGACTTGCTCGGGCTGACCTCTGTCCGCTACGACCCGGCCACCAGCCCAGCGGAGGTTCGCGCGATCAACCAGAAGCTCCGCAAGGCGATCGAGACCGAGGGCCGCCGCGGCCCGGTCGAGGGGCTGTGGTGGCAGCTCTCGCTCACCATGCGGAGCGAAGATGAACCGTCGGCCGTGAGCCTCCTGCGCATCTCACGGGACCGCGACGGTGGCCTGAACGTGAACGGCCGGGCCTGGCAGGAGGACGGCACCCTGTCGGCCCGCTACTGGAGCGAGGCTGCGAAGGAGCGCAAGGATCCGGCCGGCATTCTCTACTTCTGGAAGGGGGAGCGCCCTCGGCACCCGAACGCTCCGCAGCTCGAAGGAACCGGCGAGATCAGGCTCGAGAACGCCGACCGCGCCACCGGGTACTGGACGACACGCTCGGATCGCGATCCCGGGTTGAATGCCCGAACCGCCGGCGTCTACCTTCGAGCCGACCCGGCAGACCTCCAAGTGCTGGACGGCGGGAGCGAAGAGGATCGGGCCGAGCTCATTGCGCAGCGTCTCCGCGAGTGGAAGTCGGCCGCGAACGCATTCTGAGCACCGGTCGGTCAGCTGCAGGCGCTGCCCCTCGAAGAGCACCCCCCGGAACTCCACCGCCTACCCCGGCGAAGACGCCACCGCACCGGCTGAACGCTGACTGCGACTTCACACCGCTCACCGCGTCGGGGATCAACCTGTTCGACCTCTTGCCCGTGGCGTGAGCTCGACACAAGCCAACAGCGAACAGAACCATCACGAGGCAGCAGACGCCGGCATGCGCCGGCCGCGCTGGACTTGCTCCCCATCGGCTCATGGTCAGCCGAGACCGGTCGGGTGCGCGGCCGATATGTTCCGGAGACGTGCCCGGGACGCGGGCCGGCCCGACATTCGGCTGCACGACGCCCGCCACACCGCCGCCTCGCTGATGCTCGCCCTCGGCTATCCGGTGCACGTCGTCGCGGCCTGGCTCGGTCACGACCCGGTGATGACCCAGCGTGTCGGCGCGCACGTCCACGCCGCCGAGATGCGCTGCCTCGGCGAGGCCTTCGGCCAGGCGATCACCCGCGATCAGTGAGAGAACAGTGAGAGGCAGCCTGATTCGGCTTGATCCAGAACTCGACTGAGGCGACGATTGTGCCTCTGACCTGCGGAAACATCAGAGCCGACGCGCGGACTCGAACCGCGAACCGCCCGATTACAAGTCGGGTGCGCTGCCAGTTGCGCCACGCCGGCGGACTACCAACTTTAGTCGACCGGTGCAGGACACCGACGAAACAGTTCGTCCCCAACCGCCTTAGGTCTGGACCGGCGAGTCGGCCGGCAGCTCGACCCGTGGCTCCGGGACGGCGACGCCGGCCTGCTGGGCTGCGGTCATCGCCTCGATCATGTGCCCGAACTGCTCGGCGTTCGGCGGCGCGAAGGGCTCGGCGTCCGGGACCATCTCGAGGATCTTGATGAACTCGTCCATCGACGAGCCGTCGGCCGCGGGCAGGTGGGAGGAGAAGATCCGGCTCGGCGCGATCGCGCGGACCCGCTCCAACACTTCGCCGAACTTCGCCTTGTCGGTGATGTGCGCCCACGGCGAGTCGCTCGTGGCCCAGCCGACCATGCCGCCCGCGAGAGCCTCCGGCGGTACGTCGCTCGCCCTCTGCGTCGCTTCTGGGAGCAGGGCACCGAAGGCGTCGACCGTGAACAGGGCGCCGGTCGACTGGTCCAGGAGTCCGGTCGACATCGGGTTGTCGAACAGCGGCGGGGCGACCGCCGTCAGCGTGCGGTCGCCGACGTGCAGCTCGTCGCCGAAGCGGATCGCGTGCACCCGGTGCAGCGGGACGTCCCACCACGAGCTCATCCGCAGCGCGCTCATCGCGTGGGTGACGAGTCGGGCGTTGGGGGCGAGCTCCATGATCCGCTGGATGCTCCCGGTGTGGTCCGCGTCGTCGTGGGTGAGCCACACCCACTTGATCTCGTCCAGCGGCACGATCGAGGACACGGCATCGAGGAACTCAGGGCTGTCGAACCCGATCCCCGTGTCGACCAGGACCGGATCCTCGGCCATCAGCAAGAAGGCATTGATCGGCAGCACACCGACGCCAGGGATGCTGAGGTTGGCAGGAAAGACGTGGACGTCTGACGAGCCCTGGTACGGCGCATCCATGGGGAGGCCTCCATGCAAGGGCCCCCGCCGGTCGGGGGCCGATAGCCCTGGTCCTACCAGTGACACGGCGCACCGGGAGGTGGTTCATCAGAAGTCGACGCACCGGGCTCGTCGCAACCCCGGACAGACCGTGCGACTCCGGTCGTGCAGCCGGCGAAAGCGACCGTCCGACCTCCCGGCGTACCGTGACGACGTGACGCGACCGTCCATCTACGAGTACGCCGGCGGCGCACCCGCGATGCGGGCGTTGGCCGAGGCGCACCACGCCCGCTGTCTGGCCGACCCGGTGCTGGCGCACCCGTTCGAGCACCCCGGCGATCCTGACCACGTCCAGCACCTGGCCGACTACTGGGGCGAGGTGCTCGGCGGCCCGGCCACCTTCTCGCAGCGGTACGGCGGGCACTCGGCGATGCTTGAGCTGCACGCGCGGATGGGCGCCGAGCCGGACCTGAGCGAACGCTTCGTCAGCTGCTTCGTCGCGGCGGCGAATGACGCGGGGCTGCCGACGGACGTCGAGCTGCGCGCCGCGTTGCGCTCGTACATGGAGTGGGCGACCGCCGAGGTGATGTCGTATCAGGACGCCGACTCGGTGGTGCCGCCCGGACGGGTTACCCCGAAGTGGTCCTGGGACGGTCTGGAGCCGGCGGACCAACGCGCCTGACCGGCAGCAGCGGGTCGTCCGGAACGGGTGAGGCGGACCCGCACGGCGGGCTTCACCCTGGGACTGGCCGCCGACGGCGCGTACTCCTGCGCGCCCCCGGCCCTGACGAGGAGCCCGCCATGTCGCTGTGGGACGTGCTGTTGTCGATCTTCTGGTTCATGCTGCTCGTGGCGTGGTTCTGGCTGCTCATCGGCATCATCACCGACCTGTTCCGCGACCCGGAGCTGAGCGGCGGGGCGAAGGCGCTGTGGTGCCTGTTCCTCATCGTGCTGCCCTGGATCGGGGTCGTGACCTATCTCATCGTGCGCGGGAACTCGATGACCGGACGGTCGATCGCTCAGGCGCAGAAGAACGAGCAGGCCTTCCAGCAGTACGTCCGCGACACCGCCGGCGCGTCTCAGCCGGGCGTCGCCGACGAGCTCGGCAAGCTCGCCGACCTACGCGACGCCGGGAAGATCTCGGCCTCGGACTACGACCAGGCCAAGGCCCGCGTGCTCGGCACCGGCACCGTCCCCACCCAGTCGGTCGGCGCCTAGACCGCCTTCCGATCAGCCGACCCGCCGGTCCTCGGCGTGGTCAGCGAGCCGCCAGCGTCCGGCCCACGGCGCGGGCCTCGATGCCGATCTCGCGAAGGAGCCCGGAGAGCTCGGCCTTGATGCCCACGAAGTGCAGGCCCGGGGCCGTCGGGTGCTCGGCCGCGCCGTGCACCACGGGCACGCCACGCTCGTCGAGCACGCCGAGGTGCCCGACGACGGGCTCGAGCCCCGTCGTGTAGCCGATGGCCGCGATGACGGCGTCCGGCTCGAGACTGCTGCCGTCGGCGAGGCACACCCGCGGCCCGTCCACCGACTCGGTCGCAGCGACCACCTTGACGCGGCCTGACCGCAGAGCGTCGACGATGCCAGTGTCCAGGATCGGCACCGTGCCGGTCCGCCGGAACTGGCTGTAGGGGTCGCGGTTCGCGGGCAACCCCACATCGCGCAAGTCGGGCACGCTGACCCGCCGCATCAGCGCCGTCAGGGGATCCATGACCGCGGCCGGCGTGTGCTTGAGCGCGATGCCGAACACCTGGCTGGGTACACCGAATGCCTCGCGCCGAACGATGTTCGGCGGCGTCCGCACGGACAGGGAGACGGTCGCACCGACGGCCAGGAGGTCCAGGGCGATCTCGGTGGCCGAGTTACCCGCGCCGACGACGAGCGCGTGCTGACCGGAGTACGCCGACGGCTCCCGGTAGTCCGCGGAGTGCCGCAGGTCCCCCGGGAACGTCTCCACCCCCGGCCAGGCGGGCCGCCGGGGTGTGTGGCTGTAGCCGGTGGTGAGGACGACCCGCTCGGCCGACCGGTCGCCTGCGTCGGTCCGCACCACCCAACGACCGCCGTCAACGTCGGCGCGGTCGACCCGCGTCACGGTGACGTTCAGCTCGGGCTCGACGCCCTCATGGTCGCCATAGGCCTCGAGGTAGCGGACCAGGTCGTCGCGCGCGACCCAGCGCCCGAAGGCCCGCGGGATCGGCAGGCCCGGCAGGCCCGAGAGCCAGCGCACCGTGTGCAGGTGCAGGCTGTCGTAGCGACCGGCCCACGCGGCGCCGACCCGGTCGGCGCGCTCGAGCAGCGTGACCGGCTGGCCCGCCGAGACCAGCGCGGCGGTGGTCGCCAGCCCGGCAGCGCCAGCACCGACGACCACCGTACGACGGCTCTCGTTCATGAGCACACGCTAGGCCAGCGTGCCCCGGGCACGGCGACGTCCCCCGGCGCCGATAAGGCTCCGCCACCGCGGCGCTAACGCCGGGCTAACAACGGCCGGGGTGAACCCACGGGGCAGCAGCATCGTGATGTCACCCGACACCACGACCCACGGAGGACCCATGCACGCCTCGCACCGCTCGATCGCCGTCGCCGCCCTCAGCGCCGCCCTCGTCGTCACCGGCGCCCCGCTCGCGTTCGCCAAGGGCGGGGACACCGTCATCCGCACCGGCAGCTGCTCGGGCTCCGCGGACTGGAAGCTCAAGGCTGCTCACGACAACGGGCGCGTCGAGGTGGAGTACGAGGTCGACAGCAACCACGTCGGCCAGACCTGGCGGGTCCGGATCCGCGACAACGGCGTACTCGTGACCAAGACCCGCGCGACCACCGGGGGCCGCAGCGGCTCGTTCGAGGTCAGCCGCAGCATCGCCAACCGGGCCGGCTCCGACAACCTGGTCGCGAGGGCTTACGACCTGGGCAGCGGCCAGACCTGCGTGGGCCGCCTCAGCATCTGACCGACGCCGCGCAGGACATCAGTCCTCGGGCTCCGGCGATGCCGACTCCGGAGGCGCGAACACCACGGCGACCTCGAGGTCCTCGGTGATCTCGACGAACCGGTGCTCGACCCGCCGGGGCACAAAGGCGACGGTGCCCGGCCCCACCGGGTTGCGGCGGCCCTCGACGTCGAGCTCGGCCCGACCGGCCGTGACGACGTAGACCTCGTCCTGGGCGTGCGGGCTCTGGTCATCGACACCGCCGGCGGCGATCCGGTACACGCCCGAGGACAGCGACGCGGTGCGCACCCACTCGTGCCACCGAACCGGCGGCACGTCCTCCCGGGCCACGACCACCTCGTCGCTGCGCGCCGGTGCGCGGCCATGGGTCGGCCAGAACGGCCACTCCTCGAAACGCAACGCTCGCCCGTCGGCGGCGAACCGCACGACCCACAGGTCGAGGTACTCCTGCCCAACCGGGTCTCCGTAGCGCACGTGCACCCGGACGACCCCGGTGTCGCCCGAGCAGGCGACCGGCTCGGTCGACATCGTGAACACCTCGTCGGGACCCGCGCGCTCGTCGTCCCAGAACGCGCGGATCGCCGGGAGGCCGACCACCTCCGGCTCGTAGGGCGTCACGAGATAGCTGGCATCCTCGGCGAACATTCGGTCCAGCAGCTCGGTCCCCGGCGCGCGCCACGCGCGCTCGTAGTCCGCTACCCAGGCCATCAGAGTCTCGGCGTCGATCGTCGCCCCGGTGTCGCTCATCGGCCCGGGCCTCCGTAGCTCAGCTCGGCCAGGCGCGGCGGGTCCGCGCCGGGTCGCGAGCAGGTGACCGCCGACGCCTCGACCGCCTCGTCGAGCAGCGCCGCGACGTCGTTGTCGGTCAAGGCTGCCAACGCGGTACGGCGGCTAGCGCCCAGCAGGTCGCGGCGGGCGAGTCCCGCGAGCAGCGCGCTCATGAACGAGTCGCCGGCCCCGACGGTGTCGACGACGTGGACCGCGCGGCCGGGCCGCTCGACCGGCGTACCGGACGGGCCGATCGCCAACGCGCCGTCACCGCCGCGCGTGACGACGACGAGGGACGGGCCATGTTGCTGCCACGCGCGGGCGACCTCCTCGATGTCACGCCCGGGCTCGAGCCACCCGACGTCCTCGGCACTGGCCTTGACCACGTCGGCGACCGCCAACACCTCGTGCACCACGGCGAGCACCTCGGTCTGCGGGCCCATCAGCAGCTGTCGGACGTTGGGGTCGAAGGACACCGTCGCGCTCGTCCGTGCGCGGGCGGCGAGCCGGCGCAACACGGCCCCACCGGGCGGCGTTGTCAGCGCCAGCGAACCGACGTGCAATGCGTCGACGCCGTCGAGCGTGTGCTCGAGCTCGGCGTCGCTCCACTGCCAGTCCGCGGTGCCGTCGACCCGGAAGTCGTAGGCCGCCGACCCGTCCGGCTCGAGCACAACGATCGCCAGCGACGACGGCTCGCTGGCGGCCACGGCGTGGCCGAGGTCGACACCGTTCGCCAGCAGGTGAGCACGCAGCCGCTGGCCGAGGGCGTCGCCGGAGAGCCGGGCCAGCATCCGCACCGGTACGTCGAGCCGGGCCAGCCCGACGGCAACGTTGGCCGGGCTGCCGCCGGGTGCCGCGTGGAAGTCGCCGTCGAGCGCGGTCGGGACGAGGTCGGTGATGACCTCGCCTGCAACCGCCACGGCCACCGACGGATCGCGCACGCGAGCGAAACTACCGCCCCGCGACGTTGTCAGCCGCTGGACGCCCTATAGGGAGTCCAGCGGCTGACAAGTTCACAGCAACGCGGTCAGAAGCCCGAGACGGCGTGCGGACGGTACGGCGCCTCGAGCCGCGCGACCTCGTCGCCGGTGAGCTCGAGGTCGAGAGCCGCGACCGCGTCGTCGAGGTGCTCCGGCTTGGTGGCTCCGACGATCGGCGCGGTCACGCCGGGCCGCCCGGACAGCCACGCCAGCGCCACCTGTGCCCGCGGCACGCCACGAGCCTGGGCCACGGTGGCGACCGCGTCGACGACCGCCCGGTCACCTTCCCCATACAGCGTCCGGCCGAACTCGTCGGTCTCGCTGCGCGCGCTGCTCTCGTCCCAGTCGCGCGTGAGTCGGCCGCGCGCCAGCGGGCTCCACGGGATGACCCCGATGCCCTGGTCGAGGCAGAGCGGGATCATCTCCCGCTCCTCCTCGCGGTACAGCAGGTTGTAGTGGTCCTGCATGCTGACGAACCGCGTCCAACCGTTCAGGTCCGCGGTGTAGAGCGCCTGCGCGAACTGCCATGACGCCATCGACGACGCGCCGATGTAGCGCGCCTTGCCGGCCTTGACGACGTCGTGCAGCGCCTCGAGGGTCTCCTCGATCGGCACCTCTGGATCCCACCGGTGGATCTGGTAGAGGTCGACGTAGTCGGTGCCGAGCCGGGCCAGGCTGGCGTCGATCTCGTGCAGGATCGCCTTGCGGGAGAGGCCGGCGCCGTTGGGTCCGGGCCGCATCCGGCCGTGGACCTTGGTGGCGATCACGACGTCCTCGCGGCGAGCCATCTCGCCTAGCCACTTGCCCACGATCTCCTCGCTGGAGCCGGCCGAGTAGACGTTCGCCGTGTCGAAGAACGTGATGCCGAGGTCGAGGGCCTTGGCGATGAAGGGCTTGCTCGCGGCCTCGTCCAGCGACCACGGGTGGCTACCGCGATCCGGTCCGCCGTAGCTCATGCACCCGAGGCAGATCCGCGACACCTCGAGGCCGGTGTCACCCAGCCGTCCGTACTCCATGCACTCCAGGCTATTCCGGGCTCAGCGGCCGTCAGGCGGGGGTGCAGTGGTACGCCGGACGACGAGACGGGTCGGCACCGTGATCGCCGGCGGGGCGCCCGGCAGGTCTATCTCCTCGTCGAGGGCATCGAGCAGGAGCATCGCGGCGATCCGGCCCTGCTCGCGCACCGGCTGGGCGACCGTGCTCAGCTCGAAGAACTCGGCCATCTCGTGGTCGTCGATGCCGATCACCGAGATGTCCTCGGGCACCCGCAGGCCGGCCTCGCGCACGGCGTGCACCGCGCCGACGGCCATCTCGTCGGACGCGGCGAAGATCGCGGTCGGCATCGGGTCGGCCTCGAGGAGCAACCGGGTCGCGGCCAGTCCGCCGCGGACGGTGAAGTCCCCGACGACCTCCCACGCCGGGTTCACCGGGTGCCCGGCGTCGGCCAAGGCGCAGCGGTAGCCGTTGAGCCGGTCCAGCGGTGCGGCGAAGTCGAGCTGGTCCTCCAGCGACCCGCCGACATACCCGATCCTGCTGTGTCCCAGCTCGACGAGATGACGCATGGCGATGCCGGCCGTCTCGACGTCGTCGATACGCACGCTGGACCAGCCCTCCACGGTGCCGCCGACCACGGCCACCGGCCGGTCGAAGCGGCTCAGCGCGGCGACCTCCTCGTCGGTGGGCGTCAGGCTGAGGATCAGGACGGCGTCCACGCGCTTGCGCAGCAGGTGGGTGCGGAAGACGCGGTGCCGCGCCTCGCTGTCGCCGCCGAGGTTGTAGAGCAGCAGGTCGTAGCCGGCCTCCCGCAGCAGCTCCTCGGCCCCCTGGATGACCGACATGTAGAACCAGCGCGTGACGAACGGGACGATGACGCCGACGGCGCGGGTCTGGCCGCTGGCCAGGCTGGCTGCGGTCGGCGAGGCGACGTAGTCCAGCCGGGCAGCCACCTGAAGCACCTTGACCCGCGTCTCGTCGGACACCCGCGGCAGCCCGCGCAGCGCCCGCGAGACCGTCGCGGTGGACACACCCACCTCACGGGCGACGTCCTTGATGCTCGTCACGCGGCGCACCCCGCGGGCCCGCGCCGGTTCGCCGTACCGTGTCGGCCATGACCCGCCTCCCCGACGGCCGCACGCTCGCGTTCGGAACCGCCACGGCCGCCTACCAGGTCGAGGGCGCCACCAGCGCCGACGGCCGCGGACCCTCGATCTGGGACACCTTCGCGGCCCGCCCCGGCACCGTCCTGGACGGCAGTGACGGCTCGGTGGCCTGCGCGTCCTACGAACGCCTCGACGAGGATCTCGACCTGCTGGCCGGCCTCGGCGTCGCCTTCTACCGCTTCTCGGTGGCCTGGCCACGGGTCCAGCCGACTGGGTCGGGCCCGGTCGAGCCGCGCGGCCTCGCCTACTACGACCGCCTCGTCGACGGCCTGCTGGAGCGCGACATAGCGCCGATGGCGACGCTCTACCACTGGGACCTGCCCCAGCCCCTCGAGGACGCCGGCGGCTGGCCGGTGCGCGACACCGCACTGCGCTTCGCTGACTACGCGACCGTGGTGCACGACCACCTCGGGGACCGGGTGGGCGTCTGGGCGACGCACAACGAGCCCTGGTGCGCGGCCTACTTGGGGTACGCCGCCGGCATCCACGCCCCCGGACGGCGCGAGGGCGAGGCCGGGCACCGGGCCGCGCACCACCTGCTGCTCGGCCACGGGCTGGCAGCCGAGCGGATGCACGAGGCCGGTGCCGAGGGGGTCGGCATCGTGCTCAACCTCACGCCGGTCTGGCCCGAGCGGCCGGCCGCGGCGCAGGCCGCCGACGGCATCGACGCGATTCACAACCGGGTCTGGCTCGGTCCGCTCGTCGACGGCGCGTACGACGAGAGGCTGCGCGCGATCGCGCCGGCGCTCGACGACCCGGAGCTGGTCCAGGACGGCGACCTGACTGCCGTGGCGGGCTCGTGCGACTGGCTCGGCGTGAACTACTACACCCCCGCGCGCATCGACACGGCGAGCGACGGCCCAGCAGCCGACGGCGTCGGGCAGGAGGCCGGCGCCTACCCGGGCGCCGCGCCGCTGCGGTTCGCCCCCCGCCCGCCGCTGACGGCGATGGGCTGGGAGGTCGAACCGCGCGGCCTCGAAGAGCTGCTGCTGGCCACGCACCGGCGTACCGGCCTCCCTCTGGTCGTCACCGAGAACGGTGCTGCGTACGGCGACGAGCGCCGCGCCGCCGACGGCTCGGTGGACGACCCGGACCGGATCGCCTACGTGCGTGACCACATCGCCGCGGTCGAGCGGGCCCGAACCGGCGGCGCAGACGTGCGCGCCTACGTGGCCTGGACGCTGCTGGACAACTTCGAGTGGGCCCAGGGCTACACCAAGAAGTTCGGGCTGGTCGAGGTGGATCGGGCCGACCAGACCCGGACCCCGAAGACCTCCTATCGGTGGTACGCGGACGTCATCCATGCCGGTGCCTCTGCATCCGGCCCGACGCCTATCCCTTGACGCTGCCCGCCAGCAGGCCGCGCACGAAGTAGCGCTGCAGGCTGAGGAACACGATCAGCGGCACGACGAGGGAGACGAACGCACCGGCCGAGAGCAGGTGCCAGTCCTGGCCCCGGGTCCCGGACAGCTCGGCGAGCCGCACGGTGAGTGGCGAGACGTCCAGACTGCCCCCGCCGAACACCAGCGCGACCAGCAGGTCGTTCCACACCCAGAGGAACTGGAAGATGCCGAACGCGGCGATGGCGGGCATCATCAGCGGCAGCATGATCCTGGTGAAGATGGTCACGTGCCCGGCGCCGTCGACGCGGGCCGCCTCGATCAGCTCCGCGGGGACCTGGCGCATGAAGTTGTGCAGCAGGTAGATGGCCAGCGGCAGCGCGAAGATCGAGTGCGAGAGCCAGATCGTGTAGAACCCGCCTCCCGGTGCGTCCGGGCCGGCCAGCGCAGGCAGGCCGAACGGCGGGTTCACGTATTTCGAGAGCAGCGGGATCATCGTGACCTGGATCGGCACGATCTGCATCGCGAAGACGGCCACGAACAGCAGGTCGCGGCCGGGGAACTTCATCCAGGCGAACGCGTAGGCCGCCAAGGTGGCCAGGCAGATCGGAATGATCACCGACGGGATCGTGATGACGATCGAGTTGACGAAGTACGTCGCCAGGTTGACGTCGCTGCCGTGCAGCACCGCCTTGTAGTTGTCCAGCGTGACGTTGGGGTTGGTGAACCAGGTCCACCAGCCGCTGGTCTTGACGTCGTCCTCGGGCCGGAACGACGAGATGAGCAGGCCCAGCGTCGGGATGGTCCAGAGCACGGCGATGATGATCGCCGCGATCGAGGCCCACTTCGAGGTGGAGTGCTTGTGGTCGTCGGTGGGCGTGATCGGCGGCGGCACCGTGAGGGTGGACGGTACCTCCGGGGTCGTGGTCGTCATCGTGCCTCCAGCCTGCGCATCTGACGGACGTTGTAGATGACGATCGGCATGACCAGGACGAAGATCAGCACCGCCAAGGCAGCGCCGAGACCCTGGTTGAACGAGATGAAGCTCTGCCGGTAGAACTCGTAGGCGAGCACGCTGGTGTTGAAGTTGCCTCCGGTCGACGTGCGCACGATGTCGAAGACCTTGAGGGTGGCGATGCTGATCGTGGTCAGGACCACGATCAGCGACGGCCGGATGCTCGGCACCGTGATGTACCGGAACATCCGGAGCCCACCGACGCCGTCGAGGCGGGCCGCCTCAACGATGTCGTCGGGTATCGCCTTGATCGAGGCCGAGAGCACCGTCATCGCGAAACCTGCCTGGACCCAGATCATGATCACGATCAGGAACAGGGTGTTCCACGGATCGTTGAGCAGGAACTGGTAGGTGCTGAACCCCAGCGACTTGAGGACCTGGTTCGCCAGGCCGATCTGGGGTTGGCTCGCGTCGCGGTAGTCGTAGACGAACTTCCAGATCAGCGACGCGCCCACCAACGAGATGGACAGCGGCAGGAAGATCAAGGCCTTCGCGTATTTCTCGCTGCGCGCCTTGTCGATGAGCACCGCATAGATCAGGCCGATCATGGTCGCGAGGATCGGCGTCAGGATCACCCACAGCGCGGTGTTGCGCAGGACCAGCAGCTGGTCCTTGTCGGTGAAGATCGTCTTGTAGTTGTCGAAACCGGCCCAGCTCTTGCCACTGGCGTCCTTGAAGGACTCCCAGATCGTCACGATCGCCGGGTAGAGCAGCCCGAACGCGATCATCAGCGAGGCGGGAAGCACGAAGACCGTGGTCTGCACCACCTCCCCGCGCCGGGACTTCACCCGATCAGCGAGGAGGAGGACGATCCCCATCACGGCGACGAAGAGCCCGATGGCGACGAACATGTTCAGGAACTTGTTGCCTGCCGACATTCCGACATGCCTCCTTGGGAGCGGGCGGTGCCGAACGGGTGCTGCAACGGGGCCGTCGTGGGCCCGCCGGTCAGGGGTGCGATCTGGTGCCGCACCCCTGACCAGGGCTACTTCCTCGCACCGGCGGCGGGGTGACCACCATTCGGTGCCGTGCAGGGGTCGTGCCGTCGTGCTGGTTCAACCGGTGATCAGGAGGCGGGCCAGGACTTCTCGATGTTGTCCAGGGCCTGCTTGGTGCTCTCGCCGGTGATCCAGGCGGTCATCTCCTTCCAGAAGGAGCCAGCGCCGACGGCACCGGGCATCTGGTCGGACGCGTCGAACCGGAACACTGCCGCGGGGTCCTGCAGTGTCGTGGCCGACAGCTTGTCGATCGGGCTCGCCAGGTTGTTGACGTCCAGACCCTTGTTGGCCGAGACCCAGCCACCCGCCGGGGTGTCCTTGGCCTTCTCGTTGGCCCACGTGTCGGTCGACAGGTAGGTCTGGAAGGCCTGCACCTCGGGCTTGTCCGAGAACGCGGCGACGAACTCGCCACCGCCCTCGACCGGCTTGCCGAAGTTGTCGTTCGTGGTCGGCAGGTAGAACGCGAAGACGTCACCGTTCTCCGAGACGTCGGTGCCGGCCGGCCAGTTCGCCGCGTAGAAGCTCGCCTGGCGGTGCATCGCGCAGGTGCCCTTCAGGATCGGCAGGCCGCCGTCCTGGAAGGTCGTCGTCGCGATGCTCTTGACGTCACCGATCCCGCCGTTGACGTACTTCGGGTTCTTGAGGATGTTGCCGACCCGGTCCAGTGCTGCGGCGATCTTCGGGTCGTTGAAGGGGATCGTGTGCTTGATCCACTGGTCGTAGACGTCAGGACCGTCGTCACGCAGCACGGCGTCCTCGAGCCAGTCCGTCGCCGGCCAGCCGGTCGCCTCGCCCGAGCCGATGCCCGCGCACCACGGCTTGACGCCGGTGGCCGCGATCGTGTCGGACAGCTGGAGCATCTCGTCCCACGTCGTCGGGACCTTCCAGCCCTTGGCCGCGAACATCTTCGGGGAGTACCAGACGAACGACTTCACGTTCGCGCCCAGCGGTGCGGCGTAGAACTTGCCGCTGACCGTGCCGTAGCCCTTCCAGTCCTTGCCCCACCACTTGTCGACGTTGGCCGCAACCTCCTTGGGAGCCTCGACGACCTTACCCGTGTCCGTGACCAGCGTGTTGAGCAAGCCGGGCTGCGGGACGTAGGCGATGTCGGGCGGGTTGCCGCTCTTGACGCGGACGACGAGCTGCGCCTCGAACTCCTTGGAGCCCTCGTACTGCACCTGGGCACCGGAGCAGGTCTCGAACAGCTTGTACGAGTCCTTCTGCGCCTGGTCCTCGGGGGCGACGATCGAGGTGTAGACGTGCACGGTCTTGCCGGTCAGATCTCCGTACTGGGTCAGGATGCTCTTGATCGGCGCACATTCAGCCTTGTTCAGGCCGGGCGCCTTGGCTCCCGCGGACGAGGTGCCGCCGCTGCTTCCGCCACAGGCGGCCAGCAGCAGGCTCGCACTCGCAAGCACGGCAAGTGCCGCCGCGCCACGACGTGCCTTCGGTGATCGCATGCGCAATGCTCCCTCTCTCGCGCCAGTACCGTCCGAGCGCGACCGGCTACTGCCGGACACCACCCGCGGTAACCCCGATGTAAACGTTTACGCAACCGGGCGGCAACAGGTGGCGCGGTAACGATCAGGTAACGGACAGTTTGGCTCGCGCCCTATACAGCACCACCTGGGCGGGTTAGCGTCACCCTGCGTCATCCCACCCTCCACTCGGATCGTCCGGCACGTTCCTGCCGGTGAAGGGAAGTACTCGCATGGCTACCGTGACTTTCGACAAGGCCACCCGCGTCTATCCAGGGTCTGAGCGCCCAGCGGTCGACCAGCTCGACATCGAGATCGGTGACGGGGAGTTCCTCGTCCTGGTCGGCCCCTCCGGCTGTGGCAAGTCCACCTCGCTGCGGATGCTCGCCGGGCTCGAGGACGTCAACGGCGGTGCGATCCGCATCGGCGAGCGCGACGTCACGAACCTGGCGCCCAAGGACCGCGACATCGCGATGGTGTTCCAGAACTACGCGCTCTACCCGCACATGACCGTCGCGGACAACATGGGCTTCGCGCTCAAGATCGCCGGTGAGAACAAGGCAAAGATCGCCGAGCGGGTCGCCGAGGCCGCCAAGATCCTCGACCTCGAGCAGTACCTCGACCGCAAGCCCAAGGCGCTCTCCGGTGGGCAGCGCCAGCGGGTGGCGATGGGCCGCGCGATCGTGCGCTCGCCGCAGGTCTTCCTGATGGACGAGCCGCTGTCCAACCTCGACGCGAAGCTGCGGGTGCAGACCCGCAGCCAGATCGCCGCGCTGCAGCGCCGGCTCGGCGTCACCACCGTCTACGTGACCCACGACCAGGTCGAGGCCATGACGATGGGCGACCGGGTGGCCGTGCTCAAGGACGGGGTTCTGCAGCAGGTCGACACACCGCGGCACATGTACGACGCCCCGAACAATGTGTTCGTGGCGGGCTTCATCGGCTCCCCCGCGATGAACCTGCTTCAGGTTGATGTCGAGGGCGGCACGCTGCACTTCGGTGGCGCCGACCTCCCCGTGCACCCGGATGCGGCCGCCGAGGCCGGCAAGACCGGGCAGAGGATCACCGTCGGGGTCCGCCCCGAGGACATGGAGATCGCCGGCGAGGGACAAGGCCTCAAGACGGTGGTCAACCTGGTCGAGGAGCTCGGCGCGGACGCCTACGTCTACGGCACCGCCCAGGTCGACGACAAGCCCTACGACATCATCGCCCGGGTCGACGGTCGCAAGCCGCCGGAGAAGGGTGCGACGGTGCACTTCGTGCCCAAGCCGGGACACGTGCACCTGTTCTCCACCGACAGCGGGCTGCGCCTGCCCAGCTGACCGCACGGTCGCCGCCCGCCGGACCGATGGACCGGTGGGCGCCGACCACGGGCACCATGGTCGCCATGGCCCTGCAGCTGCTCGGAGCGCCGACCGATCCTGCGCTGCTCGACCTGCCGTGGGACGTGCCGCTCGAGGAGTGGCCGGCCGACCAGCTGGTCGCCCTCCCCCGCGGCATCTCCCGACACGTCGTGCGCTTCGTGCGGCTCGGCGACCTGGTCTTCGCCGTCAAGGAGATCGCCGAACCCATCGCGTTGCGGGAGTACGGCCTGCTGCGCCAGCTCGAGCGCCGCGAGATGCCCGCCGTCGAGGCCGTGGGCGTGGTGTCCGGGCGGGTGGATGCCGACGGGCAGCCGCTTGACCCGGCGCTCGTCACCCGGCACCTGCAGTTCTCGCTGCCCTATCGCGCGCTGTTCTCCAGCACCCTTCGCCCGGACACGGCGACCCGCCTCATCGACGCACTGGCAGCGCTCCTGGTCCGGCTGCACACCGCAGGGTTCTACTGGGGCGACTGCTCGTTCTCCAACACGCTGTTCCGTCGCGATGCGGGCGCGTTCGCGGCGTACCTCGTGGATGCCGAGACCGGTGAGCTGCACGCGACTCTGTCCGCCGGGCAGCGCGGGTACGACGTCGACCTCGCCCGCACCAACATCGCAGGGGAGCTGCTGGACCTCGACGCGGGAACCCTGCTGCACGAGTCGATCGACCCCGTCGAGATCGCCGACCGAGTCGTCGAGCGGTACGGCGACCTGTGGCAGGAGCTGCTCGGGGCCGAGACCTTCGACACCGGCGAGCGCTACCGCATCGACCAGCGCATCCGCCGGCTCAACGACCTCGGCTTCGACGTCGCCGAGCTGAACATCATCACCGACGTGGACGGCCGCACGGTCCGGCTCGAGCCGAAGGTTGTCGACGCGGGTCATCACAGCCGGCGGCTGCTGCGGCTCACCGGTCTCGACGTGGAGGAGAACCAGGCCCGCCGGCTGCTCAACGACCTTGATGCCTACCGGGCGGCGCACGACGTGCAGGGCGAGTCCGAGGAGATCGTGGCCCACCGGTGGCTGGCGGACTCCTTCGAGCCGGTGGTACGCGCGGTCCCGAAGGACCTGCGCGGCAAGCTCGAGCCGGCCGAGATCTTCCATGAGGTCCTCGAGCACCGCTGGTTCCTCTCGGAGCGGGCCGGCCGCGACATCGGGCTGATGCCCGCGGCCCGCTCCTATGTCGCGGAGATCCTCAGCCAGAAGCCCGATGAGCAGGCCGTCCTCGGCTCACGCATCGGCACACCCACCGTCGAGGCCGCACCCTACGATCCCGACGACCCGTGGGACTCGCTGGACTCGTCGAGCTCGGAGGGCTCGGAGGGCTCGGAGGGTTAGTGCGCGAGCACCTCACGTCGCGTGAGGGTCAAGCGATCAGGTACGCCGGTGCGACGCCACCTCGTAGAGCGCGATCCCCGTCGCGACCGCCGCGTTGAGGGACTCCGCGGCCGACTCGATCGGGATGCCGGCCACCACGTCGCAGGTCTCCCGGACCAGACGTGACAAGCCCTTTCCCTCGGACCCGACGACCAGCGCCACCGGACCGGACAGCAGATCCACCTCGGCGAGCGAGGCATCGGAGTCACCGGCCAGACCGACGACGAAGACGCCGGCCTTGCGGTACTCCTCCAGGGCGCGGGTCAGGTTCGTGGCCCGGGCCACCGGGACCCGTGCGGCCGCACCCGCCGACACCTTCCACGCGGTCGCCGTGACGCCGGCCGCCCGCCGGGAGGGGACGAGCACGCCGTGCGCGCCGAAGGCCGCTGCCGACCGCAGCACCGCGCCAAGGTTGCGCGGGTCGGTGACGCCGTCCAACGCCACCACCAGCGCCGGCGCAGTCGAGTCCGCCGCGCGCGCGAGCAGGTCGTCGGGGTGGGCGTAGTCGTAGGGCGGGACCTGCAGGACGAGGCCCTGGTGGTGCGGCCCGCCCGCAACCTTGTCGAGCTCGTTGCGCGCGGCCTCCATGACCGGAACGCCGTACTTGCCGGCCATCTTGAGCGACTCCCGGACCCGGTCGTCGGAGTCCAGCCGCTCGGCCACCAGCAGCGACGTGGCAGGCACCCGGGCGCGCAGCGCCTCGACGACGGCATTGCGCCCGACGACCCACTCCGGGCCACCCGTGGTGTCGCGGGCAGTCCGGTTCCCGCCCGTGCGCGGAGCGCCCGTCCGCCCGCCCGTGCGCCCACCCGGCGCGGCCGACCTCGTTGCCGCGGAGCGAGCCTTGCGGTGCGCGGGATGGCTGGGCCGCTCGGACGCCTTGGGCGTCGGTCCCTTGCCCTTGAGGGCCTTACGGCGCTGCGAACCGGAGCCGACGGTCTGCCCCTTCTTCGAGCCGGGGTTGCGCTTGGCGCCCCGTCGCTCGCTGTTGCCGGGCATCAGGTCGTCCCTTCGGGCAGGCTCCAACGTGGTCCGGATGGGGTGTCCTCGACCACCACCCCGGCGGCTGCCAGGGCGTCACGCACGCGGTCCGCCGCCGCGAAGTCCTTGCGCTCGCGCGCCTCTGACCGCTCCCGCAGGGCGACCTGCACGAGGGCGTCGACGACACCGTGCAGGTCCGACGACGTACCCGAGCCGGACCAGACCGGTGACAACGGGTCGAGACCGAGCACGTCCAGCATCGACCGGACCGACCCCCACGTGCCGCGCAACGCGTCGGAGGGCCCGGCGGCCAGCAGCTTGTTGCCCTCGCGCAGCACGCCCTGCAGGGCAGCCAGGGCAGCCGGCACCGAGAGGTCGTCGTCCATGGCCTCGACGAACTCGGCGCACAGCATGCCCGCCGGTGCGCCAGGGTTGGTCTCGCCGAGCACCTCGGCGGCGCGGCGCACGAAGCCCTCGATCCGGCGGTACGCCGAGGCCGCCTCCTCCAGCGCCTCCCACGAGAACTCGACGATCGAGCGGTAGTGCGAGGCGACGAGGTAGTAGCGCAGCTCGACCGGACGAACCCGCTTGATCACCTCGGACACCAGCATCGTGTTGCCCACCGACTTGCTCATCTTCGAGCCGCCGAGGTTGAGCATCGCGTTGTGCATCCAGTAGCGGGCGAACGGCCGGCCCGCGGCCGTAGACTGCGCCAGCTCGTTCTCGTGGTGCGGGAAGCGCAGGTCCAGGCCGCCCCCGTGGATGTCGAACTCCGGGCCGAGGTACTTGCCGACCATCGCCGAGCACTCGAGGTGCCAGCCCGGCCGGCCCCGGCCCCACGGCGTCGGCCAGGACGCCGTCTCGGGCTCGCCCTTCTTGTGGCCCTTCCACAGCGCGAAGTCGCGGGCGTCGCGCTTGCCGCGGGGGTCGGCGTCCTCGGCTGGGGCCATGTCGTCGATCCGCTGGTTGGAAAGCCGGCCGTACTCGGGCCAGGACCGCACGTCGAAGTAGACGTCACCGGACCCGTCGTCGGCGGCGTAGGCATGCCCGAGGGTCACCAGCTCGGTCATCAGCTCGACCATCTCGGTGATGTGCCCGGTGGCGCGTGGTTCGTAGGTCGGCGGCTCGCACCCCAGCACGTCGTACGCCGAGTGCAGTGCGCGCTCGTTGGCGTAGGCCAGCGCGAACCAGTCGGTGCCCGCCTCGTCGGCCTTGACCAGGATCTTGTCGTCGATGTCGGTGACGTTGGCGATGATCGTCACCTCGAGAGCGGAGCGCTCCAGCCAGCGCCGCAGGACGTCGAAGACGACCTCCTTGCGGATGTGCCCGATGTGCGGCGCGCCCTGCACGGTGAGCCCGCAGTGGTAGATGCCGACCTGGCCCTCGACGAGCGGGACGAAGTCGCGCACGGACCGCGTCGCGGTGTCGTACAGGCGCAAGCTCACCGGTGCAGGTTACTTGGGGGACGCCTCGACTCTCACCACGAGCGCGGTGGCCAGCGCCGCAACACCCTCGTCCCGGCCGGTGAGGCCGAGCCCGTCCGTGGTGGTCGCCGACACCGAGACAGGAGCGCCCACCGCAGCCGACAGGACCGCTTCGGCCTCCGCCCGCCGTGGGCCGACCTTCGGGCGGTTGCCGACCACCTGCACCGACACGTTGCCGATCTCGAACCCGGCGGCCCGCACCAGGCGCGCGGTCCCGGCCAGCAGGTCCGCCCCCGACGCGCCGGACCACCGGGGGTCGTCGGTCCCGAAGACCGACCCGAGGTCGCCGAGGCCGGCGGCGGCCAGCAACGCGTCGCAGGCCGCATGCGCCGCCACGTCGCCGTCGCTGTGGCCACCGCAGCCTGCGGGTTCGTCGGGGAAGTGCAGGCCGGCCAGGTGCATCGGGCGCCCGGTCTCCAGCGGGTGGACGTCGACGCCGGTGCCGACCCGCGGCAGCTCAGGCACCGGACCTCGCCCGGCTGGCGAGCACGGCCTCGGCGAGCAGCAGGTCCAGCGGCCGGGTCACCTTGAAGGCCTCCTCCGAGCCGGGTACGACGACGACGCGCCCGCCGGCGGCCTCGACGTGCCCCGCGTCGTCGGTCGAGTCGGCCGACGGGTCGGCGTAGGCCGCATCGAGGACCGCCCGGCGGAAGCCCTGCGGCGTCTGCACCGCCCGCAGCGCCGACCGGTCGACCGTCGCCACGACCGCGCCGGCGGTGTCGACCTGCTTGACCGTGTCGGTGACCGGCAGACCGGGTACGACGGCGTCGGCACCGGCGTGCACCGCCGCCACGACCTCGTCCACCAGGCTCACCGGGGCCAACGGTCGGGCAGCGTCGTGGACCAGGACGACGCGGACCGACGCGGGCAGGGAAGCCAGGGCCCGGCGTACCGAGTCGCTGCGGGTCGCCCCGCCCTCGACCACGTGCACGGCCGCGCCGGCGTGCTCGCCGAGCAGCCGCTGCACGGCCTCGACCTGGCCCTGCGGCGCGGCGACCACCACGAGCTCGACGCGGCTGGCCGCCAGGGTCCGCACGGCGTGCGCGAGCATCGGCTCGCCGGACAGGGGGAGCAACGCCTTCGCCGTACCGGCGCCGAGCCGCTCACCGCGGCCCGCGGCCGGCACGACCGCGGCCACCGACGGCTCGGCTCGGGTCACAGCGGTTCGGCGGCCGGCTTGGCGAACACCATCCGGCCGTTCGCGGTGGTCAGCACGCTGGTGACCCGGACCGACGACTCGGCACCGATGCCCCCGCGGGACCGCTCGGCGACCACCATCGTGCCGTCGTCGAGGTAGCCGACCGCCTGGCCGGGCTCCTTGCCGGGCTTGAGCAGCAGCACCGCGATCTCGTCGCCGGCCACGACCGGCGGTCGCAGCGACAGGGCGAGCGCGTGCAGGTTCATGACGTGTACGCCTGCCAGCCCGGCGACCCTGGCCAGGTTCGTGTCCAGGGTGAGCAGGGCCGCGCCCCGGTCCAGGCAGATGCGCACCAGCTTGGCGTCGACCTCGGGCACCCCCGGCACCTCGTCGTCGAGGACCTCGACGTCGACCCCCGGCTCGCGGCGCAGGGTCTCGAGGACCTCGAGGCCGCGGCGGCCCTTGGCGCGCCGCTGGTCGTCGCCCGCGTCGGCGAGGCCCTGCAGCTCGCCCAGCACGGGCGACGGCACCAGCATCAGGCCGTGCAGGAACCCGGCGCGTACCACGTCGACGATGCGCCCGTCGATGGCGACCGAGGTGTCCAGCACCCGGGGCAGGGCCGCCGTGGCCACCGGGCGCTCGGCCATGCCGACCCGCCCGCCGAACATGCCCAGGACCGCCTCCCGCTTGGCGGTGCCCAGCCGGTAGCCGAGCAGGCCCAGGGCGACCAGGACGAAGGCGAAGACGGGGAAGGTCAGCAGCGGCTTGTCGAGCAGCAGGATCGGCCAGGTGACGCCGGCGGCCACCAGGACGCCGACGACAGCGCCGATCACCCCGGCCACGATCTGCTCGGCCGACGTGGACCGCAGACCCGCCTCCGCCTGGCGTACGGCGGTGACCGTGCCGCGCCCGACGACGCCGCCGAGCACGTAGCCCAGCGCCGAGCCGAGGATGATCCCGAGGCCGAGCACGTTGAACGCGCCGAGGACCGGTTTGTCGTTGTTGTCCAGCGCCTCGGCCACGTAGTAGCCCAGGCCGGCGAAGAAGACCACGACGCACAGCCGCAGCAGCTCGACCACGGCGTTCGGCACGCGCCGCAGGCTGGGTGCCATCACGCCCCGCACCCTAACGGCCGGGCCCACGCCCTCCCGCAGACGACTCGCGCCGCCGTCCCCGGGGGGCGGCGGCGCGAGTGGACAGCGGTGGAGCGGGCCGATCTAGGAGGCGAGCACCTCGTCGAGGATGGCCTCGGCCTTGTCCTCGTTGGTGTGCTCGGCGAGCGCGAGCTCGCTGACCAGGATCTGGCGGGCCTTGGCGAGCATCCGCTTCTCGCCGGCCGAGAGGCCACGGTCCTTGTC
>DATBDW010000014.1:0-32210 GCA_036269735.1 Actinomycetes bacterium
CTTCATCGTCTACACGGTCATCGTGAGCCCGCACAAGGCGGCCGACCTGGTCCGCGCCGCCTTCGACGGTGTCAGCGTCGCCGGGCAGAGCCTGGCCACGTTCTTCGACGCGCTGGTCCGCTAGCAGTGGTCCCGCGCGGAGCGTGGCCCGACCCGGGCGGGTTCCGCGGGATCGAGCGCTTCCTGCTGCCCTCGGAGCGGCGGGTGATCGCGGTACGCCGGCACTGGGCCCGGCTCCTCGAGCCGGCCGGCACCGCCGTGCTCGCCCTGGTGCTCCTGTTCTGGCTGGACCACCTGCTCCCGCTCGTGCCCTACGTGCGACAGGTGCTGCTCGCGGCCTGGGTGGTGCTGCTCGCCCGGTTGACCTGGCGGCTCCTCGAGTGGCGCGAGGACTGGTTCGTCGTGACCGACCGGCGGCTGCTGCTGCGCAACGGGCTGATCACCCGTCAGGTCGCGATGATGCCCCTGATCAAGGTCACCGACATGAGCTACGCCCGCCCGCCGCTGGGACGGCTGCTCGGCTACGGCCAGATCGTCATCGAGTCCGCCGGTCACGACCAGGCGCTGCGGCGGATCACCCACCTGCCCGACCCGGACGGGCTGTACCTCGAGATCTGCGAGCTGCTCTTCGGCCCCCGCGCATCGCTCGGCCAGCGCTGGACCTGACGGTCGCAGCAGCAGCTCCCGACCCCAATCGGAGCGAGCCGGACTCAGCCCTCGGCGGCGAGGCGGGCGCCGAGGCCGAGCAGCGCGACACCGGTGGCGGCGTCCAGCGACCGGCGTACCCGACGGCGTGACAGCCACCGCCGGGCCCGGGTCATGGCCGCGACGAGGGCCAGCAGGTAGACCAGTGACAGGGCCGCGTGGCTCAGGGCGTACGCCGCGAGCCCCGGCACCGACGCGTCCCGGCCCAGGAACTGCGGCAACACCGCGAGGTAGAAGACCAGCACCTTGGGGTTGGTGATGTTGGACAGCAAGCCCTGCCGGAAGCCGGCCAGGGCGCCTCGCGTCGGTGCGGCCGTGCCTCCGTCGAGCGGTGGGTACTCGCCGCGGACGGCGGAGCGCAGCGCCAGCACCCCGAGGTAGGCGAAGTAGCCGATCCCGGCCCACTTCACCGTCTGGAAGACCGGCTCGGACCGGACGACCAGCGCGCCCAGGCCCGCCGCCGCGGCGACCCCCTGGACGGCGTTGCTCGTCGTCACACCCACGGCGCTCCACCGGCCGCGGGACCGCCCCGCCGCGAGCGTGTTGCGGGTGACGACCGCGAAGTCCGGGCCGGGCACGAGGACGAGCACCGTGGCGAACGCCAGGAACGCGCCGTACGTCGACCAGCTCACCACAGCACGCTAACCCCGCTCGCCGACGAGCCGACGCTCCTCCGGCCGCGTCCAGCGGACCGAGCGCAGGAGTCAGCGGAACGCGTCGGTGCCACCCATGATCAACGCGACGAAGACGACGATCACGACCAGGGCGAGCACGCCGATAGCAATGCCCGCGTTGCGCTGGGCAGCCTCGCGGTCCTGGTTCGGCTGGCTCGGGTCGGGATCAGGCTTGCGCGCGCGCTCGTAGTCCCCGCGCAGAGAACGGTCGTCCTTCTTCATGGTGGCCTGGACCTCCCGGGCGGACGGGTCGGCGACATCCTGACAACGAGCCACCTACCCAGGGGTTACGTCCGGCGCACCTCGGCCGTTGGGTGACCCCGCTCACGTGCCGGTTAGGGTCGCGAGCATGGTGGCGTACGACGATCGGCTCCGCACGCGGTACGCCGGGCCGGCCGACGCCCCCGCGGTCGCCGGGCTCATCGAAGCGGCGTACCGCGGCCCGGACGCCCAGCAGGGCTGGACCACGGAGAGCCACCTCCTGACGGGGCCGCGCACGAGCGAGGCGGCCATTGCCACGCTGCTGGCCGACACCGCCGACAGCCGGTTCTTGCTCGCCGAGGTCGACGGTCTCCCGGTCGCGTGCGCCCTCGTGCAACGAGCCGAAGACGGTGCCTACTTCGGGATGTTCGCCGTCGACCCGCACCACCAGGCCGGCGGCATCGGTCGCAGCGTCCTGCTCGCCTGCGAGGACGCGGCCCGGGCCGAGTGGGGCGCGACCACGATGACGATGACCGTGATCAACCTCCGCGAAGAGCTGATCGCCTGGTACGAACGCCGGGGCTACGCGCGCACCGGCGCGCGCAAGCCGTTCCCGTTCCACGAGGCGGCCGGGGCGCTGCGCGACGACTTCGACTTCGTCGAGCTCCGCAAGCCCCTCTGACGCACTCCGCCGCAGCCGCCTGTTGACCACGTATACGTGGTCAACCGGTGCTTGGCGGGGCTTGCAAGGCCCGCCAAGCTCGGTATGACCACGCAAGGTGGCGAACGCGGCGCACCGACGGGTCAGAGGGTCTTGAGCGAGGCGAGCACCCTGGTGAGCGAGTCCTTGGCGTCGCCGAAGAGCAGGGTGGTGCCTGGCTCGTAGAGGAGCTCGTTCTCGATGCCCGCGAAGCCCGGTCGCATCGACCGCTTGAGGAACACCACCGAGGTCGCCTCGCCGACGTCGAGGATCGGCATGCCGTAGATCGGGCTGCCCGGGCTGGTCTTCGCCGCGGGGTTCACGACGTCGTTCGCACCCACCACCAGCGCGACGTCGGTGGAGGCGAGCTCGGAGTTGGCCTCGTCCATCTCCTTGAGCTGGTCGTAAGGCACGTTGGCCTCGGCCAGCAGCACGTTCATGTGGCCGGGCATCCGGCCGGCGACCGGGTGGATCCCGTAGACGACCGAGACGCCCTTGCCGTGCAGCACCTCGGCGAGCTCATGGATGGTGTGCTGGGCCTGCGCGACGGCCAGCCCGTAGCCGGGCACGATGACCACCTTGCGCGCGTACGCGAGCAGGATCGCCACGTCCTCCGGTGTCGACGAGCGGACCGGCCGGTCGCTGATCGCCGTCGAGCCCGCGGTCGAGCCGCCCTTGAACGCGCCGAACAGGATGCTCACCGTCGAGCGCCCCATCGCGGCGGCCATCAGCCGGGTGAGGATCGTGCCGCTGGCGCCGACCAGTGTGCCCGCAACCAGGAGCAGCACGTTGTCGAGCACGTAGCCGCTGGCCGCGACCGTGAGACCGGTGAACGCGTTGAGGAGCGAGATCACGATGGGTACGTCGGCACCGCCCACCGGCAGCACGAACAGCACGCCGACCGCAAGCGCGACCAGGGCCAGCAGGATCAGCAGCCACGCCTGGATGACGCTGTCGCGCGCGTCGACGACCACGGCGACCGAGAGCGCGAGGCCGACCGCCGTACCGCCGGCCATGAGCACCGGACCCCCGGGGAAGACGACCGGCCGGGTCGTCATCAGCTCCTGGAGCTTGGCGAACGTGACGCAGGAGCCGGCGAACGAGATCGCGCCGACCAGCACGGTGAACGCGCCCGCCGCTGCGGCGACATAGGTGCTCGACGTCGCAGCGACGTGCACCGTGCCGGCGTTGTTCACGAAGAAGGCCCTCGCGTGGCCGCTGTGTGTGGCGAGCGACGGGATGTCGATGCCGTTGCCGATGTGGATCGTCCCGGTGAGCTCAAGCCCGGCGACCAGCGCGGCCGCCGCGCCCCCGACGCCGTTGAACAGCGCCACAAGCTGCGGCATCTGGGTCATCGCGACCCGGCGTGCGGCCGGCACACCCACCGCAGCGCCGAGGGCGATCGCGAGCAGGATCCACCCGATGTGGTCGAGGTCCTCGGCGAGGAACACCACGACGCAGGCGAGCACCGCACCGGCGGCGCCGATCAGGTTGCCGCGGCGCGCGGTGGCCGGGGACGAGAGCCCCTTGAGCGCGAGGATGAAGCAGACCGCGGCGACCAGGTACCCCAACGCCTCGAGAGTCGGTGAGAGCACGTTCACCGGCGGTCCTCGGGGGTCGCGTCCTTCTTCGGTGGTCTGGCACGACCGAACATCTCGAGCATCCGATCCGTGACGACGAAGCCGCCGACCATGTTCACGGTCGCCAGCACCACCGCGAGCAGCCCGAGCAGCAGGCCGGGCGTGGAGTGCGTGTGCCCCGTCACGATGATCGCGCCCACGAGGATGACGCCGTGGATAGCGTTGGCGCCGGACATGAGCGGCGTGTGCAGGACCGAGGACACCTTGGACACGACCTCGAAGCCGACGAAGACCGCGAGCACGAAGAACGTCAGCATCGTGGTGCCGTCAGTCATCGGTGTCCTTCCGGGTGACGCAGGTCGCCGCGACGATCTCGTCGTCGAAATCCGGTACGACGGTGCCGTCCTCGGTCGCCATCAGCAGCAGCAGGTTGACCACGTTGCGCGAGTAGAGCTGGCTGGCGTGCACCGGCATCGCCGACGGCGCGTCCTGCATGCCGTGGACGAGCACCCCTCGGTGCACCACGTCCTCGCCGGCCCGGGTCAGCTCGCAGTTGCCCCCGCTCTCGGCTGCCAGGTCGACGACGACGGAGCCGGGCCGCATGCCCTCGACCATCTCGGTGGTGACGAGCAGCGGCGCGGGCCGCCCGGGCACCGCCGCCGTCGTGATGAGGACGTCGCTGGCGCCGACGTACGGCGTCAGCAGCTCGCGCTGCCGGCGGGCCCGCTCCTCTCCCATCTCGCGGGCGTAGCCACCCGACCCCTCGAGCGACTCGAGGTCCAGCTCGACGAACGTCGCACCCATCGACCGCACCTCGTCCGCCGATGCCGGCCGGACGTCGTACGCCTCGACGACCGCACCGAGCCGACGCGCGGTGGCGATCGCCTGCAGGCCGGCGACCCCGGCACCGAGGACGAGCACCTTCGCGGGCGCGACCGTGCCGGCCGCCGTCATGAACAGCGGGAAGAACCGCGGCAGCCGCTCGGCCGCGACCAACGCCGCCCGGTAGCCACCCACCAGTGCCTGCGACGACAGCGCGTCCATCGACTGAGCCCGGGAGATGCGCGGCACCTGCTCCATCGCGAACGCGAGCACGTCGCGCTCGCGCAAGACGGTGAGCAGCCCCTCGTTCGCCCCTACGGGCAGGAAGCCGACCGTCATCGCGCCGGGGCGCAACTGGCCCGCCTGCGCGACCTGCAGCGGCGAGACGGTGAGCACCACGTCGGAGTCGCCGAGCACGTCGGCGACCACCTCGGCGCCGGCGGCGACGTACGCGTCGTCATCGGCGTACGCCGAACGGCCGGCCCCGGACTCAACCGCCACGTCGAAACCCGCGGACACCAACCGGGCGGCGGCGTCGGGCACCAGTGCGACGCGGCGCTCCCCCGGCCGTCGCTCGGCCACGACTCCCACGCGCATGATCGCAAACCTAGTGGCGGCCCCGGTCGAGCCGCGCCACGGCATGCCGATGGCCGGGGCGCCCTCCCCTCCTCGGGGCGTCCCGGCCAGTCGGTCGTCAGTAGTGCGCTTCGCTCGCGTGGACGGGAGAGTGCTCGCCATCCCCGGCGCGGTCAGCGCGCAACCTGACGCGCGCGGCGCGCTTCCTTCGCGCGGCGCAGGCGCTCGATCTCGATCGCGCGCAGCACGTCGTAGCTCAGTGCGGACACGGTGCTCCCCTCCCCTCGGTGATCGGGCCGGTCACCGGCCGCTCGGTCCTTCGTCCATCTGTCGTGATCACCATGCCGGGAGGTGCTTGCAGCCCACTTGCAACGGGCTGACCGGGCCTATCGGGCCCGGCCGGTTCCTGCCACGCCGAGGTCGGCGAGCACGGCCCGCGCCGCCCGCCGGCCGGAGACCAGGGCGCCCTGGATCGAGCTGGTATCGCGGTGGTCGCCGCAGACGTAGAGGCCATCCATCCGGACCGGCTTGCGGAACTCGTGGGGCGCGGGCATCGCCGGCAGCGCGTGCTTGACCGGGTAGGTCGCCAACAGCTCCCACCACGTGACGTCGACGCCGTAGAGGACGGCGAGCCGCCGGCGTACCGCCGCCTCGTCCACCTCGGTGCCGAGCACCGAGGTCGCGACCAGGGCCCGGCCGTCCGGCGGGCCATGCGTCGGGGCGTAGGTCGGCGCGGCGGCCGTCATGACCACGGTGTTCACCACCGGGCTGGTCCGGTCGGCGTCGAGGACCAGCGTGGGCTCGTCGAGCGGAGGCCGCGGCGCCACGTGGTAGAGCGTCGTGGCCGAGTGCCAGCTGACCGGGCCGAGCGAGGGCAGGAAGTTGCGGGCCGCCGCCCCATCGGTGGCCACGACCACCGCGGTTGCGTTCACGGTGCTGTCGGCGGTCCGCACCGAGTGCGGCGTCACGGAACGTGCGACGGTCTGCAGGTGCAGCGTGCCCTCCGCGAGGCGCGCCGCCAGCTGCCGCGGCACCGCGGCCATGCCAGCGGCTGGCACGGCCGACCGGCCGCGCACGAACACCCGCAGCATCACGTCGTGGAACCGGCGCGAGGTCGAGAGGTCGTCCTCGAGGAACACCCCGGAGAAGAACGGCCGGAAGAAGGTGTCGATCGCGCGTGGGGAGAAGCCGCGCCGCCGCAGGCCGTCGAGCGTCGTCTCGTCCTCGGCCCGCACCAGCCGGCGCCCGCGGCCCAGCGCAACGCGGCCGGCGAGTGAGGCAAGGCGGGCCTTGTCGCGGGCGTCGCCCACCGGCCCGCTCATCGTCTGCCAGGCGCCGCCAGGATCGTGGCGCGGGTCGGCGAGGCGGTAGCGCCGGCCGTCCAGGTGCAGCAGGGCGCCCCGAGTGAGGTTGCGCAGGTCGAGCGCCCGCAGGTCCAGGTCCGACTTCACGGCGGGGTACGCCGTGTTGAGCACCTGGAAGCCACGGTCCAGCCGCCACCCGTCGACCACGTCGGTGCGCACCCGGCCGCCGACGTCGTCGCCGGCCTCGAGCAGCACGACGGCGAGACCGGCCGCCTGTAGGTGACGCGCAGCGGCGAGCCCGGCGAGCCCGGCACCGACGACCACGACGTCGCACGTCGCCGGCAGCTCCGCCATCGGTCCTCCTACGCTCGACACTCGCCCTCGGAGGGATCATGCCGCGCGGGTCGCGCCCGTCACGCGCGACCGGCCGCGCGGCGGCGGAGCAGGTCGGTCAGAGCAGGTACTCCGGCGAGACGACGTAGGGATCGGAGGCCAGCATGGCGCGGTAGTCGGCGAGGCTGCGGGAGCCCGTGGGCAGCACCGGTCGCAACGCCTCCCGCAGGGCGGCCAGCTGCGCAGCCGTGACGGCGGCCGCGTCCTCGCCCAGCCGGACGAGAACCCGGTTGTCAGGGCCGACAAGTACGACCGCTCCCGGCACCTGCGCGAGACGCTCCGCCCCGCCGAGACGCATCAGGTGCGCCGGGGACAGCAGCGTGCACCAGCCGTAGCCCCACACCGTGCGGGTCACCTCGCGCTCCGAGGACCCCGCGCCGACCGCGAGCTCCCAGGAGGAGGCGGCGTCGTACGCGTCCGCGACGTCGAGCGCGACGTAGCCGGTCTCGGCGCCCAGGCCCTCTGCTGTCGCGACGAGCCAGCGCTGGGTGGACTGTGCCAGGTCGGTGCCGATCCGGCCGCCGGGCAGGGCACCCAGCTGCACCGAGCAGGCCAGCGTCGCCGCGCCGGCCGGCACGTCGGCGAAGCGCAGCAGGGCGTGCACCGGCTGGACGTGTGGGTCGCCGCGCGCTCGCCGTGGGCGACGTCACCGGTGACGGCCGGGCCCGACGTGCTGCTCGCCGACTACAACAACGGGCTCGTGGTGCTGCGCGGCCGGTGACCGGTCGGGCTAGCGCAGCGAGATCGCCGCGAGAGCGGCGTTGACGATCGATCCGCTGTCGAGGTCGTGCAGAGCGTAGAGGTCAGCGATCGTTCCGGACTGGCCGAACCGGTCCACCCCGATCGGTACGGCGGGTACGCCGACCGCCGATCCGAGCCAGGCCATCGCGTGCGACGCCGCGTCATGCACCGTCACCACCGGCGTCCGGTCCGGCAGCACGGCCCGCAGGGCGCCGGCCACCGACGGGGTGGTCGCGGTTCGGATCGCCTGACGCAGCGTCCGCTGCCACGCGGCGTACAGCCGGTCGGCCGACGTGACGTCGACGACGTGCGCGGCGATGCCCTCGTCGGCAAGCTCGGCGGCCGCCGCGAGAACCTCGGGCATGACCGCGCCGCAGCCGACGAGGTTCACCTGCGGCGCACCGTCGGCGGCCCCGTCGGAGGCGTCCACCAGCCGGTAGGCGCCGGCGAGCACCTGTCGGCGGAGGACGGCGTCACCGAGCCGCGCGCGAGCGGCCTCGAAAGGCGCCTGGTCCAGCGGCCGGGTGGTCAGCCGGAAGTAGTAGGCGCCGTGCTCCTCGGTCTCGGCGGCCGCTGAGGACGGCGGCGGTGAGGCCGCCGGCCCGGCGGCAATCCGCCCGAGCGCGTCGCACAGCAGCCAGTCCAGCGCGACGGCGTACGCCGGCTCGATCAGCGTCACCTCGGGCAGCTCGAGCCCGACCGACGCGGTGATGGTCGACTGGTGCGCGCCGCCCTCGGGCGCGAGGGTGACACCGGACGGCGTGCCCGCGACGACGAACCGTGAGCCGGAGTAGACGCCGTAGATGAACGCGTCGAGGCCGCGCAGCACGAACGGGTCGTAGACGGTGCCGACCGGCAGCAACGGCTGCCCCGACAGGTCACCGGCCAGACCGAGCTGGCCGAGCAGCAGGAACAGGTTCATCTCACTGATGCCCAGCTCGATGTGCTGGCCGGTCGGGCCCTCGGCCCACTTGAGCAAGGTGTCGGTGCCCCAGCTGCGGCGTTCGTCCGGCGCGAAGACACCCGTGCGGTTGATGAAGCCGGCGAGGTTGGTCGACGTGGCGACGTCCGGCGCCGTGGTCACGAGATAAGGAGCGACAGCTTCGTTGCGCGACAGGTCGACAAGGACGCGACCGAAGACCTCCTGTGTCGACACCGGCTTGCCCGATCGGATGCCGGTCTCCTTGGGTACGGCGACGCCGAGCGCAGCCGGTGCCGGCGGTAGCGCGAGCTGCTCCCGGCGGGTCGCAGCCCACTGCCCGGCTGTTGTCGCCGGATCGATGCGGTCCCACTCGGTCGACGCGTCGAGGCCGACCACCGTGCGCAGCGCCTCGATCTGGTCGCCGGACAGCAACGCGCTGTGATTGCGCGGGTTGCCCGCAGTCGGCAGACCCCAGCCCTTGACGGTGTAGGCGAACACGACACTGGGCCGGTCGATCACCGCGTCGCACTCACGGAAGACCTCGAGGAGGCTGGCGATGTCGTGGCCACCAAGGTCCACGACGGTGGCCGCCAGCGTCTCGTCGTCCCAGCCCTGGCAGAACTCCTGCACGTCCTGCGGCGCACCGTCGAGGAACGTCTTGCGCACGTCGACGACACCCAGCCCGAAGAGCGCCTGGTACTGCTCGTTGGGCATGTCGTCGATCCAGCGGCGCAGCACGTCGCCACCCGGCTGCTCGAAGGCTGCCCGCAGCCGCTTGCCGTACTTCACCGTGGCGACGTGCCAGCCGGCCGCGGCGAACTGCTGGCTCCACTGCTCGATCCGGATGCCTGGCACCACCCGGTCCAGGGACTGGCGGTTGAAGTCGACGATCCACATCACGTTGCCGAGGCCCTGGGTCGCCGGGTCCGCGATCGCCTCCCACACGTTGCCCTCGTCGAGCTCGGCATCACCGATGAGCGCGACGAACCGGCTCGGTTCGCGGGGGCCGAAGTGCGCGTCGACGTACCGTCTGGTGACCGCTGCGAACAGCGGCGCCGCTGCCCCCAGGCCAACCGAGCCGGTGGAGAAGTCGACCCGGTCAGGGTCCTTGGTGCGGCTCGGGTAGGACTGCAGGCCGCCGCGGGCGCGCAGGGTCGTGAGGTACGAGCGGTCGAGGTCGCCGAGCAAGTAGTTGATCGCGTGCAGAACGGGCGAGGCGTGCGGCTTGACCGAGACCCGGTCGCTGGCCTCGAGGTGCCCGAACCAGAGCGCCGTCATCACCGATACCAGCGACGCGCTGGACGCCTGGTGCCCACCGACCTTGACGCCGTCGCCAGTCTCGCGCTCGCGGTTGGCCGCGTCCACGATGCGCACCGCGAGCCACAGCACCCGCCGTTCGATCTCCTCGAGGGTCTCGAGATCGACGCTGGTCCGGTCCTGGCCGCTCACGGCTCGGGACATTACCCGTGGGCGGGACTGTCGGTCCGCGGTGGCATGGTCCGGCGCATGACCGACGACGCCCCCGTCACCGACGCCAGGCACCCGGCCGACGTCGTGACCGCCATGGTCGAGCACGTGCTGGGGCTGGCCGCGACCTGGACCCGGTGGGACGGCACCCCCGCCGTGGTCCTGGTCGAGGGTGAGCCAGCGCGCACCTACACACCGCACAAGGCGGTACGCCGGGTGGCCGACCACCTGCTCGACCACCTCGCGGAGGTCGAGGCCCGGCTGGCTGGGCAGCCGACCCAGCCCGACAGCTGGCACGGATCGATGGTGACGACGCCCGCCGATCTCGCCCCGTTCACCGCCGACGACCTGGACGAGGCCGTCAGCCGGCTGCGGCGGCTGGCCCAGCTCTGGGAGCTCCGGCTGCGGACTCAACCGGCGGTCCGGCTCGACCAGGCAGAAGGCGACGCCTGGACCCTCCGGCAGGTGGCCTTCCACGTTGCCGGCTCGGACTTCTACGCCGACGCCGTCGGCGACCTGTCCGCGCAAAGGACGGCGGCTCAGAATCCGTAGGTGCCGTCGACGGGCGCGTTGCGGCTGCCTTCAGCACCGGAAAACCAGCCGCAACGCGCCAGTGAAGGCACAAGACGGACCACCCACATCGGGTCAGCAGCGGACGGCTGCACGGCGTCAGGCTCGGACGGTCGCTCCGGGCTCCTGCTCCTCCTCGGTGATCGCGCCGGTGAACTGCGCGTTGTACAGGTCGGCGTAGGCACCGGCGGCGGCGAGCAGCTCGTCGTGGTTGCCCTGCTCGACGATCTGACCGTGCTCCATGACCAGGATCAGCTCGGCGTCGCGGATCGTCGAGAGGCGGTGCGCGATGACGAAGCTGGTCCGGTCGGTCCGCAGGGCAGCCATCGCCTTCTGCACGAGCACCTCGGTGCGTGTGTCGACGGAGCTCGTCGCCTCGTCGAGGATGAGCAGCGTCGGCCGCGCAAGGAACGCCCGCGCGATCGTGATCAGCTGCCGCTCGCCGGCGCTGACGTTGCCGGCCTCGTCGTCGATGACGGTGTCGTACCCGTCCGGCAGCGAGTGCACGAACCGGTCCACGAACGTGGCCCGGGCGGCCTCGAGGATCTCCTCCTCGGTCGCACCCGGCCGGCCGTAGGCGATGTTGTCGCGGATGGTCCCGCCGAACAGCCATGCGTCCTGGAGCACCATTCCGATCTGGCCACGCAGGTCCTCCCGGCGCAGCGCCGCGATGTCCTGCCCGTCGAGGGTGAGCCGCCCGGCGTCGAGCTCGTAGAAGCGCATGATGAGGTTGACCAGCGTGGTCTTCCCGGCCCCGGTAGGCCCGACGATCGCCACGGTCTGTCCCGGTGCAGCGACGAGCGAGAGGTCCTCGATCAGCGGAACGTCTGGCTCGTACCGGAACGAGACGTGCTCGAACGCGACCCGACCGCGCGGTACGTCGATGTGCGCGGGCGAGGCGTCCTCGGGCACCTGTTCCTCGGCGTCGAGCAGGTCGAACACCCGCTCCGCGGAAGCGACGCCGGACTGCAGCAGGTTGGACATCGAGGCGACCTGGGTGAGCGGCTGGCTGAACTGCCGCGAGTACTGGATGAAGGCCTGGACCTCGCCGAGCGTCATCGCGCCCGACGCGACGCGCAGACCGCCGATCACGGCGACGAAGACGTAGTTGAGGTTCCCGATGAACATGATCGTCGGCATGATGATGCCGGACAGGAACTGCGCGCCGTAGCTCGCGGTGTACAGCGCGTCGTTGCGCTCCCGGAACTCCTCCTCAGCCTCCGCCTGGTGCCCGAAGACGCGGACCAGCGAGTGACCGGTGTAGGTCTCCTCGATCGTCGCGTTCAGCCGCCCGGTCTGGGCCCACTGCGTGACGAACAGCGGCTGGGACCGCTTGGCGATCAGCCGGGTGACGACTACCGACAGCGGCACCGAGACGAGTGCCACGATCGCCAGCAACGGCGAGATCCAGATCATCATCGCCAGGACGCCGACCAACGTGAGCACGGAGTTGAGCAGCTGGCTCAGCGTCTGCTGCATCGTCTGCTGGACGTTGTCGATGTCGTTGGTCACCCTGCTGAGCAGCTCCCCGCGCGGCTTCGAGTCGAAGTAGCTCAGCGGCAACCGGTGCAGCTTGTCCTCCACGTCGCTGCGGAGCTCCATCACGGTGCGCTGCACCACCCCGGCGAGGACATAGCCCTGCAGCCACATGAACACCGAGGACACGACGTAGAGACACAGGACCAGCAGCAGCACGTGGGCCAGCGCCGTGAAGTCGATGCCCACGCCGGGCGTCACGTGCATCCCGGACAGCAGGTCGGCGAAGCCGTTGTCGCCGCGCGCGCGAGCTGCGTTGATCGCCTGCTGCTGGGTGATGCCGGCCGGGAGCTGCTGGCCGATCACGCCGGCGAAGATGATATCCGTCGCGTGACCGAGGATCCGCGGCCCGACGACCGAGAGCCCTACACCGCAGACCGTGATGACGAGCACCGCCATCACGGCGATGCGCTCCGGTGCTAGCCGCCCGAGCACCCGCTTGGCCGACGGCCAGAAGTCCATCGACTTCTCGGCGGGCATGCCGGCCGACATCATCATCGAGCCTGGGCCGCGCATCGGCGGGCGCTGCGGGTTGCGTGGCGGCGCCGTCTGGTCGGTCGTCATGCGACAGCCCCCGCCGGGCGCTGGGACTCGACGATCTCGACGTACGTCGGACAGGTGTCCAACAGCTCGTCGTGCCGCCCCCGACCCACGACCTCGCCGTCCTCGAGGACGACGATCTGGTCCGCGTCGATGATGGTCGACACCCGCTGGGCGACGACGACCACCGCCGCCTTTCGCGTGATCGGGCGCAGCGCGATGCGCAGGCGGGCGTCGGTCGCCAGGTCGAGCGCGGAGAAGGCGTCGTCGAAGAGGTAGATCTCCGGCGAGCGTACGACGGCGCGGGCGATCGCCAGCCGCTGCCGCTGGCCCCCGGAGAAGTTGGTCCCGCCCTGTGCGACCGGTGCGTCGAGTCCCTCGGCCAGCGCCGCGACGAAGTCATCAGCCTGCGCGACCCTCAGGGCTGCCCACAGGTCGTTGTCGGTCGCGTCGGCGTCGCCGTACCGCAGGTTGCTCGCTATCGTGCCGGTGAAGAGGTACGACGTCTGCGGCACCAGGCCGATCGCGTGGTGCAGCACGTCGGGGTCGAGCTCGCGCACGTCGACGCCATCGACGAGCACGGACCCGGCGGTCGCGTCAACCAGCCGGGGCACCAGCGACAGCAGGGTGGTCTTGCCCGAGCCGGTGCTGCCGATCACCGCAGTCATCTCGCCGGACCGCGCCGTGAGGGACACGTCGCACAGGACCGGGACATCGGCTCCGGGATAGCTGAACGACACACCGCGCAGCTCCACCGTCGCGCGCAGCGGGCGCTCGGTCACCGGTGCGGTGGGCGGCACCACGGACGGCTCGGTGTCGAGCACCTCGGTCAGCCGCTCGGCGCACACGGCCGCCCTGGGCACCATCACCAGCATGAAGGTGGCCATCATGATCGACATCAGGATCTGCATCAGGTAGCTGAGGAACGCGGTCAGTGCGCCGACCTGCATCTCACCCGCGTCGATGCGGTGCCCGCCGAACCAGAGCACGGCCACGCTGGACACGTTCAGCACGATCATCACCGACGGGAACATGAACGCCAGCAGCCGACCGGTGCGCAGCGCGGTGTCGCTGAGGTCCTTGTTCGCCGTACCGAACCGCCGTTGCTCGACGGGCTCGCGGACGAACGCGCGCACCACGCGGATGCCGCTGATCTGCTCGCGGAGCACCCGGTTGACCTCGTCGATCTTCTTCTGCATCTGGCGGAACGCCGGGATCATCTTCGAGACGATCGTGCCCACCGCGGCGACCAGCACTGTGACGCTCAGCACGATCAGCCACGACAGGCCGATGTCCTCGCGCAGCGCCATGATGATGCCACCGACACACATGATCGGCGCCGACACCATCAGGGTGCAGGTGAGCAGGACGAGCATCTGCACCTGCTGCACGTCATTGGTGCTGCGCGTGATCAGCGACGGTGCGCCGAAGTCGGTGACCTCGCGGGACGAGAACAACCCGACCCGGTGGAAGACGCTGGCCCGGACGTCACGCCCGAAGCCCATCGCGGAGCGGGCACCGAAGTACACCGCGGCGATCGACGCCACGATCTGCACCAGCGAGACGGCCAGCATCACCATGCCGACCCGCAGGATGTAGCGGGTGTCGCCCTGGGCCACGCCGTTGTCGATGATGTCGGCGTTCAGGCTGGGGAGGTACAGCGCCGCGAGCGTGCCGACGAGCTGGAGTCCCACGACGGCGGCGAGCAGGGGACGGTAGGCAGCGAGATACGTGCGCAGCAGCCGGACCAGCAACCGTCGACCTCCTCACTCCGGAGGCGTGCGGCCGGACGCCGTACTGCTCGGGCCCCGCCTCCGGACCCCGTTGTCGATCACCGTAGCGCCCGGCTCACCCCGCCGCCGTGCACCGGCTCCGAACCCGGGCCGCGACTCAGTCCCGGGTTGCGGGGGCCAGGTCGGCGTTCCAGCGGGCCTCGATGCGGGCGAACCGCCAGACGAGCAGTGCCACCACCCAGGTCAGCACGAATATCCCGACGATCGCGTAGCCCACGTGATTGAGGTCGAGGCCGCCGATCCAGGCCAGCGGCCCGGAGGTGATGCCGAGCTTCTCGGTCAGGATCGAGATGATCTCGACGCCCCCGATGACCAGCGCGACCAGGACCGACAAGCCGGTGATGGTGATGTTGTAGTAGACCTTGCGAACCGGCTTGGAGAACGCCCAGCCATACGCGAAGTTCATGAAGCAGCCGTCGATCGAGTCGAGCAGGCTCATCCCTGCCGCGAACAGGATCGGCAGCGTGAGCAGGGCGTACCACGGCAGCGCGAATGCCGCGGCGCCGCCGGCCAGCACGAGGAGCGACACCTCCGTTGCTGTGTCGAAGCCGAGCCCGAACAGCAGGCCGACGGGGTACATGTGCCACGGCTTGGTCACGGCTCTGGTCGCGCCGCCGAGGATGCGGTTCATCAGGCCGCGGTTGTTGAGGTGCTCCTCGAGCGCCTGCTCGTCGTAGTCGCCGTGCCGCATCCGGCGGAACACACCGAGGATCTGGCGCAGCACGACCAGGTTGAGCACGCCGATGAGGATGAGGAAGACACCGGAGATCGATGTACCGATCAGGCCGGTCGTCTGCTGCAGGCTCGACCCGTTGTCCTCGACCTGCCCGACCAGCGCCTTCACGCCGAGCGAGAGCAGGAAGACCAGGCCGAACACGATCGACGAGTGCCCGAGGGAGAACCAGAAGCCGACCGACAGCGGCCGCTTGCCGTCGGACATCAGCTTGCGGGTCGTGTTGTCGATCGCGGCGATGTGGTCGGCGTCGAAGGCGTGCCGCATGCCCAGGGTGTAGGCCGTCACCCCGAGCCCGAGGCCGAACACCGAGTTGCCGCTCACCTGGTAGTGGTGCGGCGCCACGATGAGGCCAAGCACCCCCCAGCCCACGACGTGCAGCAGCACGACGAAGCCGGCCATGCCCAGGATCGAGGCCCACTCGCCACGGCTCAGCCCGGCCCGGATCTGGGCCAGCCGGCCGCCGGTCGGTGCCGCCGGTCCGGCTCCTGGAACGGCCCCGGGATCGGCGTTCCGCGCTCTGACCGCGATCGCCGGTGCGCTGGGCGCCGCCGTCCCCGTGGGTGTCATGTGCCGCTCCTCCTGCCTCGCCGGTCGCCGGTCGGGGTGCCATTGGTCGTATTTTGTCCGACGCTAACCCGAGCCTTTCGCTGTTGCAAAGCCTTTGCAACAAGGATCCCACAGGGCACCGACAACCCGCGCCGCCGGGGCACCCGTCGGCGAGGGTTCGGCGCCGACCCACCGTCCGGATGCCCCGCCCGTCAGGAGGCGCAACATGGCTGGCCCCCCGACCGGCGGGCAACCCACTCGCGCCACCTGACGTGGATGCGGTCCGCCCCGAGCGGCCGCGCCAGGGTTTACCGGCACCACGGGTCGCCCTGACCCTCCTCAGACCTCCGGGAACCTAGACTCCGAGGGTGAGCGAGCCGGGGCTGGCGCCACTCGGCCAGGCTGCCGGGCGGCTCGTGCTCCTGCGTCGGCTCACGGCCGCGCTCGCCGACGTGCTCACCCCCGACGACGTCGCGCGGGTGACCTTCGACCACCTCCTGCGGATCGAGGGCGTGGTCCGCGCCGGTCTGGCGACCACCGAGCGGGCCGGACGCGAGCTGGCGTTCGTGGCCAGCGACGACGACTCGGTGACCACGACGACGGTGCGCTGGTGCCGGATCGAGGGCCAGAGCGACGTACCTCTCGCGGACGCGGTGCGCACCGGCGTACCCGTCCTCATCACGTCGGCGGACGACATCGCCGCGCGCTACCCGCACATGCACGAACGCCAGCTGGGCCTGGGCAGTCAGGCGATGGCGGCACTGCCGCTGCACACCGGCACCACCTCGATCGGCGGGCTGCTGCTGTCCTTCGGGCGCCCGGCCGACTTCGACGGCGACGAGCAGGCCTTCCTGGGCGCAGTGTCCGCCGTCATCGCACAGGCGATGAAGCGCGCGCTGGCCTACCAGGTGCAGCAGACCACCTCCGAGCTGTTGCAGCGCAGCCTGATGCCCGAGTCGGTGCCCGACCTCGAGGGCCTGGCGATGGGCGCCTACTACGAGCCCGGCGGCCTCGGCGTCGACGTCGGCGGCGACTGGTACGACGTCGTCCCGCTCGCCGACGGCCGGGTGGCCCTCGCGCTTGGCGACGTGATGGGCAAGGGCGTGCCCGCCGCGGTCGTCATGGGCCAGGTGCGGGCCGCACTGCGTGCCTACGCCCTCATCGACCCTGAGCCCGGTCTCCTGCTCTCCAGGCTGGACACGCTGGTCACCTCGCTGGGGGCGCCCGAGCAGATCGTCACGGTGGCGTACGGCGTGCTGTCGGCCGAGCGCGACGAGCTCACCGTCGGCGTGGCCGGCCACCCGGCCCCGGTCGTCATCTACCCCGGCGAGCCGCCCCGGCAGGTCGATCTCGCTCCGGGACCGGCCCTCGGTCTGCGCGCGGGACCCTGGCCGGCGGTCACCATCGGCTTCCCGCCGGAGGCGTTGCTGCTGCTGTTCAGCGACGGGCTGGTCGAGAGCCGCAGCCTGCCGCTGGAGACCGGGGTCGACGAGCTCTGCGACCGGCTCGCCGCCACCGAGCAGCGCCGGCGGCACCCTCGCGAGCTGTGCTCACGACTGGCCGAGACGATGCGCCGCCACGACGCGGACGACGACGTCGCGATGCTGGCCGTCCTCAACACGGTCGGCACCAGCCTGCTGTCGGCGTCGGCCGAGTTCCCGGCGGACAGCAGCGCCTCGCCACTGGCCCGCCGGGCGCTCGCGGGCTGGCTGGCCGCCTGGTCGGTCGACGAGGACGTCGCCGAGACCGCGGCGCTGTGCCTCTCCGAGCTGGTGACCAACGCCGTCATCCACTCGGGCACCAGTCCGCGGGTGACCGCGCGGCTGGACGACGAGCGGCTGCTGATCGCAGTGCAGGACCGTGGGCACCGGGGCACCGCCCGGCGTACCGAGGACCACGAGCCCACCGACATCTCCGGCCGCGGGCTGATGCTTGTCGAGGCGCTCGCGTCGGCCTGGAGCGCGGAGCACGGCGCGGACGGTACGACGGTGTGGTTCGAGCTCGACCTCGCGCAGGCCGTCTGACTCGCCACCCCGCCCCCCACCACGCCCCTCACCTCGCAGCCGATCACGTAAACGTGATCCACCGTCGCCTTGCACGGGTTGCACGCCGTGCATCGCGCGAGTCGACCACGTTTACGTGATCGCCGGACGGCGGGGGCGGGCGCGGTCGGGGCCGCCGTCACGGTGCAGACGGGCACAGTAGGTTGACCGCCATGCGATCGACCGATGTTCTGCTCGACGGCTTCGGCCGGGTCCGGGAAGTGGTCCACGCTGCCGTCGATGGCCTCGGCCGCGACGAGCTCGCGTGGCGGGTCGACCCCGAGGCCAACTCCATCGGGTGGCTGATCTGGCACCTGACCCGGGTGCAGGACGACCACGTCGCCGAGGTCGCCGGCCACGAGCAGGTCTGGACCTCCGGCGGCCACGCCAAGGCGTTCGACCTCGCCATCGACGATGCGGAGACCGGCTACGGCCACACCGCGGAGCAGGTCGCCATCGTCGAGGTCCCTTCCGCCGAGCTGCTCATCGAGTACGTCGACGCCGTGCACCAGCGCACCGTCGACTACGTCGCGACGCTGACCGACGACGACCTCGACCGGGTCGTCGACGAGGGCTGGGACCCCCCGGTCACCCTCGGCGTCCGGCTCGTCAGCGTGATCGGTGACGACCTGCAGCACGCCGGCCAGGCGGCGTACGTGCGCGGCCTGATCCTGCGCGCCGACAACGACTGACGGTCAGGCGGGGAACGCCGAGGGGAACGCCTCGCGGTAGCTGCGCAGCCGGCCGGCAGCGGTGTCGACGGAGGTCGCGGACAGCACCGCGTGCACCACGGCGCGGGTGACGCAGGTGCCGGCGGCCGTGAGCAGCCCGTGGAACCCGGCGAAGTCCGGCGCCCCGCGGTCTCCGGTCGCCAGCGTGAACACGGTGTCGCCGTCGACCATCGTGTGCACCGGGTCGAGGGCGCGAGCCAGGCCGTCGTGCCCGATCCCGGCGACCTTCTGGCACTGGGCCTTGGTCATCGTGAGATCGGTCGCCAGCACCACGAGGGTGGTCGCGAGGGTTCGGCCGGGCTCGCCGGTCCGGGCGGCGGCCTCGACCGCGGCCGCCAGGTCGCCCGGATCCGGTCGCTGCAGCCCGGGCACCTCGTCCACAAGCAGGTGCCGCGCACCGAGCAGCTCGCCGGTGCGCAGGTCGACCGCGGAGCCGGCTGCGTTGACGACGGCCAGCGCCCCGATGGTCGCGCCGCCGGGCAGCACAGCGCTCGCCGTACCGACGCCCCCCTTGAGACCACCGACCTTCGTGCCGGTGCCGGCACCGACGCAGCCCTGCGCCACGTCGGTGCCCCCGACACCGACCGCCGCGTCGTAGGCCGCGGCACCGAGCTCCGCGTCCGGCCAGGCCTGCTCGGCACCGCCGCGACCCAGGTCGTAGACAACGGCGGCCGGAACGATCGGTACGACGCCGGCAGCACCGGCCGGGAAGCCGCGCCCGGCGGCGGCGAGCCGGCGCATGACGCCGTCGGCCGCGGCGAGCCCGAAGGCGCTGCCGCCGGTGAGCAGCACCGCCTGGACCCGCTCGACGAGGTTGCGCGGGTCGAGCAGGTCGGTCTCCCGGGTGCCCGGCCCGCCGCCCCGTACGTCGACGCCGCCGACCGCGCCGGCGCCGGGCGCGAGCACGACGGTGCACCCGGTCAGCCAGCCCTCACCGACCCGCTGAGCGTGCCCGACCCACAGGCCCGGCACGTCGGTGATGCTGTTGGCCGGCCCGGTCCCGTCCATGGCGCCTCCTCGCGGCCGAGTCGCTCCCCCGGATTCGACACCGTTCGATTCGACCACGCGCCGCGCCCACCTCGGCCGACCGGGCTGCTCATCGAAGCGTGACCCCGTTGCTTCCACCGATTGACATTGCCAGGCGTGTCGCATCAAGAAGGTCGCAAGCGGCGAGCGTGTTGGGGGCGCCGGTGGGTGCGCTGGCGCCGGCTGGGTGGAAACCATCGCGAATGCCCCACACCGTCCCTGGTTGCCCCTACGCTGCGGTGCCGACGGGCGTCATCAGGGAGGCCCCGCAACGGGGAGTGCACATGCGAGGGTTCCGCCTCACCGCCGTACCCGCGGCCGTTCTTGCGGTCGCTGTCTCCGTCGTGCTGGTCGCCGCAACACCGGCGTCGGCCGCCGCGTCGGTGACCCATCTGCAGGTGGTCCACGCAGCGCTGACCGCCAACGACCTCGGCAACGGGTGGCACCGCGTCGACCTCTCAGGCGGCGGCGCCGGAACCCCGGAGGCAAGCGAGGGGTGCCCGGGGACGGGTTACATGACGACCGGCCTCCGGTACGACGTGCAGCGCGGCTTCCAGTTCGAGACGACCCCGACGATCGTGCACGAGGAGATCCAGTCGTTCCGAACCGTGCGGGCGGCTATGCGCGACTTCCGTAAGGGGTTGGCGCAGTTCACCTCGTGCACGACCTTCACGATGGAGGGCCACCAGTGGAACGTGAACCGGCTGGCCGTGGCGAACTACGCCGACCGCAGCGCACTCTTCCGGTTGGCCGGGTCCGTCACGTCCGGCACCGCGGACGTCCCACTGACGATGTACCTCAACGCGGCCCGCTACGGGCACCACGAGATCCTCACCCTGACCGCGGTCGGCGGCGCCACCGATGCCGCGCTGGAGAAGCGGATCCGCGACAGCAGCGTTCAGATCAACAAGCTCGCCACCGCGAAGGTCCGCGTCAAGCTGGGCCGATAGAGCCCGGCATCCCCGTGGCACGATCGACCGGTGACCAGCACGGCCGATGTGGTCGTCATCGGGGCGGGCATCGTCGGCCTCGCGCTGGCTGATGCGATGCTCGCGGCGCGACCCGGCAGCTCCGTCGTCGTCCTCGACAAGGAGCACCGCCTCGGCGCGCACGCCTCCGGTCGCAACTCCGGTGTGCTGCACGCCGGGTTCTACTACTCGCCGGACTCGCTCAAGGCACGGCTCACCCGGCGTGGCAACATCCTGCTGCACGAGTTCTGCGACCAGCACGGCGTACCGGTACGCCGGTGCGGCAAGCTCGTCGTCGCCCAGCGCCCGGAAGACCTGCCCGCCCTCGACGAGCTGCTACGCAGGGCCGCGCTGAACGGCGTACCCGTCGAAGCCGTCGACGAGGAGCAGGCCCGCGAGCTCGAGCCGCTGGCCCGGACCGTCGAGCGCGCGCTCTGGTCGCCGACGACGTCGAGCGCCTCACCGATCGCCGTCGTCGACGCGCTCGCCACCCGGGTCCGCGACCGCGGTGGCGAGGTCGTGCTCGGGAGCCGGGTCGTCACCGCCCGCGACGGCGCGGTCGTCACGCCGGACAGGGCGTGGTCGGTCGGCCACGTCGTCAACGCGGCCGGGCTGCAGGCGGACCGCGTCGCGCGGTGGTTCGGCATGTGCGACGACTACGCGGTGCTGCCGTTCAAGGGCCGCTACTGGTACGGCGACCGCGGACGCTGGCCACCCGGGCGGCTAAGGCGGCACGTCTATCCGGTGCCCGACCCGCGCAACCCGTTCCTCGGGGTGCACATCACGATGACCGTCGACGGCCGCGCAAAGATCGGACCGACCGCACTCCCGGCCCTGTGGCGCGAGTCGTACGGCGGGCTGCACGGCCTCGCGCCCGCTGACGTCGCCGACGTGGTGCTCCAGCTGCCGCGGTTCCTCACCAGCCGGCAGCACGACGTGCCCGCCCTGCTGCGCAGCGAGCTGCCGGCGTACTGGCGACCGCACCTGGTCCGGCAGGCGGCCCGCATGGTGCCCAGCGTCTCGCCGCGCGACTTCCGGGAGAGCGGTCTGCCGGGTGTCCGCGCCCAGCTGTTCCACCTGGCCGACAAGCGTCTCGAGATGGACTTCGTGGTGCGTGGCGACGATCACTCGACCCACGTGCTCAACGCGGTGTCCCCGGCCTGGACGAGCAGCCTCGCGTTCGCCGAGCACGTCGTCGCCACCAGGATGCCCACCTGAGCAAGCGGCGACGATGGGTGAACTCCTGGCGAACGCTCGGTGCCGGAGAGGCAACGCCGGTCAGGGATCGGCATGCTGCGACGGACAGGACCCTGCCTCACCTTCCCAGGAGCACCTCGAATGGACCAGCCGACCGCCGCGGACCTCGGCCGCATCCCCCTGCTCAGCGACCTGACCGACGACGCCCGCCATGCGCTCGCCGCGGTGATGGAGACCGAGATCGCTGACCCCGGGCACGCGGTGGTGACCGAGGGCCGACCTGGCTACGCGTTCTACGTGATCGCCTCCGGGACCGCCGACGTCGTCCACGACGGACAGCCGCTTCGGCAGCTCGGTCCCGGCGACTTCTTCGGGGAGATCGCGATCATGGGTGAGGGCCGCCGCACGGCGACCGTCATCGCGACGGCGCCGCTCATCACGTGGGTGCTCTTCGGCGCCAGCTTCCGCGGCCTCGAGAGCGACCGACCCGAGGTGGCCGCCGCGCTGCACGAGGCGATGCGCGAGCGGCTGGCCAACGGCTGACCCCCGCCGAACCTTCGCCGTTTGCGACGCTGTGGTGGCGACGCCCCGGCGTGTCGCAACAACAACGTCGCAAACGGCGGGGTCTATGGGTCAGCTCGGGGTGGCGTCCGGCTCCGGGTCGACCGGGGCGATGACCAGCTCGCGCACGCTGTCCTCGAGCAGGTCGCGGGCCGGCCTGGCCAGGCCCGAATCGGTGACGAGGGTGTCCGCGTCCGAGAGCCGGGCGATGTGCGACAGGCCGACGGTGCGCCACTTGGTGTGGTCCGCGACGACGACGAGCCGACCTCCGGAGGCGACCATCGCCCGGTTCGTCTCCGCCTCCATCAGGTTGGGCGTCGTGAACCCGGCGTCGGGATCCATCCCGTGCACGCCCATGAAGACCACGTCGACGTGCAGGCCGGCCAGGGCGTGCACCGCCACCGGTCCGACGAGGGCGTCGGAGACGGTCCGCAGGCCACCGATCAGCAGCACGGTGTGCCCGACGTCGGCGTCGAAGAAGACACTCGCGATGGCGATCGAGTTGGTCACCACGGTGAGGTCGGGGACCTCGACGAGGTGGCGGGCCAGCGCATGCGTCGTCGTGCCCGCGGTCAGCGCCACGGCCGACCCCGGCTGGGCCAGGCCCATCGCCGCCCGGCCGATCGCGTCCTTCTCCCCCAGCTCACGCACGGACTTGGCCTTGAAGCCGGGTTCGCTCGTGCTGGTGTCCCGGCGCAGGGTCGCGCCGCCATGCACCTTGTCGAGCAGCCCGCGCTCCTGGAGGGCGTTGAGGTCCCGGCGCACCGTCATGTCAGACACTCCGAGGATCCGGACCAGGTCGCTGACCCGGACCCCGCCGACGTCGCTGAGCTGGTCGAGGATCAGCGTCTGTCGCTGACGCGCCAGCACGGCCCCTCCTTCCCTCACCGGGTGGTCGGGCACCTGCGGAAGCGGCCTACCGGTGCTCGATGGCGAACATCGTGACGTGCCGTGCGGCACGAGTCAACAGGACAGAACAACAGCATCTCCGACACCCTGTTGGTTCTCGTCGAGTTTGCGTCGCGCCGGATGACCACCCCGGACGCGGCAGTTCTCCCGAAACCCGATGTGATGGACACCGGAAACTTCTCGTTCACCAAGTCTTGACACTCGCGGGCGACCCCGGCTTTGCTGTGAGGGCTTCTGGTTCATCCCGTCGGAATTTGTCTTGTGGTGGCGGGAGCGGCCGACCAAACCAACAGAACCACCGGGAGGCGCACATGTCGCACACACGTCCGGTCCCACCGCTTGACGGGTCCAGCCCGTCGCGGCGGTCGGTCCTCAAGGGGGCGGTGACGACGGCCGGGCTGCTGACCCTCCCGGGCGCCCTGGCGGCCTGCGGCGGCTCCTCGAGCCCGAGCAGCGGGTCCGGCGGGAGTGGCAACGTCGCGGGCAGCACGATCACCTTCGGCTCGAACTACTCCGACCCGGCTCCCAAGGAGGCCTTCCAGGCGCTGGTGGACAACGCGACCACGGCCACCAAGGTCAAGGTCAAGGTCAACACCACCGACCACAACACCTTCCAGAACAACATCAACAACTACCTGCAGGGCACGCCGGACGACCTGTTCACCTGGTTCGCCGGCTACCGGATGCAGTTCTTCGCCCAGCAGGGCCTGCTCGCGCCCATCGACGACGTCTGGGACAAGATCGGCGGCAACTTCAACGACGCGGCCAAGTCGCTCTCACAGGGTCTGGACAAGAAGTACTACCTGGTGCCGCTCTACAACTACCCGTGGGTGATCTTCTACAACAAGAGCGTCTTCGCGGACAAGGGCTACACCGTGCCCACCACCTGGGACGACTTCATGGCCCTGGCCAAGAAGATGAAGACCGACGGGCTGGTGCCGCTCGCTTTCGCCGACAAGGACGGCTGGCCGGCCCTCGGCACGTTCGACATCATCAACCTGCGGACCAACGGCTACGACTACCACATCAAGCTGATGAAGCACGAGGTTCCGTGGACCGACAAGGGCGTCACGGACGTGTTCACCCAGTGGGCCGAGCTGATGCCTTACCTGCAGTCCGGCGCCAACGGGCGGATCTGGCAGGACGCCGCGAAGGCGCTGGAGAACAAGCAGGCCGGGATGATGTTCCAGGGCTCGAACCAGGTGGCCGCGAACTACGACCCCGCCAACCTTGCCGACCTGGACTTCTTCCCCTACCCGGTCATCAACACGACCTGGGCCCAGGACTTCATGGACGCGCCCGCCGACGGCTTCTGCCTCAGCGCCAAAGCGAAGAACGCGGACGCTGCGAAGAAGGTCCTCGAGTACATCGGCACCGGCGAAGCCGAGGCGACCTACCTCAAGACGGACCAGTGGGACGTCGGCCTGGCCGAGGGTCTGAACGTGCCGACGTACAACGACATCCAGAAGAAGGCCGTTACGGCGATCAGCGCCTGCAAGTCGGTGTCGCAGTTCATGGACCGTGACACGGACCCCGGCTTCGCCAGCAACGTGATGATCCCGTCGATCCAGAAGTTCATCGACAACCCCAGCACGTCCAACATCAAGTCGCTGCAGAGCAGCATCGAGAGCCAGGCGAAGTCGATCTTCACGAGTTGATGGTCGCTCTCTCTGAGGCACGCGCCGCGACGAGAACCGGGCGCCGCCACCACCGTGGCGTCCGGGTCCTGTCGCGGCGAGACAAGGTCGTTGTCGCCCTGATGGTCGGCGTGCCGCTGCTGGCCGATCTGGTGTTCGTCTGGTTCCCGGCCCTGGCGTCCGTGGGGCTCTCGTTCACGACGTGGAACGGCATCGGCGGTGTCCGGTCGGCGCAGTGGGCGGGTCTCGAGAACTACCACCAGATCGCGACCAACTACCCGCCGTTCTGGCCGGCCGTCCGGCACAACGTCATCTGGCTCGTGGTGTTCATCTGCATCGCCACGCCGCTCGGGATGCTGTTCGCGGTGATCATCGACCGCAACATCCGGGGCAGCCGGATCTACCAGAGCGTGCTGTTCCTGCCGGTCATGCTCTCGCTGGCGCTGATCGGGATCATCTGGGAGCTCATCTACTCCTCGAACTACGGCCTGATCAACACAGTGATCGGGCACACCGGCCAGAACAACCTCATCGACTGGCTGGGGAACCCCAAGCTGAACCTGTGGGCTGTCCTGGTCGAGGCCAGCTGGCGCCAGGCGGGTTACGTGATGGTGCTCTACCTCGCCGGCCTGAAGTCCGTCGACCCGAGCCTGCGGGAGGCGGCGGTCGTCGACGGCGCGAACGCGTGGCAGACGTTCTGGAGGGTCGTGTTCCCCGTGATGCGGCCGATCAACATCGTGATCCTCGTCGTCACCGTGATCGAGTCACTGCGCGCCTTCGACCTGGTCTACATCACCAACACGGGCAACAACGGGCTCGAGCTCTTGTCGGTTCTGGTGACGAAGAACATCGTCGGCGAGCAGACGAGAATCGGGTTCGGGTCCTCGCTGGGCGTCGTGCTTCTCGTGATCTCGCTGATCCCCATCTCGATCTTCCTTTACCAGCAGTTCCGGCAGAAGGAGGACTGATGGCGACCACAGTCTCCGACGCGTCCCCGACCACACCGGTTCGCCCCGGCCGGCCGACGGGCCGGCGGTTCCGCCCCGGCTCAGTGGCCGCGCAGGTCTTCATGATCGTCGCGGCGGCGCTGTGGATCCTGCCGATCGTCTTTGCGCTGTACGTCGCCCTCCGGCCGTATTCCCAGACGGCGAAGTACGGCTACCTGGCGTGGCCGCACGGGGTGACGTTCCAGAACTTCGAGGACGCCTGGACCCAGTCGGACATGCTGCACTTCTTCCTCAACTCGGTGCGCATCACGGTCCCGGCCGTGATCATCACCCTGTTCCTGGCGTCGTGCGTCGCCTACGTCGTGGCCCAGATCGGCTTCCGCTTCAACGTGGCGATGCTCATCCTGTTCACGGCGGGGAACCTCCTCCCGCAGCAGGTGCTGATCACCCCGCTGTACCGCCTCTACCTGTCGGTGCACGTCCCGACGTTCCTCAGCTCCAGCGGCTCGCTCTACAACTCCTACACCGGGCTCGTGGTCATCAACGTGTCGTTCCAGCTCGGCTTCTGCGTGTTCGTCCTGAGCAACTACATGCGCACGATCCCGGTGGACATGTACGAGGCGGCGCTCCTCGACGGCGCGACCCTGTGGACTCGCTTCTGGCGACTCACCCTGCCCATGTGCCGGCCGGCGCTCGCGGCCCTGGCCACGCTGCTCACGACCTGGATCTACAACGACTTCTTCTGGGCCATCGTCCTGATGTCATCCGGCGACAAGAGGCCGGTCACCTCGGCGCTGGCCAACCTGCAGGGGCAGTACGTCACCAACCAGAACCTGATCGCCGCCGCGGCGCTCATCGCGGCCATCCCCACATTGATCGTCTACCTGCTCCTCCAGAAGCAGTTCGTGGCCGGCCTCTCGCTCGGGTCGACCAAGGGGTGAGCGAGCCGGGTGTGGGCGCCGCGCGACAGGAGTGGTCGGGCCGGCCGACACGGCTGGCCGGCATCGCCTTCGGCGCGGACTACAACCCGGAACAGTGGCCGCGCGAGGTCTGGGACGAGGACGTCGCGCTGATGCGCGCGGCCGGGCTCACGGTCGCCACGGTGGGCGTCTTCAGCTGGGCGATGCTCGAGCCCGAGGAAGGGCGCTACGACCTCGACTGGCTCGGCGACGTCCTCGACGTGCTGCACGCGGGCGGCATCGCCGTCGACCTCGCCACCGCGACCGCGTCACCACCGCCCTGGCTCCCACACCGCTACCCGGAGACCCTCCCGCGGCGAGCTGACGGAACGGTGCTCTGGCCGGGGGGGCGCCAGGCGTGGTGCCCGAGCTCGCCGACGTACCGGGAGAAGGCCCTGGCGCTCGTCCGGGTCCTGGCCGAGCGGTTCCACGACCACGCGGCCGTCGCGATGTGGCACGTCTCCAACGAGCTCGGCGGCCACAACGCGCACTGCTACTGCGACGTCTCGGCCGCCGCGTTCCGCGTCTGGCTCGAGGAGCGGTACGGCGACCTCGACGCGCTCAACGCCGCCTGGGCCACGACCTTCTGGAGCCAACGGTACGCCGACTGGGAACACATCAACCCGCCGCGCACCGCGCCGACGTTCCCCAACCCGGGCCAGCAGCTCGACTTCGCCCGGTTCAGCTCCGACGCGTTGCTCGACTGCTTCGTCGCCGAGCGCGACCTGCTGCACGAGCTCAGCCCAGGCGTACCGGTGACCACCAACATGATGGTGATGTCGGACGTCCGGGACATGGACTACTTCACCTGGGGACCCGAGCTCGACGTCGTGGCCCAGGACCACTACCTCGACGCGGCCGACCCGGAGGCGCACGTCGAGCTCTCCTGGGCCGCCGACCTCACCCGCGCGGTGGCCGGCGGCCGGCCGTGGTTTCTGATGGAGCACTCACCCAGCGCGGTGAACTGGCAACCGCGCAACGTCCCCAAGGCGCCCGGGCAGATGCTGCGCAACAGCCTCGCCCACGTCGCGCGCGGTGCCGACGCGGTGTGCTTCTTCCAGTGGCGGGCCTCCCGCGCGGGCGCGGAGAAGTTCCACTCGGCACTTGTCCCGCACGCCGGTACAACGAGCCGGACCTGGCGGGAGGCGGTCGAGCTAGGAGCGGCGCTGGGCCGCCTCGACGAGGTAGCCGGCAGCGTCGTGCGCGGCGGCGTCGCGATGGTCGTGGACTGGGACGCCCGGTGGGCCGCCGAGCTGGACAGCCATCCCAGCGTCGACGTCACGTACCTCGACCGCCAGCAGGCCCTCTACCGGGCGCTGTGGGACGCCGGCGTGACGGTCGACATGGTCCGTCCCGAGGGCGACCTGTCTGGCTACTCGCTGGTGCTCGTGCCGACGCTCTACGTCACCACCGACGCCGCCGCGGCGAACCTGAGCGGGTTCGCCACGGCTGGCGGCACGCTGCTCGTGACCTACTGGAGCGGGATCGTCGACGAGCACGACCACGTCCGGCTCGGCGGCTACCCGGGAGCGTTCCGCGACCTGCTCGGCGTCAGCAGCGAGGAGTTCGTCCCGTTGCGCAAGGGCGAGACGGTGCGCCTCAGCGGCGGCGAGCTCGACGGCTTCCGGGCCGACGTGTGGACCGAGCGCCTGTCCGCGACCGACGCGGAAGTGGTGTCCCGGTACGCCGACGGCCCGGTCGCGGGGCTCCCGGCCCTCACCCGCCACACCGCCGGCGAGGGGACCGCGTGGTACCTCGCGACCCGGGTCGACGCAGACGGCACGGCCGCTCTGGTCCGCCGACTCTGCCGGGAGGCGGGCGTCGCCGTCGCAGACCAGCCGGGCGTCGAGGTGGTCCGCCGAGTGGGTGCCACGTCGTCGTACCTCTTCGTGCTCAACCACACCGACCGCGAGGTCACGGTCGCGGCCGACGGTGTCGACCTCCTCTCCGGCCGAGCCTGCGCAGGCATCGTCGCGGTGGGCGCCGGCGGCGTCGCCGTCGTGCGCAGCTAGCCGGTCCGGCTCAGCCGGAGCACTGGAACAGCTCGGCGCCGCCCCAGTCGCCGTTGTCGTGCCCCACCCCGTCGCCCGCATCGCCGACGTCGAGGGTCAGGGTGTGCCCGCCGGTCACGTCCACCGACAGGTGTGTCGCGGCCTGCCCACCGGGCACCACTGGCGTCACGACCTTCTGGACGCCACGACCGACACCGAGAAGACGACCGAGCCCTTGCCCGCCGCCGGGGGCGCCAGGTGATGCTTTGTGGTCAATTGTGGTGGGAACGATGTGATCGTGTGCTCATCGGCATGCTTTGTCGACACTTCTCATCAGATATCCGCCATCCTTCTGACAATTCGCCCCGGTGCTTGACCTTCGATATGTCGCCGATATATCGTCAATAGATCGCCGGATACGCGGCGACATCCATCGAGAAGGACACCTCATGAACGACACACGAGAGCGTCCGGCCGACGCCGGACCAGACGAGAGGCGGCGCCGGCACCGGCCGCACCGCGCCGTGCCGCCTGGGTGATGGCGTCAGACGACACCCTTCCGGCCGGTGAGACCGGTCCGAGTGGACGGGGTCCCCGACGGGGCCGCGGTGGCGGACACGGCTTCGGTCCCGGCGGCCACGGCGGCTTCGGTCCCGGCGGCCGACGGGGCGGCGGACGGCGCGGCGGACGGGGCGGCCGCGGCGACGTGCGCGCAGCGGTGCTCCTGCTGCTGGCCGAGGGCCCCATGCACGGCTACCAGCTGATCCAGCAGATCACCGAGCGCAGCGGCGGCGTGTGGGTCCCGAGCCCCGGCTCGGTCTACCCCGCGCTCAGCCAGCTCGAGGACGAGGGTCTGGTCACCCTGAGCCGGGTCGAGGGCCGCAACACCGCGAGCTTGACCGAGGAGGGCACGGCATACGTCGAGGCGCACCGCGCCGAGCTCGGCGCGCCCTGGGACGACGTCGGCAGCGGGGTCACCCGCGAGTCGCGCGACCTGCGCGCCGAGATCGGTGCCCTGATGGGCGCGGCCCACCAGGTCGCGCAGGTCGGCAGCCGGGCCCAGGTGGCCGCGGCAGTGACCACGCTGGCGGAGGCCCGCAAGGCCCTCTACCGGCTGCTCGCCGACGACGACCCGACCGCGTAGGCACCACGGAACGGGACAGGATGGACCGGTGAGCGACAAGCGCCGCCGGTTCGTCCTGCACGACCACCGCAAGCCCCGGCCACACTTCGACCTCAGGCTCGAGGAGGAGGGGGTGCTGCGGTCCTGGGCAGTCCCGCGCGGCCTGCCAGATGACCCCGGCGACAACCGCCTGGCCGTCCAGGTCGACGACCACGACCTCGACCACGTCGACTACACCGACGAGACGAAGTTCATCGCCGACAGCGGCACCTGGGTCGAGGAGGACCGCAACGACCGACGGATCGTCTTCGTCCTGAACGGCCGGTCGGGAGCACGCCGCTACGCGCTGATCCGGACCGGCTCCGACTGGCTGGTGCACCTCACCAAGGACCAGCCAGCCGGCTGAGCCGGCCCACCTCCGCGGCTGCTCCCCCGAGGTCGCCCTCCCCGCCGCCCGGAAGGCGGCGCGCCGACTAGGCCCACGCCGAGCGCTCTGATCGCTATCCTCGCCCCGACCTGGGAGGCAGACCGGTGCGCCGCACCCTCAACGAGACCGACGACGACCTGATAGCGCAGATGCGCGCGCACGCGACCGCATTCGCTGTCTCGACGCCAGTCCGGCGGGTGGCCGTCGTGGCCAACGCGCCGCTGCCCCCGAGCGCGGAGCGCCGTGACCTCATCGACTCGGCCGACCTCGTCGTGCGGTGCAACTCTCTGGCGCTGGACGGCCCTGGCGACCCGCCGTGCGTCGGTAGCCGGACGAACGTCGTGGTCGCCGCCCGGACCACCCGCCCGACGCCAGGGTTCCTGCACGACTACCGCAACCGCGCGTACTTCGTCACCGACATCTTCGCCCTCGGCGTACCGGAACCGGTGGGCTGGCCGCCGTACTGGCCGTCCGACCTGGGCGCCTGGCCGGTCCCCAACCGGGCGTTCGGCCTGCGACTGAAGTACCTGCTCCGCCCGGCGCGCGGCGGGCTGGGGGTGTCGCCGACCACGGGCACCCTCGCGGCGTACCTGGCGCACCGGCTCTTCCCCGAGGCCGACCTGATGCTCACCGGATACTCGTTCCTCGACGACCCGGAGCAGCAGCGATGGGGCTACCACGGGGCGGGGCTGGCACCGGCGAAGGTGATCGCCGCGCACGACCTGCGGCGCGAGGCGGCGTACCTGCACGGGCTCATCGATCGCGGAGAGGTCAGGTACGTGGCGTGACACGCGTTCTGGTTGGGGTCCGCAGACGGTTGCGCAAGCGCCTGCGGAAGGCTGGCGGGTACGACCAGCTGATCCGGCGGGTCACGAGGGCCGAGTCCGCACAGGCGCGCCAGGCTGACAAGCTCGCCCGCCTCCAGGACCAGGTCGGCCGCACCAAGGAGCGACTCGACGACATCAAGATGACCGCGTACCGGGCGCACAGCTCGTACGAGATCCTCGGCGCACAGGTGGGTGCCATCGAGGAGCGGTTGCAGGACCTGGCCGAGAAGATCGACACGGGTCCGTACGACGCGGACGACGAGGCCGAGGCAACGGCGCGCAGCCTGGTCGAGGAGATCCGAGTCGAGCACCGTCGGATCCGGGTCCGGTTCGGTGCGGTCACGCAGTACGAGGAACGCCTCCGCAGGCTGGAGTCCGCGTTGGCTGAGGAGATGGCGGCGGCCGCCGAGCTGGCGCACCAGGCGGCGCAGCACGGCGCGTTCCCGGACGCACCGACCCACGGAGCCGTCGACCTGCCGGACGATCAGGGGCCGGTCACGAAGAGCTGATCCCGCGCTGGGTCACCCCGGCGTTGATTGCCACCAGCTCCGGGTGCGCGTCCAGGACCTGAACGATGCCGTCGCAGTCCAGAGCCGCGGCCCCGTGGTCGTCGAACAGCCGACGGAGCAGCTCGAGGTCCTCGGCCGTATCGAGCGTGACGCGGTAGTGCGACCGGTCGACCGACCGTCGGACCTGAGCTACGTGCGGCAGCCGGTGCGGTCCGGCGTACAGCCAAGGCGTCACGTGCTCGCGGTCGCCCGCACGGGTCGCCGCACGGTCTGCACGCGCCAGGGCCGTCCCGGTGAAGACCTCGAAGTCGTAGCCCCTCGGGTACGTACGCTCGAGGGTGTTGGACAGGTAGACGTCGTCGCCGTGCTTCTCGCGCAGCCGCAGGAACTGCGCCACGCCCTCCGCGAGGATCGCGCCGTCGATCAGCGGGCAGTCCGACGTCACCCGCACCACGACGTCGAGGTCGTAGGTCCGGGCGCAGCCGGCGAACCGCGACAGGACATCGTTCTCGCTGCCGCGGAAGACCGGTACGTCTCGTCGCAGCGCGAG
>DATBDW010000015.1:0-3494 GCA_036269735.1 Actinomycetes bacterium
CGTGCTGCTGACCGACACCGCGGCGTCGAAGGTCAAGAGCCTGCTCGAGCAGGAGGGGCGGGACGACCTCGCCCTGCGCGTCGCCGTACAGCCCGGTGGCTGCAGCGGCCTGCGCTACCAGCTGTACTTCGACGACCGTGACCTCGACGGCGACATCACCAAGGACTTCGGTGGCGTCGGCGTCGTGGTCGACCGGATGAGCGCGCCGTACCTCAGCGGCGCCACGATCGACTTCGTCGACACCATCGAGAAGCAGGGCTTCACGATCGACAACCCCAACGCCGGCGGCTCGTGCGCCTGCGGGGACTCGTTCCACTGACCGAGCCACCTGATCGATCCCTCCGGCCCGGCCTGCGACGTCGCAGGCCGGGCCGAGGCATGTTCTCAAGGGCGTAGCAGCACGGCCCCGGTCTCGGCGTCGATGACGGTACGTCGGCCGAGCGGGTCGCCCAGCACCGCGCGCTGCTGATGTTCCATCGCCAGATCTGGGCACACCTGCTTGCCGTCGACGCGGTGCTCGACGAGGCGTAGCCGAACCACCGACGACGTCTCGCTGACCCGCACGTCGTAGCCGAAGCACGAGGCGACACCGCCCCAGAACCGCACGTCGAGCACCGACCCGGTGGCCCGCACCGATGTGAAGTGCGACTGCTGGACCGGCGCGACCGTGCCGGCCGACGGCGGTGCCGGCGGGACCGGTGTCGCGGTGAGGTCCGGCACCGGAACCCCGCCGGACCCGGTGCTCGACCCGCCGCCACCCGTGACCGTGCCGCTCGTTCCAGCTCCCGCGCTGGCCGGAACGACCAGGCGCGGCTCGACGGCCACCTCGACAAGCGGCTGCGGCGAACCGTCGACGGTGAAAAGCCAGGCCGGTACGAGAAGCTGCCCGTCAGTCGACTGCTGCGGTGCACGTCCGAGCTGCGCGCCGGTGACCGTGATGGGCCCACCGCAGGTCACCGGGTCCGAGCCCGGCGTCCCCGGCTCGGGGCATGCGATCAACGGCATCGGTAGCGGTGTACGCACGAGCTGGTTCCAAGCCGCCCGGGCCGACATCAGCGGATACGCCGGACCGGATCCGCTGCGGACGAGCCACCCCGCTCCGTTCTCCACACCGGCGGGTCCCACCGACAGAACGGTGACAAGGCCGGCGGTGGGTCGTCCGTCGACTGTGGGGTTCGCCTGCACGACTGTCGGTGCAGCCGGCGCCGCGGCGTGCGCGCCGGTGAGGCCGAGGGTCTGCAGGAGGCCCGACACCAGGCGGATCGCCTCGGCTGGCGGCACCGGAGTCGGCGGGGACGGAAGCCCGGTGTCGAAGCTCCACTGACCGTCCTCCAGGATGCGCAGCTGATGGCCTCCGGTCCCGCCCGACCACGTCCACCCGCCGTCGGTCGCCGTGCCCGTCCCGGCGAACCCGAGGCTCGTCGCGAGCTCGCGTCGTGCGCCGTCGGAGGGTGACAGCACCCGCTGGACCGTCGCCTGCGCAGGGCCATGCGGGAGGTCGGCGTCGTCGGCCAGGTGGTACCGCGGGTCGGGGCTGCCGCCCGGGGAGGCCGCCCAGCCGACCAGATGCAGTACCGGGGGCCTGTCCGACTCGCCGGGCGCCGACGAGCCCGATCCGCTACGAACGGCTGACCACGAGCCTGCGACCACGAGCAGCACGAGGACAGCGACACCGAGCGGCGGCCACCACCGCGTCGGACGGGGACGGGAGACAGGATCGGCCATGTTCGCTGGGACGCAGCCACCAGCGCCCGGGTTCCCCCGGACGGTCGCCAGAGAGGTCAGTCGCCGTAGCTGTCGAGGCCGCTCACCATGCTGCGGGCCTGGTCAGGGATGACCAGGACGTCGTGGCGTGTGCGGGGGACCTCGAGCAGATGCCGGGTGACCTCGGCCGCGTCGGCGACCAGCTCGTCGAGCGAGCCGGCCTCGGCCCCGGCCGGCCCGTTCACAGGCGTCACGGTGGCGCTCACCAGACGAGCGTCGCACGCCGCCCGCGCGTGCGGAACGCCTACCGGTCGGTAGTCTTCCGAGGTCGCCGTACGCCCGTCCGACAACCGGAGAGCTCCCGTGCGCATCGCCGTCACCGGCTCGATCGCCACCGACCATCTGATGACCTTCGAGGGTCGCTTCACCGACTCCTTGGTGGTGGACCAGCTCGACAAGATCTCGCTGTCCTTCCTGGTGGAGGACCTCGACGTACGTCGTGGCGGCATTGCGGCCAACATCGCCTTCGGGATGGGCTGCCTGGGGCTGGACCCGGTTCTCGTCGGTGCGGTCGGGCAGGACTTCGCCGACTACCGCTCGTGGCTCGAGCGCCACCGGGTCGACACGGCCTCCGTGCACGTGTCGGAGCTGCGGCACACGGCCCGCTTCGTGTGCACGACCGACTCCGACCACGCGCAGATCGCCAGCTTCTACGCCGGTGCGATGCGCGAGGCACGCGACATCGAGCTTGCCCCGATCGCCGAGCGCATCGGCGGGCTGGACCTCGTCGTCATCAGCGCCAACGACCCGGAGGCGATGCTCCGCCACACCGAGGAGTGCCGCACCCGCGGCTACCCCTTCCTCGCCGACCCCGGACAGCAGATCGCCTGGATGGACGGCGCGGGCATCCGCCAGCTCGTCGACGGGGCGACCTACCTGTTCAGCAACGAGTACGAGGCCGCGCTGACCGAGCAGAAGACCGGCTGGACCGCCGAGGAGATCCTCGCCCGGGTCGGGACCCGGGTGACGACGCTCGGGCCCAAGGGCGTGCGCTTCGACGCCAAGGACGAGCCGAGCATCCACGTCGAGTGCGCGCCCGAGGACCGCAAGGTCGACCCGACGGGTCTGGGCGACGGGTTCCGGGCCGGTTTCCTGGCGGCGCTCGGGTGGGGGCTGGCGCTGGAGCGCTGCGCCCAGGTCGGCAGCCTGCTCGCGGCGTACGTCATCGAGACCAAGGGAACCCAGGAGTACGAGCTGGGCCAGCGCCGCTTCCTGGAGCGGTTCGCCGGCGCCTACGGGCCGGACGCGGCGGCCGAGGTGGCTCCGCACGTGCGCTGCCCTCGTCCCTGAGAGCGACCACCGCGTGCCGCCGGGGGTCGCCACGGAGCCGTCGCCGTCGCGTTACGCGTTCGGTGACGTCGCCGCCGCGCCGACGGGCGAGGAGCTGCTCGCCATCGGTGCCGACCTCGAGCCGGGCACCGTGCTCACGGCCTACCGGGCCGGCCTGTTCCCGATGCCGGTGTCCCGACGCGGCCCGGTCGGGTGGTGGTCACCGGACCCGCGCGGAGTGGTGCCGCTCGACGGCCTGCGGGTCAGCCGGTCGCTGCGGCGGGCCTGCCGCCGCTTCGAGATCCGGGTCGACACGGCGTACGACGACGTGGTCCGCGGCTGCGCCTCGCCGGGCCGGGCGGGCGGTTGGATCCGCAAGGACATCGTGTCGGCGTACCGCCGGCTGCACGACCTCGGGTGGGTGCACAGCGTCGAGGCGTGGACCGTCGACGGCGCCGGGC
>DATBDW010000016.1:0-1861 GCA_036269735.1 Actinomycetes bacterium
GCTCCTGGCCGCCCGCGGCCTGCAAGCCACCGGCCTCCTCTGACCCGCCTGTCCCTCGGCCCAACGGACCTCGGATCCAGCTGTGCGTCCCCGGCGGCCCGGGCGGCGCTCGGTGCGCCTGCGGGGTTGTGTCCCGGGCGCTGCCTACCGTCGGGTCATGTCCATCGGCCGGCCGGAGCTGCAGCCCAGCCCGCGGCCGGCGACGGGTCGAGCGCCGGGCCAGCCACCGGTGGCGGTGCAGGCCACCTTCGACGAGCTGGGCACCCCCCTGCACGAGGTGACCTTCGTGGTCGTCGACCTGGAGACCACCGGTGGGTCGCCGGCCAGCTGCGAGATCACCGAGATCGGCGCGGTCAAGGTGCGCGGCGGGGAGAAGCTCGGCGAGTTCCAGACGCTGGTCAATCCCGACGTACCCATCCCCGCGTTCATCTCGGTCCTGACCGGCATCACCAACCACATGGTCGCGTCGGCGCCGCGGCTCGCGATCGCGCTGCCGGCCTTCCTCGAGTTCGCCGGCCCCGACGCCGTGCTCGTCGCGCACAACGCACCGTTCGACATCGGTTTCCTCAAGGCCGCCTGCACATTGCTCGAGCAGGACTGGCCGGGCAACCGGGTGCTCGACACCGCGCGGCTGGCCCGCCAGGTCGTCACCCGCGACGAGGCGCCCAACTGCAAGCTGTCCAGCCTGGCCCGGCTGTTCCGCGCCGGCACCACCCCGGACCACCGCGCGCTCTCCGACGCCCGCGCGACCGTCGACGTCCTGCACGGCATGCTCGAGCGGCTGGGCAACCTCGGTGTGCGCTCGCTGGACGAGCTGGCGACGTTCTCGTCGCGGGTCTCCCCCCAGCAGCGCGCCAAGCGCCACCTCGCCGAACCGCTGCCGCACCTGCCTGGCGTCTACCAGTTCGTCGACGAGCGCGGCGAGGTGCTCTATGTCGGCAAGAGCAAGGACCTGCGCTCCAGGGTGCGCAGCTACTTCACCGCCGGCGAGACCCGCGGCCGGATGGCCGAGATGGTCGGCCTCGCGGTCAAGGTCGTGCCGATCGTGTGCGCGACACCGCTGGAGGCCGAGGTCCGCGAGCTGCGGCTCATCGGCGCGCACAAGCCCCGCTACAACCGGCGCTCCCGGTTCCCGGAGCGCGCGCACTGGCTCAAGCTCACCGTCGAGCCGTTCCCCCGGCTGTCGCGGGTGCGCGAGGTCCGCGACGACGGCGCGGACTACCTCGGGCCGTTCTCGGGTGCCCGCCAGGTCGAGCTCGCGACCGCCGCGGTCCACGAGGCGTTCCGGCTGCGGCAGTGCACGACCAAGCTCTCGCCGCGCAAGCCGTCGCCGGCGTGTGCGCTCGCCGAGATGGGCCGCTGCGGCGCGCCGTGCGACGGCTCCGAGAGTGTGACGCGGTACGCCGAGCACGTCTCCGCGGTGCGCGCCGCCATGCTCGGCGACGTCCGCGATCTCGTCGACGCGCTGAGCCGCAAGGTGGCGAGGCTGGCCGAGGTCGAGCGCTACGAGGAGGCCGGCGTGCACCGCGACCGGCTGGCCGCGTTCGTGCGCGCAGCGGCGCGGGTGCAGAGGGTCTCCGCGCTGACCGGGTGCGCCGAGGTCGTCGCCGCGCGCCAGCGTGACGACGGCAGCTGGGAGATCGTCGTCGTGCGCCACGGCCGGCTGGCCGGTACGGCCGTCGCCGGCCGGGCCGAAGACCCGCGCGTCGTGGCCGCCACCCTCGTCGCCACCGCCGAGGTGGTGGCACCCGGGCACGGCCCGACCCCGACAGCGTCGGCCGAGGAGACCGAGTGCGTGCTCCGCTGGCTTGAGCAGGCCGGCGTCCGGCTGGTGTCGATGACCGGCACCTGGGCGTGCCCG
>DATBDW010000017.1:0-3244 GCA_036269735.1 Actinomycetes bacterium
CCTGGTCGTCGGCGACGTCGAGGCCTCCGGTACGCCGATCCTGCTCGTGCACGGGATGGTCGACAACCGCTCCGTGTTCACCGTGCTGCGGCGCGCGCTGCGCCGTCGCGGCTTCCGCCAGGTGGTGGGCATCAACTACAGTCCGCTGACCCGCGATGTCCGGCTGGCCGCGACGCAGCTCGCGACGCGCGTCGAGAGCATCTGCGAGGCCAGCGGGTTCGAACGGATCCACGTGATCGGGCACAGCATGGGCGGCCTGATCGCCCGGTACTACGTCCAGCGGCTCGGCGGCGACGAGCGGGTGCACACCCTGGTGACGCTGGGCACGCCGCACGGGGGGACCCTGCCGGCGTACCTCGTCCCTGGCCGGCTGGCGCGCCAGCTGCGACCGGACAGCGACCTCATCGAGGAGCTGCGCGAGCCGGCGCCGGGCTGCCGGACCCGCTTCGTCGGTGTCTGGAGCGACCTGGACCAGATGATGGCTCCCAAGGGGGCCGCGCGGGTGGACCACCCGGACCTCGAGGCGCGCAACGTGCTGGTCCGCGGCGTGGGGCACATGTCGCTGCCCGTGCACGGCGGCGCGGTCCGGGAGATCGCGGCCACCCTGGCCCAGCTCGACGCCGCCGGCGCGACGGTGCGCGAGGGCGTGATCCCGATCACCAGTGACCGGCCCAGACCGGGAGGTTTCGGGCCCCCGGAGGCGGACAGACCGGGACACATACGGCGTAAGACTGGAACTACGCGTGGCCAGACGGGTGGCAGCGCGTAGTTGAACCGCCTTTGAACAGCCGGCGAGTTGTGCAGGCATGTGATCCATTCGTTATCGTCGCCCGGTCCCTGCCCCCCACGACGAGGCGATCCCCCCGTGCCACCTCGCCGCTCTAGCGGACGACACCGCAAACCCGGACGTCACCGCAAGCCCCGGCAACACAGCGGTCCTGCCTACATCACGGCAGCCACGCTGGCGGCCTTCACCGTCAGCGGGCTCAACGTGCCCGGCGCGATCGGCGCTGCCCGCGAGGGCGTGGGTGCGGGGACGTCGCAGACGCTGAGCCAGGCCCAGACGGTTGCGGCCGCGCAGCTGCGCCAGACCCTGCTCAGCCAGCAGGAGGAGCGATCCAGCCGGTTCCGGGCGGCCCGGGCCAGCGCGGTGCGCTCGGTCGCGGCGGCAGCCGAGGCGGCGCAGAAGGCCCGCGAGGCCGCGCTCCCGGTCTGGGTGCTCCCGGTCGATCACTTCCGCCTCACCGCCGGCTTCGGCGAGTACGGCCTGTGGTCCAACATGCACACCGGGCAGGACTTCGCCGCCCCGTACGGCACCCCGGTCCACGCGATCGGCGACGGGAAGATCATCTTCGCCGGCTACGACGGAGCGTACGGCAACAAGATCGCGATCCAGCACCCCGACGGCACCGTCAGCTGGTACGCCCACATGTCGGCCTTCGTGGTCCGCAGCGGCCAGGTCAAGGCGGGCGAGGTCATCGGCCGGATCGGTACGACGGGCAACACCACGGGGCCGCACCTGCACCTCGAGATCCGCCCGAACAACGGCGACCCGATCGACCCCCTGCCCTGGTTGCGGGCCCGCCACCTCAAGGTCTGAGCTACAGCTTCTCCACCGGCGCGTAGCGCAGCAGCAGGCGCTTGAGGCCGCCGGACCGGAAGTCGATCGAGGCCACGGCCCGCTCCCCCGCGCCCTCGACCGAGACCACCGAGCCCATCCCGAAGGTGTCGTGCGTGACCCGGTCGCCCGGCTCCAGGTGGATGACCGGCCGGTTGCCAGGGGACCGTACGCCGGGGCGCGCCGCCAGCCCGGCGACCGCGGGGATGCTGGTCACCGTCGACTCGAGGCGGCGCCAGTCGACGAGCTGCCCGGGCACCTCCTCGAGGAACCGTGAGGCGGGGTTGGCCTGCGGGGCGCCGTACGCGCTGCGCACCGTGGCGCGGCTGAGGTAGAGCCGCTGCTGGGCGCGGGTGATGCCGACGTACGCCAACCGGCGCTCCTCCTCCAGCTCGGTGGGGTCGCCCAGCGAGCGCAGGTGCGGGAAGACGCCGTCCTCCATGCCGGTCAGGAACACGACCGGGAACTCGAGGCCCTTGGCCGTGTGCAGGGTCATCAGCGTGACGACTCCCGCGGCCGGCTTGCCGTCCTCGGTCACCTCGTCGTCGGGGATCTCGTCGGCGTCGGCGACGAGCGCGACCTGCTCCATGAACTCCACGAGAGATCCGCCCGGGTTGCCCTCCTCGAACTCCCGGGCGACCGAGACCAGCTCCTGGAGGTTCTCCAGCCGGGTCTGGTCCTGCGGGTCGGCCGAGCCCGCCAGCTCGGCGGCGTAGCCGGTGCGGTCGAGCACCGCCTCGAGAACGGTCGCCGGCGGAGTGCCCGCCTCGACCAGGGTGCGCAGCTCGTCGAGCAGGGTCCGGAACGACTGGACCGCCGACAGCGAGCGCGCGACCAGGCCGTAGGCGTCCTCGCAGCGCACCACGGCGTCGTTGAACGAGATGGCCTCGCGCTGGGCGAGCGCCTCGAGGCAGGCCTCGGCCCGGTCGCCGATGCCCCGCTTGGGGACGTTGATGATCCGTCGCAGGGACACGGTGTCCGCCGGGTTGGCCAGCACGCGGAGGTACGCCAGTGCGTCGCGCACCTCGCGGCGCTCGTAGAAGCGCACGCCGCCGACGACCTTGTAGGGCATGCCGACCCGGATGAAGACCTCCTCGAACACCCGGGACTGCGCGTTGGTCCGGTAGAAGATCGCGACCTGCGACGGGAGCACGTCCTCGTCGTCGGTCAACCGGTCGATCTCGCCGGCGACGAAGGACGCCTCGTCGTGCTCGTTGTCGGCGACGTAGCCGACGATCGGGGTGCCCTCACCCGCGTCGGACCAGAGGTTCTTGGGCTTGCGGCTCGCGTTGCGTGAGATCACCGCGTTCGCGGCGTTGAGGATGGTCTGGGTGGAGCGGTAGTTCTGCTCGAGCAGGATCGTCGTGGCCGCCGGGTAGTCCTGCTCGAAGTCGAGGATGTTGCGGATGGTGGCGCCGCGGAAGGCGTAGATGGACTGGTCCGCGTCGCCGACGACGCACAGCTCGGCCGGCGCTACGCCGAGACCCGGGTCGCCGCCGGACACCAGCTCGCGCACCAGGACGTACTGCGCCTGGTTGGTGTCCTGGTACTCGTCGACCAGCACGTGGCGGAACCGGCGCCGGTAGTGCTCGGCGACGTCGGGGAAGGCCTGCAGCAGGTGGACGG
>DATBDW010000018.1:0-9962 GCA_036269735.1 Actinomycetes bacterium
CTGAAGTTCTACGCGTCGATCCGGCTCGACGTCCGGCGCATCGAGACCCTCAAGGACGGCCAGGAGTCGGTCGGCAACCGGGTCCGCGTCAAGGTGGTCAAGAACAAGATGTCGCCACCGTTCCGGCAGGCCGAGATGGACCTGATGTTCGGCACCGGCATCAGCCGCGAGGGCGGCCTGATCGATGTCGGCGTCGAGCAGGGCTTCGTCCGCAAGGCCGGCGCTTGGTACACCTACGAAGGCGACCAGCTCGGGCAGGGCAAGGAGAACGCGCGCGCGTTCCTGCGAGACAACCCCGACCTGGCCGATGAGCTGGAGAAGCGCATCAAGGAGAAGCTCGGCATCGGAGCCCGCGTCGACGAGCCGGCGGAGCCGCCGGCCGTGATGCCCTCGGACATCTGAGCCCTCGGACATCTGAGTTCGGGGAGATCTGAGATGACGAGGACATTCGCCGGCGCGGGCCGCTCGCGGAGGGCGCGCGGGCCGGACGGACCCACGCCGGGCAGTCCGGCCGACGACGGGCCCGAACCGGACCCGTCGTCGGTGGCCCGGCAGATCCTGCTGCGCAAGCTCACCGCGGCGCCACGCACCCGGGCCGAGCTCGCGGCGGACCTGGCGGCCCGCGACGTCCCTGCGGCCGTTGCGGAGCAGGCGCTGGACCGGTTCACCGAGGTCGGCCTGATCGACGACGCCGCCTTCGCCGACTCGTGGGTCCGCTCGCGGCACGCCACCCGCGGGCTCTCGAGCCGGGCGTTGCAGCGGGAGCTGCGCAGCAAGGGTGTCGACGACGAGACCGTGAGCGCCGCGGTCGGCGCGATCGACCTCGAGTCCGAGGTCGACACTGCGGCGGCCCTGGTGGCCCGGCGGTTGCCGAGCACGCGGGGGCTGGACCGGGCGGCGCGCACCCGCCGGCTGGTCGGCATGCTCGCCCGCAAGGGCTACGACGGCGGGCTGGCCATGCGGGTCGTTCGCGACGCGCTGGCCGCCGAGGGCTCCGAACAGCGCGGGGACGGCTTTGACGACGAGCGGGACTCCTTGACCGCCCTGTGACCCCGCCGTAGCCTCCGGGCACCGAGGAGGCATGGTGGACGGCGCGGTCGCAGCAGCACTGGCGGCCCTGGCCGTCGCCCTCGGTGCTGTGGTCGTCGTCCTCGTGGTCCTCCCGCGCAGCCACCGCCAGGACCTCGCGCGGCGCGCCGACCTGGACCGCCGGGAAGGCAGGGTCGCCGAGCACGAGGAGCGCCTGGACGCCAGGGCGCTGCGCTTCGAGGACCGGGCCCATGCGCTGACCGCACGCGAGGCCGCCCTGGAGGTCCGCCAGCAGGTCCTCGACCGGCTCGAGCGGGCCCGCCGATCGGCCCTCGAACAGACCGCGAACATGACCGCCGACCAGGCACGCGCGCAGCTCATCGCGGAGCAGGAGGCGGCCGCCCGCCGCGATGCGGCCCTGCGAGTACGCGACGTCGAGCGCACCGCGGAGCGGGAGGCCGATCGCCGCGCCCGCGAGGTCGTGATCACTGCGATGCAGCGGCTGGCGACCGACACCAGCACCGAGTCCGTGGTCACCTCCGTCACGCTGCCCGGCGACGACATGAAGGGCCGCGTGATCGGCCGCGAGGGCCGCAACATCCGCGCCTTCGAGTCCGTGACCAGGGCCAACCTCATCGTGGACGACACCCCCGGCGCGGTCCTCGTCTCCTGCTTCGATCCGGTACGCCGAGAGGTCGCCCGGCTCACCCTCGAGGCGCTCGTCCTGGACGGACGGATCCATCCCCAGCGCATCGAGGACGCCTACGCGACCGCCCGATCCGAGGTCACCGCCCGCTGCCAGCGCGCCGCCGAGGACGCGCTGCTCGACGTCGGCGTCACCGACCTTCATCCCGAGCTCGTCGAGCTGTTGGGCCGGCTGCGCTACCGCACGTCCTACGGCCAGAACGTCCTTGCCCACCTCCTCGAGTCGGCCCACCTGGCCGCCCTGATGGCCGCCGAGCTCGGCCTCGACCCCACCGTCCCGCGGCGCGCCGCCTTCCTGCACGACATCGGCAAGGCCCTGACCCACACGGCCGACGGGTCACACGCACTCGTCGGGGCCGACGTAGCGCGCCGGTGCGGCGAGGACCCCGAGGTCGTGCACGCGATCGAGGCCCACCACAACGAGGTCGAGCCGCGCACCGTCGAGGCGATCCTCGTCCAGGTCGCCGACGCAGTCAGCGGCAGCCGCCCGGGCGCCCGGCGTGAGTCGGTGGAGTCGTTCGTCACCAGGATGCGCCGGCTGGAGGAGGTCGCCTCGTCGCACCCGGGCGTCGACAGGGTGTTCGCGATGCAGTCCGGCCGCGAGGTGCGAGTGATGGTCCTGCCCGACGAGGTCGACGACATCGCGGCCCAGGTGCTCGCCCGCGAGATCGCCAAGCAGATCGAGCACGACCTCACCTACCCGGGGCAGGTCAAGGTGACCGTGTGCCGCGAGACCCGGACCACGGAGATCGCGCGCTGAGTCGTCACACCGGCGCCGGCAGCCGGGGCGACAGCACAGCGGCCGACCACGCGCAGAGCAACGCCATCGTCGCCCCCGCGACCAGGCAGGCACCGGCGACTGAGGTCAGTCCTGCCAACGCCCCGAAACCGGCCATCGCGACCGGCATCAGTGCGTCGTCGGCGAGCGAGGTGAGTGCCGGCGTGCGACCGAGGTACGCCGGCTCGACGAGCGCCTGGAACGCGCCCGACAGGAACGCCGAAGCCAGGCCAGCGGTCACGCCCACCACCAGGACGCCGGCACCGGCGACCCAGCGCGGCCCGACCCCGAGCAGCACGATCGCCCCGCCCTGCACCACCAGCACGAGAAGACCGGTGATGGCCGGCCGGACCGGGCGCCACCGGGTGGCGGTCAGCGCGCCGGCCGCGGCACCGAGACCCACCCCGGATCTGTTGTGCAAGTACTGTTGTGGAATGCGGTTCTAGGCTGCGCGGCGTGACGGCGGGATGGCGGGACCGGGCCCGGCGCGGCCTCCGGCTGGTGGGCCGGCTGGGTACCGCGCGGCCCGGCGACACTCCGGTACGCCGGTCGCGGGCCCGGACCTTCACCGGCCCACCGGCGGGACGGCACCTCGAGTACGCGCCGCAGCTCGACGGGCGGGCCGACCCCGGCGAGATCGTCTGGACCTGGGTCACCTTCGAGGAGGACGCCGCCCACGGCAAGGACCGGCCGGTCCTCGTGGTCGGCCGGGAGGGCGGCACCCTGCTCGGGCTGATGCTCTCCAGCCAGCACGACCGCGACGGGCAGCACGGCTGGTTCGCCCTCGGCGCGGGGCCGTGGGACCGCGACGGCCGGCCGAGCTGGGTCCGGCTGGACCGGGTGCTCACCGTCCCCGAGGACGGCATCCGGCGCGAGGGCGCCGTGCTCGACCGCCGCCGCTTCGACGCCGTGGCCGCGCGGCTGCGCTCCGACTACGGCTGGGGGTGACTCACCCCCCAAACCGCGCCGCACTGCGCCCCCAGGCACGCCGACTGAAACCTTCGGCAGCCGAAATGTCCGGCTCGGCCTGCCGAATGTTTCAGTCGCGGGAGTGGAAGTCGAAGAAGCTGCGCTGCTTGATCAGCTCGGCGACCTCGGAGGGCACCATCTGCTCCCAGTCCGTGGTCCCGCCCGCGATGCGCCGCAGTACGTCACGGCTGAGGATCGGCAGGTAGTCGGGCGTGTAGTTGTCCAGGTCGACGAAGCTGCCGCGCTGGTTGAGGTAGTCGTAGAGCGGTTGCAGGTCCTTGCCGACCTGCAGGTTGTGCACCGTCGTGACCTCGCCGTCGCGCAGCATCGGGTAGACGTAGAGCCGCAGGTCGTTCTTGAACAGGCGGCCGAACGACTCGAGGATCCCGCCCGGCAGGTCGGCGTGGCTGGACTCGTCGAACTGGTCGATCAGGCTCGGCACCCCCATCACCATCCCGATCGGGCCATCGGTACGCCAGGCGAGGTAGGCCGCAAGCCGGTGGTAGGCGATGTAGTCGGAGATGAGCACCGTCATGCCGCACGCGGCGAGCAGGTCGGCCCGAGCGAGGAAGTCGCGCCGGTCCACCTTGCCGGCGTCGGCCATCAGGTTGGCCATCGTCAGCTCGGTCAGGATCAGGACCTCGCGGCCCGTCACGCGGGGGTCGTCCTCGAACCGTTCGCGGGCGCAGGCGAGCATGTCGATGTTGACCACGGTGGGCGGCCGGAAGCTGCCCCGCTCGACCAGGATCGCCTTCTTGCGCAACACCTCACTGGGTTGCAGCACCTGGCGGTCGGGGCCGAACATCGCGGCGCCGGAGAGTCCGAGCTGCACCAGCTTGAGCGCCATCACCCGGTTGTCGACCGACCGGAACTCGATGCCTTTCAGCTGGATCATGTCGATCTCGATGCGTCCCGTCGTGAGCCGGTCGAGCAGGCTCTCGAGCAGCACCTCCGGCTCGTGGTGGTGGAAGAAGGCCCCGTGCAGCAGGTTCACCCCGACCACGCCGAGCGCCTCTTGCTGCAGCGAGGCCTCGGCGTCCAGCATCCGGACGTGCACGATGATCTGGCTCGGCTCGTCGTGCTGGTGGGACTGGAACTTCACACCCATCCAGCCGTGGCACTCGTTCCCGCCCTGGTAGCTGCGCGCGACCACCGTGTCGGCGAACGCGAAGAACGCGTTGTCGTCCCCGCGGTGCTCGTCGAGCCGCTCGATGTTGAGGTGGTACTCGTGGTCGAGCATCGCCTGGAGCCGGCCCATCGACACGTAGCGCTGCGACTTGCCGTAGACCGCGTCGCTGACGGCCATGTCGTACGCCGAGATGGTCTTGGCGATGGTGCCCGCAGCTCCACCGGCGCGGAAGAACCAGCGCGCGACCTCCTGCCCCGCACCGATCTCGGCGACCGTGCCGTACCAGCGGGGATCCAGGTTGATCCGCAACGCCTTCTGCAGCGTGTCGGCGCCTGCTTCCATCGAGGCATCCCTTCTCCCCGGGCGGGGACCGCCGAGGCGGTGATCCGCAGCGTAGGGCCCGTACCCTGGGACCGCTATGACTGAGCTGATCGAAGACTCGGCCCGGACCTACCAGGTCCGCACCTACGGGTGCCAGATGAACGTGCACGACTCCGAGCGGCTCTCGGGGCTGCTCGAGGCGGCCGGCTACCGGCGCGCGACCGACGACGGCCCGGCCGACGTGGTCGTCTTCAACACCTGTGCGGTGCGCGAGAACGCCGACAACAAGCTCTACGGCAACCTGGGCCACCTCGCGCCGGTCAAGAAGGCCAACCCGGGCATGCAGATCGCGGTCGGCGGCTGCCTCGCGCAGAAGGACCGCGGCGAGATCACCCGTCGCGCGCCCTGGGTCGACGTCGTCTTCGGCACGCACAACATCGGCTCGCTGCCGGCCCTGCTCGAGCGCGCGCGGCACAACAAGGTGGCGCAGGTCGAGATCCTCGAGTCGCTCGAGGTGTTCCCCTCCACGCTGCCGACCCGCCGCGAGTCGCCGTACGCCGGCTGGGTCTCGATCAGCGTCGGGTGCAACAACACCTGCACCTTCTGCATCGTCCCGTCGCTGCGCGGCACCGAGAAGGACCGCCGCCCCGGCGACGTGCTCGCCGAGGTCGAGGCCCTGGTCGCCGAGGGCGTCATCGAGGTGACGTTGCTCGGGCAGAACGTCAACTCCTACGGCGTGGAGTTCGGCGACCGCCTCGCGTTCGGCAAGCTGCTGCGGGCCTGCGGCGAGATCGACGTGCTCGAGCGGGTGCGCTTCACCAGCCCGCACCCCAAGGACTTCACCGACGACGTGATCGCGGCGATGGCCGAGACGCCGAACGTGATGCCCTCGCTGCACATGCCGCTGCAGTCCGGGTCAGACCGGGTGCTCAAGGCGATGCGCCGGTCGTACCGCCGCGATCGCTACCTCGGCATCATCGACCGGGTCCGGACAGCCATCCCCGACGCGGCGATCACCACCGACGTCATCGTGGGTTTCCCCGGGGAGACCGACGACGACTTCGCGCAGACCCTCGATGTCGTACGCGAAGCCAAGTTCGCCGGCGCCTTCACCTTCCAGTACTCCCCACGACCCGGTACGCCGGCGGCCGCCCTCGACGAGCAGGTGCCCAAGGCCGTCGTGCAGGAACGCTACGAGCGCCTGCTCGCCCTGCAGGACGACGTGTCCTGGGCCGAGAACACCCGCCAGGTCGGACGGACCGTGGACGTCCTGGTCGCTGAGGGCGAGGGACGCAAGGACGGTGCCACCCACCGGCTCTCCGGTCGGGCGCCGGACAACCGGCTGGTGCACTTCTCGATGCCGACCCCCGCCGGAGCGCGGCCGCGCCCGGGTGATGTGGCCACCGTCACCCTCACCTACGCGGCCCCGCACCACCTGGTGGCGGACGGCCCCGTCTCGGTACGCCGGACCCGCGCCGGCGACGCGTGGGAAGCCCGCGCCGTCGGTGGTCCGGCCGCGTCGGCCGTCGTCCTCGGCATGCCCACCGTCGGTGCGCCGGCGGTCGTGGTCGCGAACGCGCCAGCCTGCGGCTGAGCCGACGGACTTGTCATGGCCCTCGTCGCCGCTGCCGTCTGTCCGCACCCGCCGCTGCTCGTCCCGGGCGTCGGCGCCGGTGCATCCGGCGAGCTCGACGGGTTGCGCCACGCCTGCGACGCGGCGGTCGCCGAGCTGGTCGCCGCCGGGCCCGACCTCGTGGTCGCGGTCGGCGCGGCGCCGGTGCTCGGCCCGGCGCCCGAGGGTGCCTGGGGGACGATCGCCGGCTACGGCGTCGACGTGCCGGTCGGCACCGGCACCGGAGCCGCGACCCTCCCGCTGTCCCTGACCATCGCGCGGTGGCTGCTCGACCGCGGCGAGGTCACGAGCGCGACGTTGTTGTTCGGCGTCGAGGCGGACGCGGCGCCCGAGCGCTGCCGGGCCGTCGGCGAGGCGCTCGCCGGGAGGGCGGCCCGGGTGGCGGTCCTGGCGATGGGTGACGCCAGCGCCCGTCGCAGTCTCAAGGGGCCGGGCTACCTCGACCCCGACGCCGAGCCGTTCGACACCGAGGTGGAGTCCGCCCTGCGCGAGGCGGACACCGCGGCGCTGCTCGCGGTCGACCCCGACCGCGCCGAGCGGCTGCTGGCTGCCGGCCGGGCGTCCTGGCAGGTGCTCGCCGGCGCGGCCGGCGACGCGAAGATGTCCGGGTCGGTGACGTGGGCCGGCTCGCCGTACGGCGTCACCTACCTGGTGGCCACCTGGCGGCCGGCCACCTGACTGCTAGCTCGCCGGCGGCACCTTGCCAGGACTGTCGGCGATGTCGTCGTCCTTGCCGTCGAGGCTGTCCAGGGCGTCCTTCGCCTTGGCCGCGCCGGTCGCGATCTGTCCCTCGTGCTTGCCACCGGTCTTCTTGTCGGCCATCGTGGCGGCCTGGTCGATGCCCTTCGCGATCTGGTCGCCGTGCTCGTCGACCGCCTTCTCGACGTCCTTCTTCAGCTTGTCGAAGATGCCCATGCGGCCACGCTAGCCCGCTGCGGGAGACTCGCGAGTCATGACGGCGGACCGGGCAGCGGCGCAGCCGGTGATCGCCGTGGTCGGGCCCACCGGGGTCGGCAAGAGCGACCTCGGTCTCGCACTGGCCCGGCACCTCGAGGGCGAGGTCGTCAACGCCGACTCGATGCAGGTCTACCGCGGCATGGACGTCGGCACCGCCAAGCTGACCCCCGCCGAGCGCGCCGGCATCGCGCACCACCTCCTCGACGTCTGGGACGTCCGCGCGGAGGCCAGCGTCGCGGAGTACCAGCGGCTGGCCCGCGCCGCGTTCGCCGCCATCGCGGCACGCGGCCACCGCGCGCTCCTGGTCGGCGGGTCGGGGCTGTACGTGCGCGCCGCCCTGGACCGGATGGAGTTCCCCGGCACCGATCCCGCCGTGCGGGCCCGGCTGCAGACCGAGCTCGCCGCGGTGGGCCCCGGCGCGCTGCACGAGCGGCTCGCCGCGGTCGACCCGGCCGCCGCCATCGCGATCCTGCCGAGCAACGGTCGTCGCATCGTGCGCGCCCTCGAGGTCGTCGAGATCACCGGCCGGCCGTTCACGGCGTCGCTGCCGCCGGCGGCGTACGAGGTCGACGCCGTCCAGGTCGGGCTGACCCTGCCGCGTGACGAGCTCGACCGCCGGATCGAGCAGCGGGTCGACCGGATGTGGGCCGCGGGCCTGGTCGACGAGGTACGCCGGCTCGCCGGCGCCGGCCTGCGCGAAGGCCGCACCGCGTCGCGCGCCCTGGGGTACGCCCAGGTGCTGCGCCACCTGTCCGGGGAGTGGAGCGAGGAGCAGGCGCGCGACGAGACCGTGCGGGCGACCCGGCGCTTCGCCCGGCGCCAGGAGTCGTGGTTCCGCCGCGACGGCCGCGTCGTCTGGCTCGACGCGGCCGACGGGCACCTCGTCGAGGCAGCCGTCGGGATCGTCGGCGCCGCCTAGGCTGGTCCGGTGACCAGGTTCGTGAAGGGACACGGCACGGAGAACGACTTCGTTCTGCTCCCCGACCCCGACGGCGCGCTGCGTCTCGACCCGGCCGCCGTGGTAGCGATCTGCGACCGGCGGGCCGGGCTCGGCGCCGACGGCGTGCTGCGCGTCGTGCGCACCGCCGCCGACGACGAGGCGCGCGGGCTACCCGGCGCGGACGGCACGACCTGGTTCATGGACTACCGCAACGCCGACGGGTCGGCGGCCGAGATGTGCGGCAACGGCATCCGGGTCGTCGCGCGCTACCTGGTCGACGCCGGGCTGGAGCCGGCGGGCGACCTGCAGCTGCTGACCCGCGACGGCGTCAAGGCGGTCCGGCTGGGTGCCGTCGGCGACGTGACCGTCGACATGGGCGTTGCGAACCTTGCGGCCCAGCTGCCCGCGACCGAGCACAAGGTCACGGTCGGGGACCGCAGCTGGCCGGCGGTCGAGGTCGACATGGGCAACCCGCACGCGGTCGTGTTCGTCGACGACCTGGCCGAGGCCGGCGACCTGCTCGGTCCACCGACCGTCGAGCCGCCGTTCCCCGACGGCGTCAACGTCGAGTTCGCGGTCCGGGTCGGTGACCAGCACCTCGCCATGCGGGTGCACGAGCGGGGTGTCGGCGAGACCCGGTCCTGCGGGACCGGTGCCTGCGCGGTGATGGTCGCCGGCGCCCGGCGCGACGGCGTGACGAGCCCCTCGACGTACGTCGTCGACGTCCTCGGCGGGCGGCTCAGCGTCACCGAACGGGCCGACGGGCACGTCGAGCTCGCCGGCCCCGCCGTCCTCGTCGCCGAGGGCGATCTGCGCCTCTGAGCGGTCCGGCCGGATGGGGGGAAGGGGCGGGCGGTCCGGTTTCGAGGTGTGAGACGGACCCGAGCCCGGCACCGTCGACTGGCGGGTTGCGGCCCTCGCCAGTCGGTGAAAGCCAGCCGGAACGCGCCAGTCAACGCTGCCGGGAGAGCGGCGAACGGCGCCCAGCCGCCCCTCTCCTCCCAAGCCGCTCTGACCTGGGCCACCCCGACCCGGGCCCATATCGCGGGCGACGCGCGCGCCTCCGGCATGTCACCCTTGAGGGGATGACCTCTGCCTACGACGACCAGGACCTCCCCGGGGAGACGCTGCCGCTCGACGAGCGCCCGGCACCGCTGTACACCACGGACCCCCGCGACCACGACGGCGAGCAGTACGACCTCGCCGACCGCCAGGCGCTCCGCCGGGTCGCCGGGCTGTCCACCGAGCTCGAGGACGTCACCGAGGTCGAGTACCGCCAGCTGCGGCTGGAGCGGGTCGTCCTGATCGGGGTCTGGACCGAGGGCTCGGTGACCGAGGCCGAGAACTCACTGGCCGAGCTCGCGGCCCTGGCCGAGACCGCGGGGTCCGCGGTCCTCGAGGCCCTGATCCAGCGCCGGGACCGGCCCGACCCGGCCACCTTCGTCGGGTCCGGCAAGGCCCGCGAGCTGCGCGACATCGTGGTCGCGACCGGCGCCGACAC
>DATBDW010000019.1:0-2979 GCA_036269735.1 Actinomycetes bacterium
GACTCGTCGACGTAGTCGACGCCCAGCGCCTGCAGCACCTGGGCCTCGACGAAGTGGCCGATCCGGGCCTTGGCCATCACCGGGATCGAGACGGCGGCGATGATGCCGTCGATCATGTCCGGGTCGCTCATCCTCGACACGCCGCCCTGGGCCCTGATGTCGGCGGGCACCCGCTCCAGCGCCATCACGGCCACCGCACCCGCATCCTCGGCGATCTTCGCCTGCTCCGCGGTGACCACGTCCATGATCACGCCGCCCTTGAGCATCTCGGCCATGCCGCGCTTGACGCGGGCGGTACCGACCTCAGGAGCGGTCGATGGTGCGGCCGACGGAGCGGTGTCGGAGTCGGTGCCGGGCACTGCGGGGGTGGACACGGGGGACCTCACGGGTGAGACGGGAACTGACCCCACCATGGTAGGGCCGACAGCCGCCCGCCCACGGCCGGCCGATGAGCGAGCCCGTCAGTGCCCGTCAGAGGGGACGAAGTGCCGCGGGCAGTCGAGCCGGTGTCGCGACCCGCGGACCTTGTGCACGGCGAGCGGGCGGCCCGCGTCGCCGCCGGTCGTCCCGACCCGCACCAGCACGCAGTCACCGACCGACAGCGACGCCCGCCGCACCGCCGCTGTGCGGGGGAAGCAGTCGCCCAAGGCGTGATGCCGCCCGACGCAGAACGTCGGCGTGAGCGACGTCACCGTCCCCGGCCACTCGTCGTCGCCGGAGCACCCGGCCAGTGAGCTGCTGGCCAGGACCAGCGCGCCGATCGTCATCGCGAGCCGCCGTCCCGGCACGACCGGGAACCTGGGTCAGCGGGTGACGACGTGGCGGGTGCGGTCGAAGAGCGCGATCCAGACCTGGCCGGGCGCCAAGGAAGCCGGCTGGCCGCCGATCGTGTACGACGTGACGTCGGACGCCTTGGCTCGTGACCACGCGCCGACGTACTCCTGGCCGTCGCGGAAGATCAGCGCCTTGCCGTGTCCGACGGTCAGCGTCTGTGGGGTGTTGGCGCCGTTGATGTCGTGGTAGACCGACCGCTTCACCGTCGCGAACTGCACGACGAACGTCGTCGCACCGAGCCGGCCGCCCTCGGCCGCCTGGTCGGGTGATCCGTCCATCGACAGCTGCCAGACCTTCTGCGCGGGTGCCCAGGTGGCGTCCACCCGCGAGAACGGGTACGTCACTGTGACCTGCTTGACGGGCTTGCCGCCGGCCGGGGGCGTGTCGCTGAAGGTGTAGCCCATCTCGGGCGGCGTGGCCACTTTGCCTGCCCGCTTGCGCAGCGCTGCGAAGGTGCCGATCACGTCGTACGGCTGGTGCCGACTGGGCGAGCGGACGTAGCCGGTGTGGTCCTGGTCGAAGGACACCAGCTTGAGGTCGGCGCGCTGCAGGTTGTCGGCCAGCTTGTTCTGCGAGCCGGAGTAGAAGAGCCCGACGGGCTTGCCGTACTGACGCAGCAGGTCGATGTCAGTGATCCGCCCCGAGCGGACCGGGCCGACGAACTTCGGGTACGCCGAGGAGTAGATCGCCGCCAGCCGGGTTGCGCCCCCCTCGACCTGCTCGACATAGACGACGTCGGCCTTGGTGAGGCCCGCCTGCGGGTGCGCGTTGCGGGTGTTGTCCACCTTGACGGCGTAGACCGGCCCGTTGGGCTTGCCCAGGCGGCCCGACAGCCTGCTGGGCTGGGGTGGTGGTGGCGGAGAGGACGTCGTGGCCGACGGGCTCGAGGTCGACTCGGCGTGGGTGGTCTTCTTGGCATCGTGGGACGAGCACGCGGTGAGGACGAGGGCGAGTCCGAGGACGGGGACAGCGACGGTGCGCAGGGGGGCGAGCTTCACGGACGACGACGGTACGGGACTCAGGTCAACGCACCCGCGGGGAGGGTCTCGGGCGGCGTGTCGTCGAACTCGGACATCTCGGGCCACGGCGCGTGGCCGGCGAGGCGCAGGGCGCGCACCACCCACTTGCGCCGCACAACCCTCGCGGCACGGACCACGTCGTTGAGGAACCTGCGGGCCAGCTGGACCCGCTGGAAGGCCGACCCGAGCTCGTGCAGCAGCTCTCGGCCGCTGGCGTCGGCCGCCAGCCCTTCGACCGTCCCCGGCGCGGTGAACGCGGCGTGCAGCGCCCGGGTGAGGTCGCTCTCCGCCTGGTCACGGTCCTCGCGCCCGGCCTGACGGGCATGGTGCGCCGCGTCGGCGAGCAGCAGCCCGCTGGCCGGGTCGATCCGGCCCGACACCGCGATCTGCAGCGACACCGATGCCCGCCGGACCAGTTGCGCGTCCAACGCGCTGCGGGCGCCCTCGATCCGGGCGTGCAACCGGTCCAGGCGAGTCGCACTGAACGTCAGGTACCACGCCACCACCAGCGCGGCCGCCACCAGCAGGACGACGGTGAGGCCGGAGCCGGGCATCCTCCGAGGGTACGGCGGTGTGCCGCCCGCCGTACCGCCCCGTCAGCCGCTCAGCGGCCGGCCCACGCGGGCAGCTGCTGCAGCGTCCAGGCATTGCCGTCCGGGTCGGCGAAGAACGCGAACAGGCCCCAAGGCATCTCCTCGACCTCGGTCACCTCGACGCCGTTTGCGACCAGGTGAGCCCGGGTCGCGGCGACGTCCTCGACGACCATCATCACGCCCTTCTGCGCGCCCGCCTCCATCGCGGTGATGCCCTCGCCGAACGACACCGAGCAGGCCGAGCCGGGCGGGGTGAGCTGCACGAAGCGCAGCCCCTCGCGCACGGTCTGGTCGTGGTCGGCGTGGAAACCGACCTGATCGACATAGAACGACTTGGCCCGGTCGACGTCGGAGACGCCGAGGAAGACGACCTCGATCTTCATGTCCATGCCCGCAGGTTACGGGCGGCCACCGACGTTGCCGGGGGACTCGGTGACCCGACGGAGGCGGTCCCGCCACGGCCGCCCGACGTCCTCGCCGACGGCTCCGGCCGCAGCGGCCACCGTCTCGTAGACGGCCAGCAGGTCGTCGCC
>DATBDW010000020.1:0-1673 GCA_036269735.1 Actinomycetes bacterium
GCCGCGACCGCCGAGCTCCTGGTCACCGGCGAGTACGCCGGACGCCCCGCGACCCTGGCGACGGTCCTGCCCCTGGCCTGGCCCGGCCTGGTCCGGCAGGACGGGGCGGTGTTCGTCGGCCTGCAGGTACCCGGGGGCTCCGGGGACGCCAGCCGCGACGTCGCGCATGCCCTCGAGCTGGCCCTGCACGCAGAGCCTGGGACGCCGATCGCGCCCAGCGTCCTGCCCGGCCCGGGCCCGCGCCTGCAGGACCTGCTCGACCGGGACGTGGCCCTCGAGGTCCAGGTCCGCCCCGGCTTCGACTTCTGGCTCGACGGCGCCGACGACCGCAGCCCCGAGGTCGTGGCGTCCATGGAACGGGCCAACGAGGCCGTGGTCCCCACGGTGCGGATGACCTCGGTCGAGGCGGCGTACTGGTGCGAGATCCGCGAGCGCAACCACCTGCGCTGGGTGCTGCCGCACGACGAGGAGGCGCTGCTCGACGCCCTCGCCCGGCTGCACGCGGCGGGAGCGGACTCGTTGGGCGACGGGTCCCGCTACGTCGGCGCGTTCCGGGCCCACGGACTGGTCGTGCCCGTCTGGGACCTGGCCGCGGGGACGTCGGCCGAGGCCCTGGAGGAGCCGCTGGCCGCGTTCTCCGACCGGCTCGACGAGGCCCTGGCCGACCGGACGCCGCTGGACGGCAAGGCCCGTCGGGCCCGCGACGGACTGCGTAGCCGACAGCTCACACTCCGCTGAGCGGTCGCCCGGTCGGCACGGCGTGACGTCGCTGCGCCGACCGTGGCATTGATCGACGAAAAAGTGACTGACGAGTCAGCACGTTCGGCCTTGCGCATGGCGTTGTCTCGGATATCGTTGCGTCCAGGCCCGAGCGCTGCTGCATCCCCCGTCGGTTGCGCTCGGGCCCCTCCATGTCCGCCCTGGATGCCTTGCTGCGCCACGGATTCCGTCGTTTCGGGCCGCCGCAGGCGCGCGAATCGTTCTACCCGCCAACCATTCCCACGGGCGAACCGGTCCTGATCCGCCGATCAGGAGCCGAGCGGATCCCTCGTGATGGGGCAGGACATGCACCGCGGGCCGCCACGCCCGCTGCCCAGCTCGCTCCCGGCGATCCGGACGACCTGGACGCCAGCCTCCTCCAGCCGGGCGTTGGTCTCGAGGTTCCGCTCGTAGGCCACGGCCAGCCGCGGGCCGATCGCGAGGGTGTTGTTGCCGTCGTCCCACTGCTCGCGCTCGGCGGTGACCGGGTCCAGGCCGGTGTCGATCACCCGCAGGGTGTCGATGCCCATCGCCTTGGCGGCCGCCACGAGGAACGGCTCCGGCCCGCTGACGTGCAGCGAGCTGTCGCCGTCGGTCACGGTGTGGGCCTCGAGCGTGTCGGCGATGTTCGGGTACATGACGACCGCGTCGACGTCGACCATGGTGCACACGGTGTCGAGGTGCATCGTGGCGCGCTCCTGCGCGATCGGTACGGCGAGCACCGTGGCCGCCAGCCCCTTGTCGAACATCGTGCGCGCCAGGCGTTCCACCCCCGCGGGCGAGGTCCGCTCCCCGACGCCGACGGCGACCACGCCCGGGGCCAGGAGCAGCACGTCCCCGCCCTCGACCGGCTCGTGGTCGGGGCCATGCACCAGCTCGGTGCCCGCGAACCGCGGGTGGTGGCGATAGATCGC
>DATBDW010000021.1:0-39696 GCA_036269735.1 Actinomycetes bacterium
TGCGCGATCCCTTCCTCGCCCTGACGGGCCACCGCGACCACGTTCTCGCGGAACTCTCTCGGATACGGCTTCGGCATGCTCGCCATCCTCCCAGCGAGGCCACAGCCTCACAGGTAGCTGGCAACCAGACCCTGGGCAGACCCAAGGGGCCGGGTCCGGTCCTCCGAAGCCGTCAAGGACCGGGGTTTGTGTGCTCTGAGGAGGGCACCACGAACGGCGGATCAGATCGGCAGCCAGCGGAACCACCTCTCGCATCCCAAGCCGCCGTTTGACCTGACCGCACCACGAACGTCGGCGCAGTCCCGAGGCGGCCCGCCCTTCCGTGATCAACATGGCCGAACCGTGGTCAGGTCGGCACGGTTGGGTGCAAGTGATCACGGAACCGTGATCGTTTTCAGGTGGCCGGATCGGTGAGGCCGGCGGCGGCCAGCAGGTAGGCCGTCATTGGGGCGTACAGCTGCGGCTGCACGTTGTCGTCGAGCGGTACGGCGACCGCGACCGTGCCCTCGGCCTCGCCGACGAACAGCGCCGGGTCGTTGCAGTCCGCGAAGCCGACCGTCGGGACGCCGGCCTGGCCCGCGGCACCGGCCCACCCGTGGTCGCCGACCACGAGGTCGGGTGGCGCTTCGCCGGCCTCGGCGAGGGCGGCCAGCAGGCCTCGCATCGGGGCCGGGGAGTGCGTGTGGTTGAGGTCGCCGACGCTGCTGACGACGGCCACCTGCTCGACGTACCGGACGTGGCGCGTGACCCTGCCGCGGCGGGTCATCGCGTCGTACGACGTGCCGGCTCCCGGTGTGAGGACGCTGGCCCCGGCGGCGGCCATCGCACGGGCCACCGCTGCGTGCACGACGAGCAGCCCCGCCGGGTGACCTGTCGCCAGCAGCACCCGCGACCCCGGCCGAGCAGCGGCTGCGAGGTGAGTCGCCATCCGGTCCAGGGCGTCGAGGGTCTTGCCAGGGTCGATGGTGTCGGCGCCGCGCAGGTGACCGCGGTCGGGCGAGACACCGACCCGGTCGACCATCAGGTCGAGCACGTCGTCGAGGGTCCACCGGCCGGTCGGCTCCAAGCCGAACATCACCTTGGACATCCGGCTCGCGAGCAACCCGTACTTCCACAGGTTGTCCTCACGCGTCGTGGCAACGTCGCCAGCGATGCGGTCCTGCACCAGGTGCGCCCCCAGCTCGTCGCGGGTCGGCAGTGGGGTCGTCACCTCAGAAGTCGACCAGCCCGCCGAGCCCGTTGGCCGGGAACACCGCGCGCATCGTCGCGAGCACGGCACGGTCGACCGGGTCCGCGGGGTCGTACCCGGCACTCCAGTCGTCCCAGTCGGTCCGCCCACCGTCGGTCATCCGCAGCGGAGCCGCCAGGCCGTACCGCTCGGCGACGTACTCCCGCCACCCCTCGGGGATCGGTGTGTCGGGGGGCACCGGCCGCCCGGCCGCCTCCGCGAGCAGGTGGGTCCAGGTCCGCGGCACCACCTGCGCCAGCTCGTACCCGCCGCCGCCGCAGGCCACCCAGCGACCCTCGGCGTGGCGGTGCGCCAGCTCGTGCAGCGACGCAGCCGCGCTGCGCTGGCCGTCGACGGTCAGGGCCAGGTGGGCGAGCGGGTCGAGGACGTGGCTGTCGCAGCCGTGCTGGGTGACGAGCACTTGCGCGCGGAACTCGGCGAGCAACGGCGGTACGACGGCGTGGAAGGCCCGCAGCCACGGCCGGTCACTGGTGCCGGGCGGCAGCGCAACGTTGACCGCCAGCCCGTCGGCCTTCGGCCCGCCGCAGTCCTCGGGGAACCCGGTGCCGGGGAAGAGCCACCGCCCGCTCTCGTGCAGCGAGATCGTCATGACCCGCGGCTCGTCCCAGAAGGTGCGCTCGACGCCGTCGCCGTGATGCACGTCGACGTCGACGTACGCGACCCGTTCCGCGCCCTGTTCCAGCAGCCACGCGATCGCGATCGCCGGGTCGTTGTAGACGCAGAAGCCCGAGCCGTTCGCGGGCATCGCGTGGTGCAGCCCGCCCGCCACGTTCACGGCGTGCTCGACCTCCCCGCTCCACACCGCGCGGGTCGCATCGAGGGTGGCCCCGACGACGTGCGCGCTGGCCTCGTGCATGCCGCGAAACGCGGGAGTGTCCGAGGTCCCGATCCCGCGGGACAGGTCCGCCGCGGCTGGGTCGGCCCCGGCCGCCTTGACCGCGTCGACGTACTCCTTCTCGTGCACGAGAAGAAGGTCGTCGTCGGTCGCGATGCCTGGCGCGACGACCGACAGCACCGGGTTCGACAGGACTCCGAGGTCGCGCGCCAGCCGGATGGTCAGATCCACGCGCAGCGGGTTGAGGGGGTGGTCGTGGCCGAAGTCGTAGGCGATCAGGGCGTCGTCCCAGGGGACGCGCACCGACCGGCTCATGCAGCGACGCTACCCGCCGGCTCATTCACTACGCAGGGCCTCCACCGGGTCGAGCCTCCCCGCGCGACGAGCCGGAGCGACGCCGAAGAAGATCCCGACGAGGGCCGACACCGTGAAGGCCAGCACCGGGGACCACCACGAGATGACGGCGGGCAGCGGCGTCACCGACGCGACGAGCAGCGAGCCGGAGACACCGAGCCCGATGCCGATCAGGCCACCCACGACACAGAGCAGCACCGCCTCGATCAGGAACTGCAGCAGCACGTCTCGTTGCCGCGCGCCCAGCGCCTTGCGCAACCCGATCTCGCGGGTCCGTTCGCGGACGCTGACCAGCATGATGTTGGAGACGCCGACACCACCGACGAGCAAGGAGATCGCGGCGATCGCGGCGAGCACCAGGGTGAGCAGGCTGAGGATCCGGCCGATGGTGCCCAGGATCTGGCTCTGTGTGACCGCGGAGAACTCCTCGCCGGTGTACTTGTCCTTGAGCGCCGCCACCAGCTTGTGCTGCAGCGGCACCACGTCCTCGGACCGTGGGGCCTTGACGGCGAGCGCGTCGATCCGCTCGACGCCGAACAGCCGCTGGGCCGCGGTCACCGGGATGTGCACCTCGGTGTCCCGGTCCACTCCGAACGCCGACCCCTGGTGTGCGAGCACGCCGATGACCCGGAACCGCACCCCGGCGATGGAGACCTGACGACCCAGCGGGTCGACGTCGCCGAAGATCCGGCGCACGACGGTGGACCCGAGCACCGCCACCCGCCGCCTGGTGTCCACGTCGGCTGCGGTGATGTAGTCGCCGCGCGCGACCGGCCGGTCAAACACGTTGGGCACGTTCTCGTTGACGCCGTTGACGGTCACGAACGTCGTACGCCGGCCGTTGGACACGTTCTCGCCCGAGGCCACCGAGACGGCCACCGCGCCCTCGTCGCCGACGACCCGACCGAGCAGGCCCACGTCGTCGAGGGTCAGCCGGCTCACGGTCGGCGCCGCGCCGAGCTCGAACTTCCCGGGTACGACGATGATGATGTTCGACCCGAGGCTCTCGACCTGGTCGGTCACCTCCTGCTTCGCGCCGCTGCCGAGCGCGACCAGAACGACGACCGCGGCCACACCGATGACGACACCGAGCATCGTCAGGGCACTGCGCAGCCGGTTCGCGCGCAGGGCGCCCAGTGCGACGCGGAACGCCTCGCCGGTCCTCATCGGGAGCCGTTCACACCAGCAGCCCGTCGCGTACGTCGACGCGGCGCGACGCGCGTTCCGCTACCTCGCGGTCGTGTGTGACCACGACGACGGCGACCCCGCGGTCCTCGACCAGACCGCCGAGCAGGGCGAGCACCTCGGCACCGCTAGCGGTGTCCAGGTTGCCGGTCGGCTCGTCGGCCAGCAGCAGGCTCGGCTCGCCGACCAGCGCCCGCGCGATGGCGACCCGCTGCTGCTCGCCGCCCGAGAGCTGGGACGGCCGGTGGCCCAACCGCTGCCCGAGACCAACCGCCTCCAGGGCAGCGGCGGCGCGGTCCCGCCGCTCCGCACTGCGGACGCCGCGGTAGACCAGGGGCAGCGACACGTTGTCCAGGGCGCTGGTCCGCCCGAGCAGCTGGAAGGACTGGAAGACGAAGCCGATGGTGCGGTTGCGCAGTGTCGCGAGCTCGGCGTCCCCGAGGGTCGCGACGTCGCGACCGCCGACCCGCAGGGTGCCCGACGTGGGCCGGTCGAGGCAGCCCATCAGGTGCATCAGGGTCGACTTGCCCGACCCCGACGGACCGACCACGGCGACGTACTCACCCGGGTCGACCCGCATGCTCACCCCTCGCAGCGCTTCGACCGTGACGCCGTCGAGCTGATAGCTGCGGCGGACGTCGACCGCCTCGACCGCTGGGCCTGCGCGGACCTCGACGGTCACGCCGGGCCGGGACCCTTCACGAGACCGAGTCGCCGTCGTGCACCTGGTCGGCGCCGTGCGCCACGATGCTGTCGCCCGGCCGCACACCGTCGAGCACCTGCACGTGCGTCTTGCCCTGGGCGCCGAGCCGGACCACGCGAACGCGCGCGACACCGTGGTCCACGACCCAGACCGCGTCCCGCCGACCGTCGCGGAACACCGCGGCCGCGGGCACCGCAAGAACGTGCCGGGCGGTCCGCACCCGCAGGTCGACGACCGCGCTCATCCCGGGGCGCGGGGTCGGGGCCGAGGTCCCGTCCGCCTGCCGGCCGAGCCCGAGCCTGAGCCGCACCAGGTAGGTCACGCCGCCCCGACTGCTCTGCGTCGGGGTCGGGTCGATGCTCTCCACGCCGGACTCGTAGGTCGCATCGGGTACGGCGTCGAGCTCGGCGGTCGCGGGCACACCGGCGCGCACGAGAAGCACGTCGGTCTCGTCGACCTGCGCGGTCAGCGACAGTGTCGACGCATCGGTCACAGTCAGCAGGGCCTCTCCGGAGGAGACCGGCTGCCCCTCGACGAGCGCACCGTCGACCGATGCCGACGAACCGCTGGCCGAGCCGCCGAGCACGCTGCCCGCCTGGCTCTGCAGACCTTCCGGCAGCTGCGAGATGAGGGCCTGTGCATCGCCGCCCGACGCAGCTCCGCCCGACGGCGCGGACAACGAGACCGTGCCGGCGACCGGCGCCCTCACGACGAGCGCGGAGACGGTACGTCGAGCCAGCTGGACAGCCGCGCGGGTCTGCACCCGTTGCGCGGAGGACAGCGCGGCGACCGCCTGCGAGAGGCTGCCGATGCCCGCCGCGAGCTGGCGCGCAGCGTTGTCGGCCTGCGCCCGCGCCGAGCGGTACTGCGCCTCCGAGACGCGCAGGGCGCTCAACGCCTGCCTGCGGGCTGCCGGCACGGCGATCCGTTCGGCGGCGCGTCGGGCGCGGGCGAACGACCGCTGGGCCACCGCGTCGGCCTGCCGAGCGCCCGAGAGGTCGACCGTCGGGCCGGCCGTCGCCCCAGCCGAGGCCCGCGCGTCGGCCTCCCGGGCCTGCCGGAGGTCGCGCCGCGCGGACGGTGACTCGACGCGCAGGAGCACCTGCCCCGTCCGTACCTGCTGGCCCTCGTGCACCCGCAGCGCCGCGACCGTCCCGTCGGCCGGCGACGACAACGTCGCCGTGGCCCGGGCGGCAACCGTCGCCGGAGCCTCGACCACCTCGACCACGGTGGCCCGCCCGACCGGGGCCACCACGACGTCGCCGTCGCCCCCACCGGTGCAGCCGGCCAGGGCCAGGGTCGCCACGGCGACGAGCACGGCCGCGGCGCGACGACCCGGTGCGCTCATCGACCCATCGTAGGTTTGCCCCTGCTCGGGTCGGCCGGGCTCAGCCTTCGAGGTCGGCGGCCACGGCGCGCAGGACAGCCGCCGTCCTGCCGGCCGCCGCCTTGTCCGGGTAGCGGCCGCGGCGCAGGGTGTTGCCCACGCCGTCGAGCAGCTTGATGAGGTCCTCGACGATGACCGCCAGGTCGTCGGCTGGCTTGCGGCTCGCCGCCGCCACCGATGGCAGCGGGTCGAGCATGGTCAGGGTGAGGGCCTGCTCACCGCGGCGTCCGTCGACGATGCCGAACTCGACGCGTGCCCCCGGCTTGAGGGTGGCGACGCCGGCAGGCAGCGCCGAGGAGTGCACGAAGACCTCGCCGCCGTCGTCGCGGGACAAGAAGCCGAAGCCCTTGTCGTTGTCGTACCACTTGACCTTGCCGGTAGGCACGGGAGACCTCTGGGTGTGTCGGAGCTGCTGCGGGTGTCGCCGCGCTCGGCGCGGCGGACCAGGATAGCCCGGGATGGCCGGGTCACCCAGTGAGTTCGCCCCCAGGGAAATGCAGGACCCAGGTCTCAGCGAAAGCGTTCGGGCTCGGCCAGGAGCTCGTTCATCGCGCCGCTGCGGAACCCCCGCGGGTCGACCTCTACCTCGGAGAAGCCGGCCGAGCGAACTGCCTCGAGCAGCGCAGCGTCTCCGGCCACCTGCGCGGCGGCCGCCGCGTCGACCTCGATGCGTGCCCGGTCCCCCAGGTCGCGGACCCGCAGGTCGGCGACCTGGACACCCGCCGCGGTCAGGGCGCCCCGCAAGGCAACCTCGGCCCGCTCCACCCGCGCCAGGCGAGCGGTGGTGATCTCCAGCCCGAACGAGACCCGGCTGGACAGGCAGGCGGCCGCGGGCTTGTCCCAGGTGACCAGGCCACGGCGCTGCGACGCGGTCCGCACCTGGGCCTTGGTGAGGCCCGCGTCGAACAGCGGTGTCACGGCGCCGCGCTCGGCGGCCGCGCGGATCCCGGGCCGGAACCCTGCTTTCGCGTCGTCGGCGTTCGTCCCGGTCGCGACGTCGGCGATGCCGAGGTCCGCGGCAAGCGGCAGGAGGACGTCGAGCAGCTCGGCCTTGCAGAAGTAGCAGCGGTCGCCGGCGTTGGCGCGGTAGCCCTCGCGGCTCATCTCGTCGGTCCTCGGGGTGAGGTGACGTACGCCGAGCTCGGCCGCGAACTCCTGCGCGGCGGCCAGCTCGGCGCCGGGCAGGCTCGAGCTCACCGCGGTGGCTGCCACGACCGCACCCGGTCCCAGCTCGTCGACGGCGGCCGCGAGGAGGAAGGCCGAGTCGGCTCCGCCACTGAAGGCGACGACGACCCGGCCGAGCTCGCGCAACCTGGCAGACAGGGCGGCCAGTCGGACCTCGAGTAGATGTCCGTCCAGCCAGTCGGGGAAGTCCAGCAGTGACTCCAGTACGACGTCGGCGCCGGCCGCGCGCAGCTCGTCCGCGCTGACCGGTCCGGTCGGTACGCCGACGCTGAGAGCCCCGGCCGCCCGGGCACCGACGATGTCGCCGAGGTGGTCCCCGACGTACACGCTGGCGCCGTGCTCGAGGAGGACCGAACCCTTCTCCGCTCCCCAGGCCCAGCCCACCAGGTCGTCGGCCGCGAGCCCCAAGTGGTCGAGGTGCAGGCGGGCGTTCGGCTCGTACTTGCCTGTGACCACGACGACCCGGCCCCCGGCGCGGTGCACCGCCTCGATCGCGGCGTGCGCGCCCGGCATGGCCGGTGTCGGTTCGACGGCCAGGCCGGGATAGAGCGCGCGGAACCGGTCAGCGGCAGCGGCGACCTGGTCCGTGGCGAACCACCGAACCAGCTCCTCGTCCAGTGGCGGCCCCAACCGCTCGACCGCCGCCGCACTGTCGATCTCGACTCCGGTCTCGGCGGCAAGCGCGTCCCAGACCGCCGCGATGCCCGGCCGGGTATCGACCAGGGTCATGTCGAGGTCGAAGCCCACGACGAGCGGGGGGAGCACGGTGGGCACGGGTTCAGCGTATGTGGCGCACGACCCACGCCGCCTCCCCCGCCGTTTCATGATCCACAGGGGATCTGTTGGAGAAAATCACACGGATCCCCTGTGGATCATGCAAGGAAGCGCTGTGGATCACCGGCAGCCGCGCACGGCGAGGAACCCGCCCCCTCCTCCAAAGTCGCCCTGACCGCACCACCAACCGCGGGGAGTGGCCGTACAACTGTCGCTCCCTCACGCAACAGCCCGGCCGCACCGAGATGCGGCCGGGCTGAGGAGCGCCCAGGTGCTAGGCGGGGGGTGACTGCCGGGTGCGCTCGCTGTCGGTGAGGTCGAGCCGCTGCTGCCCGTCGAGCTGACCATCGGTGCCCGTCGTCGCGGTGTCCCGGCGGTCCGTTGCGGCCATGTCGCGGCCATCCGTTGCGGCCAGGTCGCGGCTGCCGGTCGCCGTCATGTCGCGGCTGCCGGTGGCCGTCATCTCGCGGCTGCCGGTCGCAGCGCTGTCGCGGCTGTCCATCGCGGCGGCGTCGGCGGGGCGCGTCACGGCGGCCTCGGCGTGCGCACCGGTCGCCTCGCCCAGGAGCTCGACGAACAGCGCCCGGTAGTGGACGAGCGCCTGCCGCAGCTCCTCGGTGGTCGCGTCCTGCGCCCGGCGACCGACCTCGTGCGCCGCGCGGTAGTGACCCGCCAGCTCGGCGTGGTCGGTCGCGACCAGGTCGGCCCGGTCCTCGACGTCATCCAGCGGGTACCCGCGGTCGCGCATGACCTCGCCGACGAGCACGTCGGCGTCGTGGGCCGCGCCGGCGGGGTCGTCCACGAAGTCGGCCTGCACCTCGGTCCAGCGCTCGGTGTAGCGCTCCCGCTCGGCGGGGGTCAGCGTGCGGATCTCGGCCTTGTCACGAGTGTTGGCCACGTCGGCGAGGTGGTGCTCGCCAGATCGGCGCGAGCCCTGCTCGCCCACAGCCCGCTCGTACTCCGAGCCGAAACGCTCCTGCAGCTGCGCGGTCTCGCGCGTGCGCTTCGCGTAGTAGATGAGCCCGATCGCAACAAGCGCCAGGACGACGAGCACGATGATGACGACAGCGGCGGTCATGGGATTTCCTCCTGGGACCGCCGAACGAGGCGGTCCGGTGGACGGATGGAGCAGGTCGAGTCGGCCCCTACCCCGGCTCGCGAGGCCCATGCCCCACGCGGCGGAGAGCGGGGGCTGAGGTGCTCCCGCAGCGCGTACCGTGGTTCGGATGCTCACGTCCCGGCCGCGCAGCCTGGCCGACGACCTGCGCGCCCGCGAGGACGCCGCACTCGTCGCGCTCCTCCGCGCCCGGCCGGACCTGCTCTCACCGGTGCCCTCGGACCTGGCCTCGCTGGCGGCCCGGGCGACCACCCGGCCGTCGGTCACCCGGGCTATGGACGCCCTGGACGCCTTCACCCTGCAGGTCGTCGACGTGCTGTGCGCGCTGCCCGACCACAGCAGCACCGAGGACGTCCGCCGGTTGCTCGGCGCGGATCCGACCGCTGTGCTCGAGCGGCTGCACCAGCAGGCGCTGGTCTACCGGGACGACGAGGGTGCCCTCGTCCTGCCGCGGACGGTGCTCGAGATCGTCGGGCCGCCGGCCGGCCTGGGACCGCCGGCCGAGCAGGCGCTGGTCGGCTACGGGCCGGCGCGGCTGGCCCAGATCGCCGCCGACCTCGGCCTGACATCGCCCGGCGACCCGGTCCGGTCCGCGTCGGCGATCGCCGACGTGCTCGCCGACCCGGACCGCCTCGATGCCCTGCTCGAGTCCGCGCCGCCGGGCGCGGCCGACGCCCTGGGCACGCTGGTCTGGGGCCCGTCGACGGGTCAGCTGGAGCGGGCCGCCCGGCCGGTCACCGTCGCGAGCGCCGCCAGCCCGGTCGAGTGGCTGCTGGCCCGCGGGATACTCGTCGCCACCGGCGCGGCCAGCGTCGTGCTGCCCCGCGAGGTGGCGATCCACCTGCGCGGCGACCGGGTGCACCGGTCCCCCGAACCTGCCCTGCCGGAACTCGAGATCTCCGCTGTCGACCCGGACCGCGTGGACCGGGTGGCCGCGGGCGCGGCAGCCGACGTGGTGCGACTCGTCGAGGAGCTGCTCGAGCTCTGGTCGACCGAGCCGCCGAAGGTGCTGCGCGCCGGGGGGGTCGGTGTGCGGGAGCGCGCCCGCGCAGCCGGTGCGCTCGACATCGGCGAGGGGTCCCTGGCGCTGCTGGCCGAGGTGGCCTCCGCCGCCGGCCTGGTGGCCGCCGGGGGAGAGGTCGACGAGGTCTGGCTGCCGACGCCGGCGTACGACGCGTGGCGTGAGCAGCCGACCGCCGACCGGTGGGGCGTCCTGGCCGAGGCCTGGCTGGCCTCGACCCGGGTGCCCGGACTGGCCGGGAGCCAGGATGTCCGCGGGCGCACCCTCGCACCGCTCGGTCCCGACCTCGACCGGCAGGCTGCTCCGGGCATCCGGGCCGCGGTGCTCGCCGACCTGACGGCGCTGCCCCGCGGGTCGGCCGCATCGACCGCCTCGGTCGCAGCCCGGTTGCGGTGGCGGGCGCCGCGGCGGGGCGGCCGGCTACGCGAGGACCTGGTCGGCTGGACGGTCGCCGAGGCGGAGCAGCTGGGGCTGGCGTCGGGGGGCGCTCTGGCCCGCCACGGCCGGCTGCTCGCCGAGGGCTCGGCGGCGGCCGCGGCGCACGCGCTCGCCGACGCCCTGCCCGAACCGGTCGACTACGTCCTCCTGCAGGCCGACCTCACCGCGGTGGCGCCCGGACCGCTGCTTCCCGCGCTCGCCCGCGACCTGCGGCTGCTCGCCGACGTGGAGTCGACCGGCGGTGCGACGGTCTACCGCTTCACCGAGGCGACCGTGCGCCGGGCGTTCGACGTCGGATGGACCGCTGGAGACGTCAATGCGCTGCTTGCGGGGCACTCCCGTACGCCGGTCCCCCAGCCGCTCAGCTACCTGGTCGAGGACGTTGCCCGCCGGCACGGGAGGGTCCGGGTCGGTGCCGCGTCGTCGTTCGTCCGCTGCGACGACGAGGCGGTCCTGGAGGGGCTGCTCGCCGACCGCAGGACGGCAGCGCTGCGGCTGCGCCGGATCGCGCCGACAGTGCTCGCGTCGGGGTCACCGCCGGAGGTGGTGCTCGACCGGCTGCGCGAGCTGGGGCTGGCCCCGGCCGCCGAAGGCCCCGACGGCGCCGTGGTGCTGCGGCCGCCCGCCGGCCGGCGTACCGGTCCGCGGCGCCCCGCCCCGCGGGCGACCCGGACCTCGTCGCCACCGGCCGACGCGCTGCTGGACGCCGCCGTTCGCGCGATCCGCGGTGGTGACCGGCCACTGCTCACAACCCTGCGGACCGGTCGCCCGACCGCCGACCTGCTCGCGATGCTCGCCGAGGCCGCCCGGTCCGGAGAACCGCTCTGGATCGGGTACGTCGACGCCGAGGGCCGCGCCACCCAGCGCGTGGTCGAGCCGGTCGCGATCGACGGGGGCTATCTCAACGCCTACGACCACCTGCGGGGTGCGGTGCGCTCGTTCGCCGTGCACCGGATCACCGGTGTCTCCCCCGTGGACGACGAGACCGCTTCCTGATCTGTCCGGGTCTGGGGGGTTTCCCGATCCTTTGGTTGAGGTAGACCGCCTGCATGTATGGGGGACCGCCGTGGACGCAGGAGGCCCTCGTGCGACAGCAGAGCATCAGCAGGGCGACGATCCGCCGCCGCGATCCCGAGCCCGAGCCTGAGCCGGAACCGGCCCGCGGCGGCCGGAGATCTTCCGCCGTCGAGCCGCTGCTCGCCCGGATCAGCGAGGTGCTGCGGGACTGCTGAGCTACGAACGGCGGATCCGGCGAGTCATCGGTACGAGACGGGTCCGTGCCGACGGACCAGAGCCGAGTCCCGTGCTGCGAGCACCCTCGTGCGCAGCCGCATCGACGCCAAGGTCCCGGCGACCCGCAGCCGGGCCTTCGTCGAGGCCGACGCCCGACCGGGCATCGCGTAGCCGAGGCGGCGCATCCGCGACCCGGCCACCGCCTCGACCAGGGCGACCTCGTCGGGGGCCAGCAGCTCGGCGTACCGGCCGATCCGCTGGGTGCCGACCGACTCGCGGGTCTCGCCGTGCCAGTTCTCTCGCTGGCGGGCGGGCAGCCGCTCGGCCTCGGACTGCGGGGCCAGCATCGCCTCCTCGAAGTCCTCACCGAGGAACCGGCAGAGCCGTACCAGCTCGCTCCGCGGCTCGGCAACGAGATCCTCGTAGCGCAGCTGGACGTAGCTGCCAGCCGGCAGCCGCCGCTCGGCCCGCCTAGCGCAGTCGACCGCGTGGACCCAGGTGGCGAGCGCGCCAACCGTGCCGTGCCGCCACCAGTGCATCCGCCGCAGGGATGCGACGCAGTCGCGCGGGTCGCGGACCACGTGCACGACCTGGGCGTCCGGGAAGAGCGCCCGGATCAGGGCGATGTTGCGGAAGTAGGTCGGGCGCTTGTCCCCCCAGCGCGCCTTGCCGCGCTCGTCGGCGTAGATCCGGTACGGCGTCGACAGGGCCGCCCCGATGGTCGGCCGCCCGGCGACGATCTCCTTCTTGACGCGCTCCGGGTCCAGCCGCAGATGGCGGAACTTGGTCCCCCGGGGGCGGACGACGGCCCGGGCCAGCCGGCGCCGGTTCGGGATCTGCTGCAGGTCCCCGAACGACCCGACTCCTCGGAACACCGGCAGGAGGAACCGGGTCTCCGGCGGGATCGAGAGCCGGGAGTGGCTGGACAGCATGAGGGTGAGCAGCGTCGTGCCCGACCGGGGGCAGCCGACGACGAAGACCGGCCCCCCGGCCGGTGGGTGGTGGTCCATCGGGACCGAAGGCTACTCAGCGGATCCGGCGCCGCTCCGGGCGCCCGGCGGCACGTGGCGGCGGCTGTCGCCCGCGTGACGGAGAATGGACTCCGTGACCGACGGACCCCTGATCGTGCAGTCGGACAAGACCCTGCTGCTCGAGGTCGACCACGAGCTGGCCGGCGAGTGCCGCCGCGCGATCGCCCCGTTCGCCGAGCTGGAGCGCTCGCCGGAGCATGTGCACACCTACCGGCTCACGCCGCTGGGGCTCTGGAACGCGCGGGCGGCCGGGCACGACGCCGAGCAGGTGGTGGACGTGCTGCTGAAGTACAGCCGCTACGCCGTGCCGCACGCCCTGCTCGTCGACGTGGTCGACACGATGGCCCGCTACGGCCGGCTGCGGCTGGAGAAGCACCCGGTCCACGGACTCGTGCTGGTGACCACCGACCGGGCGGTGCTCGAGGAGGTCGTCCGGTCCAAGAAGATGGCGCCCCTGGTCGGCGATCGGGTCGACCCCGACACCGTGGCGGTGCATCCGTCGGAGCGCGGCCACGTCAAGCAGGTGCTGCTCAAGCTGGGCTGGCCGGCCGAGGACTTCGCCGGCTACGTCGACGGCGAGTCGCACAAGATCGACCTGGTGCAGGACGGTTGGGAGATCCGCGCCTACCAGCGCGAGGCCGTCGAGGGCTTCTGGCACGGCGGCTCCGGTGTCGTCGTGCTGCCCTGCGGCGCCGGCAAGACGATCGTCGGCGCGGCCGCCATGGCCGAGGCGAAGGCGACCACGCTGATCCTCGTCACGAACACGGTCGCTGCCCGGCAGTGGCGGCACGAGCTGCTCAAGCGCACCACGCTGACCGAGGACGAGATCGGGGAGTACTCCGGTGCGCGCAAAGAGGTGCGGCCGGTCACCATCGCGACGTACCAGGTGATGACGACCAGGCGGAAGGGCGTCTACACCCACCTCGAGCTGCTCGACGCCCGCGACTGGGGCCTCGTTGTCTACGACGAGGTGCACCTGCTGCCCGCACCGATCTTCCGGATGACCGCGGACCTGCAGGCCCGGCGCCGGCTGGGCCTGACCGCCACGCTGGTGCGCGAGGACGGCCGTGAGGGCGACGTGTTCTCGCTGATCGGGCCGAAGCGCTATGACGCGCCGTGGAAAGACATCGAGTCGCAGGGCTACATCGCGCCGGCCGACTGTGTCGAGGTGCGGGTGACACTGACCGAGTCGGAGCGGCTCGCCTACGCGGTCGCCGAGCCGGAGGAGCGCTACCGGTTCGCGTCGTCGACCCCGTCCAAGACCCGAGTCGTGCAGCAGCTGGTCGAGCGGCACCATGGTGACCAGGTGCTCGTGATCGGCCAGTACCTCGACCAGCTCGACGACCTCGGGGAGCGGCTCGAGGCGCCGGTCATCAAGGGCGACACCACGGTCAAGGAGCGGGAACGGCTGTTCCAGGCGTTCCGGGTCGGTGAGATCTCGCTGCTCGTCGTGTCCAAGGTCGCCAACTTCTCGATCGACCTGCCGGAAGCCACGGTGGCGATCCAGGTATCGGGCACCTTCGGCTCACGCCAGGAGGAGGCGCAACGGCTGGGCCGGATCCTGCGCCCGAAGGCCGACGGGCGGACCGCCCGGTTCTACGCCGTCACCGCACGTGACACCGTGGACCAGGACTTCGCCGCACACCGGCAGCGGTTCCTCGCCGAGCAGGGCTACGCCTATCGGATCGTCGACGCCGACGACCTGCCCAGCCTCGACGCCAGCTAGCGGTGCCGGCGTACCCCTCGCGCGTGCGGGCGCTTGCCGACTGCTCGGCGTCGGCGGTCGCGGCGGCCGTGGCCGCGGACCGCGACGAGTTCCTGCTCGCGACGGAACGGCTGGCCGGCCGCGACGCGGAGCAGGTCGGGCTGGTTCTCGGCGCCGTGCTGCGGTCGCTGCTCGAGGAGCTGCATCCCGACGGCCTGACCGGCGACGAGGTGCAGGAGGTGATCGTGCGCTGCACGACACACGCGGCCGGCTGGTTCGCCGAGGTCGACGTCAACGCGCTGGTGCTGGTGCTCGGCGGCGCACTGGGCGTGTTTCCGCACGAAGACGAACCGGTGCCGGTGACGCCGCTCGACGTGGCTCGGCATGCGTCCTTGGTGGTCGCAGACCTGCTGAGGGCCGGCCATCGCTCGTACCGGCCCTACCTGGACGCGGCGCTCACCCGGATCGCTGAGGCCGAGGCGAACGACCTGCCCTGACCCGGCCGAGGGACGGCTCACCCGATCGGCGTCGACGACTTCGTGCGCGCCTCGACGCGGTCCGCCCGGTCCAGGCTGGGTCGAGCCCCGATCTGCTCGAAGACGGGCCGGGCCGCAGCGATGAGCCGGAGGGCTTCTTCGGGACGACCGTGCCCCGCGTGGTGTTCGGCAGCTTCGAGCCGGACCGTCGCCTGCCAGAACACGTTGCGGGTTTCTTCGAACATCGTCATGGCGGCGGCGTAGGTGGTCGCGGCCTTCTCGTCGTCACCGCGCAAGGAGCTCCGCCGAGCCGTGAAGCGCAACCGGTGGCCGTCGATCATCTGGGTTCCCTCCCCCGGCGGTCGGCGGCTGGCCAGCTCGAGCAGCTCCTCGACGGTTGCCTCGTCCTCGAGGGCGAAGGCCGCTTCGAGCGACTCGATCATCCCCTCGGTCGGCCCCCTGGCGATCAGGCCGAGCGTCGCCTGGGCCTCCAGGGCGTGCCTGGCGAGGTCCAGGGCCTCCTTCGGGCGCCCCTCGGCTCTCGCTATCGCGGCGAGCACGGCGAGCTGGGCCGCGCGATTCTGCACGTTCTCCGAGTCCGCGGCGTCGGGCAGCCGTGCCAGGTAGTCCTTGGCTCCCTGGACGTCACCGCGCCGGACCAGGGCTCCGGCTGCCGGAACGAGCTCGACGACGATCAGCTGGAGGTTCGTGAGGTGCTCGTCGGCGGTGACGGTCTGCGCGATCGCCAGGGCCTCGTCCCAGCGCCCCAGGGTGAGCAGCGTGCTGATCGACCCGGCCTGCATGGACAGGTCGTAGAACTTGTCCCCGACGCGTCTGGCGTAAGCCAGGCCGACCCGGTAGGTCTCCAACGACTCGTCTATCCGCAGGACGTCGGACTGCCGCTCGGCGCGGTTGAAGTAGGCCCGCAGCGCAGCGCTGTGCCGGTCGGCAGCAAGGGCCACCGTCAGCGCCTTCTCGATGAGGGCATCGGACTCGACGGGCCGCCGCAGCGAGAGCAGGACCAGGCTCTTGGTGTTCAAGGCCTGCGCCAGGATCTCGGGCAGCAGCTGCAGCTCGGCCACCTCGAGGGCGCATTCAAGGTGCGGGAGCGCTTCCTGGGTGCGCCCGACGAAGAAAAGCAGGCGACCGAGCTGTGCGGAGACCTGGGCGATGTCGGCGTCCGGCTGCTCCGACGACAGCACATCGAGCGCAGCCTGCATCCGGGCGATCGCGGCGTGCAGACTGCCCTCGTAGAAGTCGACCTCGGCCAGCTCCGCGGACACCCGGGCCGCAGCATGGGTCTGCCCCTCGGTCTCGTACGCGGCGATGGCCCGGTCCAGATGGAGGCGGGCCTCCACGGCGCGCCCGGCCGTGGCGGCAGCCGCGCCCGCCCGCTCGTCGAGCCGCGCCCTGCCCAGAGCGTCGTCGGTCAGCTCCAGAGCCTGGGTGAAGTAGCGCAACGACTCCACCGGGGCGGCGAGTGCGGTGGCCCGGTCTCCCGCGCGGAGCAGCATCTCGCGGGCTCGCGCCCTGGTCTGAGCGGCGTCCGGCGCGTCGGGAACAGCGTGCAGGGCCTCGATGTAGTGGGCCGCGATCAGCTCGACCACGTCGTCGTCGTCGGCTGCCTGGTCGGCCTCGAGGTGGGTGGCGACGGCGAGGTGCTTCGCCCGACGATCGTGGCGGGACAGGGTGTCGTAGGCGACCTTCTGCAGCAGGTCCTGGACGAACTCGTACTGGCCTCGCTCCGGTGAGCGGGGATCGTTGGTGACCGTGAGGATCTCCCGGCGCACCAGAAGTGCCAGCGGCTCCAGCAGCTCGGCGACCGGCGTCCCGGTGATGGCCGCGAGCGCCTCGGGCGGGAACGACTTGCCGAGCACAGCAGCGTCCTCCACGAGGAGCCGCTCGGTCCGGCCCAGGCCGTCGAGCCGGGCGGCGATCAGACCGTGCAAGGTCTCCGGCACCTGAAGGTCGGTGATCGGACCGGTCTGCCGGTACTCGCCGCCCACCTGTTCGAGCTGCCCCTGGTCCAGCAGCATGCGGACGGTCTCGACGGCGTACAGCGGGATGCCCTCTGCGCGGTCGAGGATCGTGTCCATCACTGGAGCCGGCAGGCCGGGCACCAGCCCGTCGAGGAGGCGGTGCATCGCCTCGGGTCCGAGCGGCTCGAGGTAAAGGGAGCTGAAGTTGCGCCGGCCGGAGCCCCAGGTCGGTCGCCGCTCGACGAGCTCCGGGCGGGTCAGCGCGAGCACGAAGATGGGATGGTTGCGTGACCACTCCAGCAGGTAGTCGACGAAGTCGAGCAGGGACGTGTCGGCCCACTGCAGGTCCTCGAAGACCAGCACGACGGGCCCGACGTCGGCCATCCGCTCCACGAAGAGCCGCCAGGCGGCGAACTGGTCGTCCTGCCCGGTCGTCGGTGCCCCGTCGTCAAGTCCCAGCAGCTGGCCGAGCCGTGGCTCGATCCACCGGCGTTCCTCGGCGTCGGGCACGAACTCCGCCACCGTCGCCGCGAGCTTGGCGGCGACCGCGTCCGAGGCTTCGCCCTCGACGGATCCCACCCGCATCCGCATCATGTCGGCCAATGCCCAGTAGGTGACGCCGTCGCCGTAGGAAAGGCACCGACCTCGGTGCCACCAGACACCCTCGATCAGCCCGTCGACGTACTTCTCGAACTCCCACGACAGTCGCGACTTGCCGACCCCGGCGACACCACTGACGGTCACCAGCTGCGGCGTGCGGTGATCGACCGTCGCGTGGAACAGGTCTTTGAGCATCCGCAATTCACGGTCGCGGCCGACGAACGGCGCCTCGAGGCCCTCAGCCCGCATCAACCCGCTCCGGCCGGCGACGACCTGCGTTGCCCGGAACAGGGCCATCGGCTCGGCCTTGCCCTTGAGGTTGTGCGTCCCTGCCGGCTCGTAGCGGACCGAGGCGTCGGTCGCCCGACGGGTCGTGTCGCCCACGAGAACCGTCCCCGGTTGGGCGACGGACTGAATCCGGCTCGCGGAGTTCACCAGGTCGCCGGCGACGAGACCCTCCCCGGTCGCGGCGAGGCTGACCGCTGCCTCCCCCGTGAGCACGCCCGCGCGTACCTGCAGGCCGACTGCCCCGACGTCTTCGCCCAGCGCCGCCACCGCCGTCACCAGCTCGAGCGCGGTCCGGACCGCGCGCTCGGCGTCGTCCTCGTTGGCCACGGGGGCTCCCCAGACCGCCATCACCGCGTCCCCGATGAACTTCTCGACGACCCCGCCGTGGCGCGCGACCAGCGTCCGGCAGACCTCGAAATACCGCGTGAGCAGCTCGCGGACCTCTTCGGAGTCCCGGGACTCGGACAGGTGGGTGAACCCGACGAGGTCGGCGAAGAGCACTGTGACGAGCCGCCGCTCGGCCTCCGGCCCTGGCCCGGTGCTGCGGTCCGGAGGCGCCTGGACCGGCACAGCCGGACCGCCGGGAACCGTAAGTACGTCCACCGGCGTACCGCACTCGATGCAGAACTTGGCGCCGGGCATGCGGGGGACGCCGCAGGCCGGGCAGGACGCGGGCAGCGGGCTGCCGCACTCGGCACAGAACTTCGCCGTCGCGAGAGCCACCTCCCCGCACGACGGACACGTCATGATTCGCAGCATGGCCCTTCACCAGGCCTCCCGCACCCCCTTGGGGCAGTCTGGCGACGTGGTCGAGGTGGCGGTCGCCGTCAGGCCGGCCGGGAGACGCTCGTAGTGCTCAGCCGGCGGGATGGCCCTCGTCGTATGCGGCGACGGCGCGTTTGCCGGCCGACATCCGCCAGGACTGCACGACCAGTGCCGCCACCTCGTCCCAGTCCGGCCGGGAGCCGAGGTCGACGTTGACCGCGACCCAACCGCTCGGCCCGAGGTACGGCGGTGCGAAGTAGCGCACCGGGTCGACACCGACGAGCGCCTCCTGCTCGCCGGCCGGCGCCTTGACCCACAGCGCGAGCCGCCCGTCGCCGTGGTGATCGACGAGCAGCCAGGCGAACTTCTTCTTCGCCAGCAGGTATCCGACGTGGCCGTACGCCTCCTCGACCACGACGCCGGGCAGCTCGGCGACCACGTCGGCCAGCCGGGCCCTGGCCGCGGTCACGTCGTCCTTGCCCCACCCCATGCACACACCGTAGAAGGCGGGACAGAGACCGGCTTTGGATGCGGGAGGCGGCTCCGCTGGCTGCTGATCTGACCCACCGTTCGTGGTGCGGTCAGGTCAACGGCGGCTTTGGATGCAGGAGGGGGCTCCGCTGGGTGCAGAGCTGACCGGCCGTTCGTGGTCAGGACACAAGAACACACCGTCCCCGGCAATGTGCGGCTCGGGAGCCCTGAATGGGGCCCAACTGTGTGTCGGTAGGTCCGCGCGTAGTGGCGATGTGACTGAAGCGGTCGGTGAGGTCAGCCGGCAACAGCTCCGGGACGCATCTGGTGCACCAGAGTCCTGACGTGGCAACGAACCCGAGTCAAGGGCACCGCCGGCACCAGATGTGTCGCCGGTCACCATGAAGAGCGGGAGAAGCCCGCACCGACCGATTCGGGGTCCCTGGTCCCAAGCCGCCCTTGAACTCACCGCCCGGGCGACGCCGGTGCCTATCACCTCGATCTGGTCGAACCTCAGGCGTGCTTCGCGGCGGCGACGTCCTGCAGGCCCAGCAGCTCGATGGACCGCTCGCGCATCTCGACCTTGCGGATCTTGCCGGTCACCGTCATCGGGAACTCGTCGACGACCTGGACGTAACGGGGGATCTTGTAGTGCGCGAGCTTGCCCTCGCAGTACACCCGCACTGCTGCGGCGTCCAGCGGGTCGGCGCCGTCGCGGACGCGGATCCACGCGCACAGCTCCTCGCCGTACCGCTCGTCCGGTACGCCGATGACCTGCACATCGGCGATGTCCGGGTGGGAGTAGAGGAACTCCTCGATCTCGCGCGGGTAGACGTTCTCACCGCCGCGGATCACGAGGTCCTTGATCCGGCCCACGATGTTGACATAGCCGTCGGCGTCCATCGTCGCGAGGTCGCCGGTGTGCATCCAGTGCGTCGCGTCGAGCACGTCGGCTGTCTTCTCCGGCTCGTCCCAGTAGCCGAGCATCACTGAGTAGCCGCGGGTGCACAGCTCGCCGGTCTCGCCGCGCGGAACGGTGACGTCGGACTCCGGGTCGACGACCTTCACCTCGACGTGCGGATGCACGGTGCCCACCGTCGACACACGCCTCTCGAGGTCGTCGTCGCGGCGGGTCTGGGTCGACACCGGCGACGTCTCGGTCATGCCGTAGGCGATCGTCACCTCCGACATGTGCATCTCCCCGACGACCCGCTTCATGACCTCGACGGGGCACGGCGAGCCGGCCATGATCCCGGTGCGCAGCGTGGAGAGGTCGTAGGACGCGAAGTCGGGCAACGACAGCTCGGCGATGAACATGGTGGGTACGCCGTAGAGCACCGTGGCGCCGGTCTCCTGCACGGCACGCAACGTCGCGGCCGGGTCGAAGCCGGGCGACGGGATGACGATCGTCGAGCCGTGCGAGGTCGAGCCGAGGTTGCCCATCACCATGCCGAAGCAGTGGTAGAAGGGCACCGGCAGGACCACGGCGTCGTCTTCGGTGAAGCCGCACATCTCGGCGACGAAGTAGCCGTTGTTGAGGATGTTGTGGTGCGAGAGGGTCGCGCCCTTCGGGAAGCCGGTCGTTCCCGACGTGTACTGGATGTTGATCGGGTCGTCGAACGACAGGTCGGCCGACCTCGCGTGCAAGTCGTCGTCGCCGACCGCATCGGCCCCGGCCGCGAGTGCGTCCCAGCTCGGCGTACCGATGACGACGACCTCGCGCAGGGCGGGACAGTCACGGCGCACCTCGGCGACCATCGAGACGTAGTCGCTCGCTTTGAACGACTCGGCCGTGACGAGGACGCCCACGCCGGACTGCTTGAGCACGTAGGAGAGCTCGTGCGTGCGGTACGCCGGGTTGATGTTCACCAGGATCGCGCCGACCTTCGCCGTGGCGTACTGCGCGAGCACCCACTCCGGGCAGTTCGGCGCCCAGATGCCGACGCGGTCGCCCTTCGCGACAGCCATCGCCAGCAGGCCGCGTGCCAGCCGGTCGACGTCGACGGTCAGCTCGGCGTAGGTCCAGCGCCGGCCGCTCTCGAGGTCGACCAGCGCCTCGTTGGACGGGACCCGTGCGACCGTCCGGTCGAGATTAGCGCCGATCGTCTCCCCGAGGAGTGGCAGGTCCGCGGTACCGCTGGCGTACGACGTCGGCGCGAGGAGTTCGGGCATGCGGCTCATCCTTCCCCTTGCCCACCCGGCGGGCCAGACCTGAGGGGCAGGGCAAGGGTGGTTCCGCAGCAAGTCCGCAGAGGGCGCTCAGGTAGTTCACAGGCTCGGGCGCAACGTTGCAGAGCACAGCAGTCCGCGCAACAAAGGAGTGGCCATGACCGTCGCCGCCAACCCCGTCGAGCTTCTCGTGGACGGACGGGTCGCGCCCGCCTGGCGCGGCGCGGACGACGCCGTGGGCGACGAGCTGGCGGGTCGCCTGGCCGAGCACCTGGTGGCCACTGCGCTGGTCCGTAAGAGCGTCGACGACCCGGTGCCGTTCCCGGTGTGGTGGCAGGTGGCGGACGCCCTGCGCGCAGCGGTGCTGGCCCCGCGCGACCCGGCGGTCGAGGAGGTGGACGCGGCCATCGCGGCGCTGGTGCAGAGCGTGGACGGGCTCGCCGTCGCCCCGCCCGTGGTCGTCCCCGTCGCGCCTGACGAGGCCGCCCGGTCCCTGCGTACCGCCCAGGTGCTCGTCGCCCGGCTGATGTTCGCCACGACCGCCACCTCCCCGACGCTGCTGCACGTGCGGCTGGTCCGGTTGCGCCGGGCCCTGCTGGCCGTCTCCTCCTCACCCCTCTGATGGGTTGTCAGCCGCTGAACGCCAGATATGGCGTTCAGCGGCTGACACGTGCGGGGGCGGCCGGCGGAAAGGGGCTTTCGCGGGCGGGGCCGACGGCGATAACCTGCTGCGCCCACCCGAACCGACGAGCCGAGCGACGACCTCGGCGGTACTGCGCTGTGCCGGACTGTGCCGCCGACGAGACGAGAGGCGTGCTGCCGCGTGCCCGCAGGAGCCCATCCCGAGACGGAGCCCACCACCCCCCACCCCGCCGATCCGACCCTGGCCGCCGAGCAGGCCTATCTGGCCGCAGCCCGAGCCGACCTGGCCGCGATGCGCGCGACCACCCTCGCCCTGGACGCGCACGGCGGCGACGCCGTGTCCGAGGCCTACCTCGCGTCCTCCCTGCGCAAGCGGGTCCAGGCGCTGACCGACGACCCCGGGACCCCCCTGTTCTTCGGCCGGCTCGACCTCGGCGCCACCTCCGCGCACGGCGCCGAGCGCTTCTACATCGGCCGCCGCCACGTCCACGACGACGAGGGTGACCCGGTCGTCGTCGACTGGCGGGCCGACGTCTCCACGCCGTTCTACCGGGCGACCCGCACCGAGCCGATGCACGTCGGGCTGCGCCGGCGCTTCGGGTTCGACCGCGGCCGGATCACGGCCTACGAGGACGAGCACCTGCTCGACGAAACCGAGGAGAGCCGCAACAGTCGAATTCTTGCCGCGGAGATCGAGCGGCCACGCGTCGGGCCGATGCGCGACATCGTCGCCACCATCCAGCCCGAGCAGGACGTGATCGTGCGGGCCGACGTCACCGAGACGATCTGCGTGCAGGGCGCGCCGGGCACCGGCAAGACAGCTGTCGGGCTGCATCGCGCGGCGTACCTGCTCTATACCCACCGGGACCGGCTGCGCCGCGGCGGGGTGCTCGTGGTCGGCCCCAACTCGGCGTTCCTCAGCTACATCTCGGCCGTGCTGCCCGCGCTCGGCGAGGTGGACGTGCGGCAGATGACCCTCGACGAGCTGGTCGGCACGCGCGTCGAGGTCCGCTCCACCGAGGCGCCGGACGTGGCGACCCTCAAGGGCGACCCGCGGATGGCCACCGTGCTGGACCGCGCCGTGCACGCCGGGCTCGTCGAGCCGACCGAGCCGCTGGTGGTGCCGCGAGGATCACGCACGTGGCGGGTGCCGGCGTACGAGCTGCGTGAGATCGTCGCCGAGCTGCGTGACCGCGACGTCCGGTACGGCGCCGCGCGGGCCATGCTCGCGCAGCGGCTCGCGCACGCGGTGCTCACCAAGATGGAGGGCGCCGGGGAGTCACCGGACGACCGTGTGCAGGACACGGTCGCGCGCAGTGTCCCGGTCCGCAAGGCGGTCGACGCGCTGTGGCCGGCGGTCGACCCGGTGCGCGTCGTGCTGTCGCTGCTCTCGGATCCTGCTGTCCTCGCCGCAGCGGCCGACGGTGTGCTCGACGAGCAGGAGCAGGCCGCACTGCTGTGGGCCAAGCCGGCCCGCGGCCCCAAGACGGCGCCCTGGTCACTGGCCGACGCGGTGCTGGTGGACGAGGCCGGCGACCTGGTCGAGCGGGTGCCCAGCCTCGGTCACGTCGTCCTCGACGAGGCGCAGGACCTCTCGCCGATGCAGCTGCGGGTCGTCGGGCGCCGGTGCTCGACGGCCGCTGCGACCGTGCTCGGCGACATCGCACAGGGCACCACCCCGTGGGCGACGACCGGGTGGGACCAGACGCTGACCCATCTCGGCAAGCCCGACGCCCACGTCGAGGTGCTGTCCCGCGGCTACCGCGTGCCGGCCGCCGTGATCGAGTTCGCGGCCCGACTGCTGCCGCACATGGCCCAGGGCATCGCCGCGCCCGAGTCGGTGCGCGAGAACGACGGCCGGCTCGAGCTCGTCGCAGCGAGCGACATCCCGGGCGCCGTGACCACACAGGTACGCCGGCTGCTCACCGAGCCGGGCTCGGTCGGCGTCGTGGTCGCCGACGACTTCGTCGACACGCTGTCGGCCGGCCTCGACGTCCCGCACGGCGTGCTGGGCCGGGCAGACGCCGACGAGCAGCGGGTCGTGCTGGTGCCCGCAACACTGGCCAAGGGACTGGAGTACGACCAGGTCGTCGTGGTCGAGCCGGCCGCGATCGTCGCGGCTGAGCCGTCGACGTGGCAGGGCCTGCGCCGTCTTTACGTCGTCCTGACTCGGGCGGTCTCGGGTCTCACCGTCGTGCACGAGCAGCCGCTGCCCGTCGAGCTGGCGGCCTGACGTGTCGCCGATGCGCCACCTCGCCGTCGACTGGCTGGCGCTGGGTCGCCGGATCGGTGCGCGGGACGACGTCGCGGGAGCCGGGGCGAACCTGCTGGGTCGTTGGGCCGAGCCGCACCGGGCCTACCACGACCTGGCCCATCTCGACGAGGTGCTGACCCGAGTCGACCTGCTCGCGGACGCGGCCGACGACGCCGACGCGGTGCGACTCGCGGCGTGGTTCCACGACGCCGTCTACGACCCGAAGGCCACTGACAACGAGGAGCGCAGCGCGTGGCTCGCGACGACGATGCTGCACCGTCTCCAGGTGCCCGAGCCGACGGTCGCGCGGGTCGCCCGGCTCGTGCGGGTCACCGCGGCCCACGAGGTGGCCGACGGCGACCGCGACGGCGCGGTGCTCTGCGACGCCGACCTCGGCGTGCTCGCCGCGACTGCGGAGCGCTACTCGACGTACGTCGACGGGGTACGCCGGGAGTACGCCCACGTCGACGACGCGTCCTTCGCTCGTGGCCGGGCAGCGGTCCTGCGCGGCCTGGTCGCTCACGAGCCGTTGTTCCGCACGGCGTACGGACACGAGCAGTGGGAGTCCGGGGCGCGGGCGAACGTGCTGGCGGAGCTGGCACACCTCGAGAGGTGAGCGCTCAGCCGGTCGCGTGGCGCACGTCGGCGCGGAGCTGCGAGTAGCGCCGTGCCTCGTCGACGATCAGCCCGACCATGACCACCGCCACCACGGCGAGCGCGACGATGGCCGGCAGCTGCCAGGCGACCGGGATCAGAACAATGAGCAGGAGAGCGACGGCGAGCCGTGGGTAGTTCACCTTGCGCAGGGAGCGCAGCCGGAACGCGATGTGTGCGAGCAGGTAGAGCGCGATGCCGCCGTACAGCGCGACGAGCGGCATTCCGGTCAACGGGTCGCTGAGCTGGTGGTCGGTCGAGTCGGACACCGAGCCGACGACCTTCTTCATGCCGAGGGCGAGGAACACGATGCCGACGACCATCGGGAAGTGCAGGTAGGTGAACGCGTCGCGGGCCAGTCGAGACCGGGCCTCGCCGCGGTGCCGGCTGAGGACGTGCTCGGCGAGCGAGGCGTCGACGTCGAAGTACGACCACCACAGGGTGACGCTGATCGCGACTCCCAGGAGAACAGCGAGCAGGACGACGGGGGTCAGCGAGAACTGCGCGGCACCGACGCCGGTCGAGACGATCGATTCTCCGATCGCGATGATGACGATGAGGCCGTGCCGCTCGGCGAAGTGCGGCGCCGAGTTCAGCCGCCAGCCGCCGGCGCGCGACGAGACGAAGATGCCGACGTAGTCGACGGTCAGGGCGAGGAACCACAGCAGCAGCCGCAGCCCGTCGTGGGCCACCGCGCCGGCCACCATGAAGACGGCCCAGCCGGCGATCGGCAAGGAGGTCACCACCAGCTGATGACGTAGTCCGGTGTCGTCCCCAGCAGCCACGAAGTAGACGGTGAGGTGCACGGCCCGCGTCACCACGAGGCCCGCGACCAGCAACGCCGCGGGTGGTATCCCGCCGTGCGGATCGTCGAACGCGCGGGGGATCGCGAGGGCGACGACGAAGATCGAGGTCATCGCGACCACGAGACCCAGCCGCAGCACACCCTCGTCGGCCTTGGCCTGGTTGCCGAGCCACGCGTACGCCGACCACCCGAACCACAGGAGACCCAGCATGATCAGGCCCTCGAGCCCGCCGGTCCAGGTCGGCCGGTGCGCCATCAGGGCGGTGACCTGGGTGAGGGCGTAGACAAACACGAGATCGAAGAAAAGCTCCAGCGTCGTGACCCGGTGGCTGTCGTCGGTCGGATGGACGTGGCGCTGCCAGGTGGCCACCCTGCTCTTCGACATGCGCGCAGTGTGCCGCCTCGCGGCGCCGTCGGCCTCCCCCGTTCGCGCCCGGCGGAAGACCTGCTCGCGCGGCTCAGTGGCGGTGGGCGCGGCGCAGGCCGGAGGACCGCAGCCGGGTGATCAGCTCGCGGCCCGTGACCGGCTCCGCCCCGAGCGCGATGGCGGTGTCGCGCAGGTCGGCGGGCAGGTCGTAGTGGTCGCCCTGGAAGCCGCGCCGCGGGATGCCGAGCGCCTCGGCGACGGCATGCAGCTCGTCGTACGACGAGTCGCTGACCAGGTGGCACCAGAGCCGGTCGCGGAACGGCCAGATCGCAGGGTCGACGAGAACGGCCACCTCCCGATCCTGTCCTACCGGCCAGGGCATCATGGGCGTCGTGTCCCAGCCGCTGCTCGAGGCCCGCGCCCGGGTGCTGCACGACCTGGCCGCGCGGGGGCTGGACACGGCTGCGGCGGTCTCCGTCGTCGACGAGGTGCTCTCGGCCCGGCGCTGGTGGCTGGAGCAGTGGGCCGACGGGGCGCCGTACCTCGCCTGCCTCGTCGCCCAGGACGTCCAGGAGGCACTGCTGGAGCAGGTCGGGCGGTGGCCGGCCTGCACCGTCTCCCACGACGCGAACGGCCCGCACCACATCGAGGTCCCCGACGACCCCACGCCGCACGAGCTGCACGTGACTCCCGACCTGGGGGAGGACCCGCACTGGGTGTGCGAACGCAGCGGTGTCGTCGTCGCCCCGGTCGGCGCCTTGGCACCCAACTGAGCAGGGGTACGCCGATGAGTCGGCCGCTCCCGCCGGGTCAGCCTTCCGGAGACACCCGCCCCGAGGAGGACCTCAACATGCTCGACCTGCACCCCGCCGCCCGCGAGCTCAGCCGCGTGCTCGACGGCGTCACCCACGACCACCTCGTCGGACCCACTCCGTGCCCGGGCTACTCGGTGGGTGCGCTGCTCGACCACGTCTGCGGGCTGACTCTCGCGTTCGCCTGGGCCGCCGAGAAGTCCACCGCTGAGCATGCTGTCGACGGCGGCCCAGCACCCGGCGGGGCAACGGCCGCAAAGCCGGACCCGCGTTGGCGCGAGGTGCTCCCCCAGCGGCTGTCGGCACTGGCCGCCGCCTGGGACGACCCAGCCGCCTGGCAGGGCTTCTCCGAGGCGGGCGGTGTGACGATGCCCAGCGACCTGACCGGCCTGGTGGCCCTGGACGAGCTGGTGCTGCACGGCTGGGACCTCGCGACGGCGACCGGGCAGGACTTCCGCTGTGCGCCGGCGGACGCCGAGGCCGTCCTGGGGTTCGCCTCCCGGACCGCCGACGACCCTTCGGCGCGCCAGGGCCTGTTCGGCCCCGTCGTCGCCGTACCCGACGACGCACCAACGTTCGAGCGTGCCCTCGGCATGGCCGGCCGCGAGCCGTCCTGGAGGCCGTGACCGGCTGGGCCGACGGTCAAGTGCGGCTTGGGATGAGGGGGCGGGCGGCGGTCGGTCGGCTCGCCCGCCGTTCGGCGTGCGTCAGATCAAGACCGGCTTCGGACGAGGACGGCGGCCGGGTCTGATCGTCGCTCTCCCGTCGTTGCCGCTACTCGCCTATCGGTACACAAGGGGGGTCGTTCGGCGCACTTTCAGCCGTCACAGGGGGTCCCCTTGACTGCCGTTGTGCGGGGATCCGAGACTGATGTGACTGGTGATGCCAACTGCGCGGTGTGCGGCAACTCCGCGACGCATCCGGTGCGGCTGAGACCGGTGAGCCGACAAGAAGGCCACTCGGATATCCATCAGCACCAGTTGTGTCGCCGAGTGGAGCAAACGGCGAGGGAGCGGCGGCGGGACCGAGCCGACTCCCTCATCCCAAGCCGCCCTTGACCTGTCCGCACGCCCAACGGCGGGACAGCGACAGCAGGGACAGCAGGGACAGCGACAGCAGGGCCAGCACCCACCTGTGCACAACTCGACGGCGGCGGTCCGGCATCTCCGTAGCGTTCCGCGGGTCACGGCGCCACGACCCGTCCGGGCCACCGGCGTCCCGTCCCAGGAGACGAGCATGACTGCATTCCGCGTCACCCCGGCCGAGCTGATCGACCTGTCCCAGCAGGTCAACGGCACGGCCGGGTCGATCGAGTCCGAGCTGGCCGGTCTGCGCAGCCGGGTCCTGCCGATCAGCGGCAGCTGGTCCGGCGTGGCCCAGGACCGGTTCCAGGGGCTCTACCAGGACTGGAACCGCAGCGCGGCCGGCCTCCAGCAGGCCCTGGCCGGCATCAGCCAGCTGCTGTCCCAGGCCGGCACGTCGTACGACGACGCCGAGCGCCGCGTCGCCGGCAGCTTCGCGGGGCGGTGACGCCGCCGGTGGCGCAGGCTGTCATCGATCTGTGACAGGTCCGGGGCCCAGCCGCAACGATTCTGTCACGATCATGCTGTCCCTCTCGGCGGCGCGGTCATGGGTGCGGGAGCGTAGCCATGCCACTCCCCGGGCCACCCGGGTCCCGGTACGCCGACGCGAGGGATTCGCCCGGACGACACGCCGGACCTGCCGTGCCCGCCCGCGGTGGCAGGCGAGCGGTCGGGACAGCAGCCCGGTCCCTCCCGGACACCGAGGAGGAGCGCGGCATGGCGGCAGGGTCGGTGACCGCTGCCGCGCTGCGCCACCGACCCCGGCAGGCGGTGCTCGTCACGGTGCTGGCCGCCCTCGTCACTGCGGCGGCCGCGCTCGGGCCGCTGTATGCGCGAGCCGTCGAGCAGTCGGTGCTGCGCCATGTCGTCATCGCCGCCACCCCCGCCGAGCGGGCCCTGGTGGTCGCCGACACCGCGACCGATGTCGCCTCGCCGGCCAAGCTGGCCGCCGCGGTGCGTACGGCCGTCCCGGCCGAGTTCGGCCGGCCGGTCGGCGGTGCCGAGGCGCCCGTGTCCGTCACCGGCACGGGTGCCCTCGGCGCCCGCACCCGCCTGGTCAGCCGGGACGGGGTGTGCGCGCACCTGCGCCTGGCCGCGGGCCGCTGTGCGCGGGCCCAGGGCGAGCTCTTGGTGAGCCAGCAGGCCGCGGCCGTCCTCGGCGCCCGGCCGGGGGCGGCGGTGACGGTCTCCGACGGCGACCCGACGCAGGGCGGCGTGCGAACCCAGCTCACGGTGGTCGGGATCTACGCCCCGTTGGACGCCGCGTCGCCGTACTGGTCGGTGCGCGGCCAGGGATCCACCCAGGCCCGGCCGACCGCCGAGGACCAGGCCGCCCGCGTGGTCCCGGACCTGTACACCCCGTGGGCCACGCTCGCCGCCCACCCGTGGCAGCAGCTCGCGACCCACCTCGACATCCCGCTGATCCCGAGCCGGGTGGACGCGACCACGATCAACGAGATCTCCGGCGCGACGAGCGCCGTGGACGCCCAGGCGCGCACGGTCGACGGGGCGGGCGCGACCAGCGACCTGGGCAGCCTCGTGCGCTCGGCGCAGCGACAGACCCACGACGCCCGCATCGTCATCCCGCTGCTCGCCGTACAGCTCGCCGTGCTCGGCATCGTCGTGCTCGCCTTCGTCTGCGCGGCGGCGACCGAGCAACGACGCCCCGAGATCGCGCTGGCGCGGCTGCGCGGCCACGGCACAGTGGGTGCCGCCACGATGCTGCTGCGGGAGCTCGGTCTGCTCGTCGTCGTCGGCGGTGTCCTGGGCACCGGGCTCGGCTGGCTCGCCGCTGAGGTGGCCACCCGGCTGTGGCTCGAGCCCGGCGTGCACCCCGAATGGAGCTCGGCCGTCGCTCTCGCGGTTCTCGCCTCGGTGCTCGCCGGTCTGCTGGCGATCCTGGCGGCCGCCACCCCGACCCTGCGTCAGCCCCTGACGTCACTGCTCCGCCGGGTCCCGCCGCGCGCCTCGGCGCTGCAGGTCGGTCTGGTCGAGGGCGCCGTCGTCGCCGCGGCCGCCGCCGGAGTCGTGACCCTGCTCTCCGGCAACGGCGGCCCGGTTGCCCTGCTCGCGCCGGGCCTGCTCGCCATCGCCGGTGGCTTGCTTCTCGCCCAGGCGACGATCCCGACCGCTGGCCCGCTGGCTCGCCGCAACCTGCGGAGAGGCCGCGTCTCCTCAGCCCTGGCGGCGTTGCAGATCGCCCGCCGCCCGGCGCTGCGCCGCCTCATCGCGATCGTCACGGTGGCGTGCGCCCTGCTCGTGTTCGCGGTGGACGCGTGGACCGTGGCCGACCGCAACCGCACCACCCGGGCTGCTGTCGAGGCCGGTGCTCCGGTCGTCCTCACGGTGGACGCGGCGAGCTCCCTCGCGCTGCGGCAGGCCGTGCTGGCGATCGACCCCCACGGTCGGTTCGCCACGCCGGTCGTCACGGTCTCCTCGGCTACCCCGGTCGGCCCGCGCACCACGGCGGTCGAACCGCGCGCGTTCGCGCGCATCGCGAGCTGGGGCAACAGCCGGGGTCGGCCGAGCCGCGACACGTTCCAGGCGCTCACCGCGCCGCTGCCGCCGCCCGTCATCGTCCGGGGGACGGCCCTGCGCGTCGTGGCCGACTTCGCCCCGAGACCAGGGCAGCCGCCCATCCCCGGTCAGCCACAGCTCGACCTCGGTGCGATGCGCCTGCGGCTCGGCCTCGGCGACGACGAGGGCGTTGTGCACGACGTCGACCTCGGCGTAATGCAGGAGGGCAGTGGAACTTACACCGGCACCATGAACTGTCCCTCGGGCTGCCGGCTCGAGCGGGTCGAGGTCGACCGCACCTTCGGCAGCTTCGGCGAAGCTCTCGTCGAGCTCCAGGTGCGCAGCCTCGCCGCCGGCACCCCGGGCGCCCTCGCGCCCGTCGACCTCGACACCGCGGCGAAGGGCAGCTGGCAGCCGCGACCCTTCGACCTCAACGACCCGGGCGGCGACGTCGTGCGGCCCGGCAAGACCCTGTCGTTCGTCGGTGATTCCTTCGGTACGCCGGTGATCGCCCAGCGCGGAGACAAACCGGTGAGCCCGGTTGCGATCCGCACCGGCGGCCTGACCCCCCTCCCGGTCAACCCGTTCGTCAACGGGACGCGGGTCAGCGCCCCCGACCTGGCCGCGGGCGACTCGGCCTTCAACGTGGCGGGTCGCGTGCCGCAGGTTCCCCGGTCGGGCGGACGTGGCGTGCTCGTCGACCTCGACGCCACCGCGACCGGACCGAGCGTCTCGCCGGCGCTGTCGACGTACGCCGTGTGGCTTGCCGCTGACGACCCGGCCAAGGAAACGGTCCTGCGCCACCAGCTGGCCCGGCACGGCCTTCATGTTCTGGGCCGCGACACGGCCAGCACGCACGCCTCCGCGCTCGCCAGCGAAGGGCCGTCCCTGGCGCTGCGGCTGGCACTGCTTGCCGGCGCAGTGGCCGTCATCCTCGCCGCGGCCGTCCTTGTCGTCGGAGTGGCGACCTCGGGGGCCAGCCGCGCGCGCGACCTCGCGGGGCTGCGGATCGTCGGCGTACCCGCGACCACCGTGACCCGGGCCTCGGTGCGTGAGCACCTCGTCGTCGCCACCCTCGGTGTCGTGGCCGGGTCGGTGCTCGGCCTGCTCGCGGCGCAGGCGGCGTTGCCGCAGATCCCGCTGTTCGCGACCCGCAACCGGTTCCTCCCGCTCGTCCTCGGTCCTGCCTGGACGCCGGTGGCCGCGACGATCATCGGTTGCCTCGTGCTGCTCGGGGCCGTCTCCGTGGTGGTCGGCCGGGCGCTGGCTGCGTCGGCTGTACCGGACCGGCTCAGGGAGGCCCGATGAGCAGGCGGCCGCGCCGCGCGGGGGGCACTGCCCTGCGGCTGGCACTCACGGGACTGTGGTTCCGCCGCAGTACTGCGCTGATCGTGCTGGTGCTCGCCACGGTGGCCAGCGCTGCGTCGGTCGTCGCACCGCTGTACTCCCGGGCGGCCGAGGAGTCGATCGTCCGTGATGCCTTGCGCCGGGCCGACGCCTTCAGCCTCTCGGTGCAGCTCTCGCTGCCCTCGATCGGCTCCGTCGTCGGCCTCAACGACACCCGCGACGGTCCGTTCGCCGTCAGCCTCATGCACCAGGTGCTGCGCAACCCGTCGTTCGGGACTCCGCGCCTCTCCTACGCCGGCAAGGGGAAGTACGCACCCACCGCCGGTCCGTTCAAGGGCGGCGAGGTCGACGGTCAGGTCGTGGAGCGGGCCGGGCTCTGTGCCCATGTGACGTTGGCCGCCGGCCGATGCCCCACGAACGGCACCGAGGCGCTGGTGACCCGCCGCAGCATGGCGCTGCTCGGCCTCAAGCTCGGCGACCGGACCACTGTCGCGCTGCCGGACTCGGCGTCCGTGATCGGCGGGGGCATCCAGCCGTCGCTGACGGCGCGCGTGGTCGGCACCTTCGACCCGGTGTCGGTCCAGTCGGCGTACTGGGCGGGCCGCCCCTACTTCTCGGTGTTCTACCCCCAGGCCACCCCGTTCGGAGCGAACGGCGAGAACCCGCCCGTCGCCGACCCGACGTTCGTCGGTCCCGGCGGGGCGAAACTCGGGCGCATCACGACGTATGACGTCGACGTCCCGGTGCTTCCGTCTCAGGTCCGCCTGAACGACGGACCGCTGCTGCGGCACCAGATCCGCGTGCTGACCAAGAAGGCGACGATCTACCAGCTCAACGTCAACTCGCAGCTGCCCGCGTCGCTGCGACGGGCCGACGACGGCCGCGACCTCGTCCGGATCGCCGCACCGCTGGCCGTCACCCAGCTCGTGCTGCTGAGCTGGTGGACGCTCTACCTGGTCGTCGGGTCGGCCACCGAAGAACGCTCACCCGAGCTCGGCCTGGCCAAGCTGCGTGGTCTCACCGCCCGGCAGACCCGCCGCTTCGGGCTGGCCGAGATCTTCCTGCTGCTGCTCGTCGCCGCACCGCTCGGCACCGTGCTCGGCTACCTCGCGGTACGGGGATCGGCGTCGCGCGCCTTTGCCCCCGGGACGCAGGTCGTCGTCACCTGGTCGGTGCTCCTCACGGTCATCGGCACGGTGGCCGGCGGGCTGGTCGTCGCCGCGATCTCCAGCCGGGCCGTCTTCCGGCGGCCGGTGTCCGAGCTGCTCCGCCGAGTCCCGCCGCGGCGCGGGGGGCGGCGCGCAGGCCTGGTCGAGGGCGTCGTCGTCGTTCTGGCGATCGCCGGCGCGGTGCAGCTCGTCAGTGACCGCGGCACCAGGCCCAGCCCGGTCGCGCTCCTCGCCCCGGGCATGATTGCCGTCGCCGGCGGCCTGCTCGCGGCCCGGCTGCTCGTGCGCGTGGCCCGGCGCCGCGGCGAACGCGCGTTCGAGCGCGGCAACGCCGCCGGTGCGGTCGGCTGGGCGGGCATCGCGCGGCGACCAGGCACTCCGCGGATCGCGTCCGTGCTTGCCGTCGCGACCTGCCTGCTGCTCGTCGGCGTACAGGCCTGGGCGGTCGCCGAGCGCAACCGGCACGAGCGGGCCGCGGCCGAGACCGGCGCCGAGGTGGTGCTGCAGGTGCGGGCACCCAGCCATCTCGGGCTGCTCGACGCGGTACGCCGGGCCGACCCCACCGGCCACTACGCGATGGCCGCTGTCCAGCTGACGTCGTCCAACCAGGACACCCGGCTGCTCGCGGTCGACTCGCGGCGCGCCGACCACATCATGCAGTGGGGTGCACCGGACGCGAAGCCGGCCCATTCCGTGCGGTCCTTGCTCGATCCCCCACTGCCGGCGCCGATCGTGCTCGGGCCGGGAACCCTGCAGGTCGGCGCCGACGTCACCTCGATGACGTCCCCGTCGCCCCTTCGCCTGACCGCGCGCCTCGACGAGCACGGCAAGTCCGAGCTGGTCACCCTCGGCCACCTCCGGCCCGGCGCGCACACCTACTCGGCCGTGCTGCCCGGCGGATGCACCACCCGGTGCACGCTGGCGGCCATGGCGGTGGACCACCCCGGAACCGACATCGACAGCGCGTCCGCGAATCTCTCGCTCACCTCGCTCGCGCTCGCACCGGCTGGTGCAGGGACGGCGCGACCGCTCCCCGACGGGTTCGGGTCGCCCACCGCCTGGCGGCCCGGCGCGCCCTCGTTGGGCGGCCCGGTCGTGGGTCTCACCCCCGGCACCGACCTGGGCGTGACGATCCAGGCGCCGGGCGGACCGTTCGCCGAGATCGTCCACGGCGACTCACCCGAGCCGCTGCCCGCGATCATCGGCGCCACCGGTGGCAGCGTCAGCCTCGATGAGGGTGCGCTCCCGGTCGCGTCAACGGACGGCCTCGACGGCGGGACGCTGCGCTACCTGACCTCGAACCACGTCGACTATGTGCCGCGGCTCGGCGCCGGAGCCGTCCTCGTCGACCTCGGTCTCGCCCTCAAGCTCGACCCGGTGTCGACGCTGGGCGACCGCGAGATCTGGCTCTCGCGCAACGACCCCGCGGCGGAACGGCACCTGCGCGCCGATCTGGCCAAGGACGGCGTCGCGGTCACCAGCCGGGAGACCCGGGGCCAGCTCGAACGTGTCTACGCGGGCGACGGCGCGGTGCTCGCGTTGCGGCTGCTGCTCGTGTGCGGCGCCGCCGCAGTGGTCGTTGCCGTGGGTGCACTGCTGGTCGCGGCGTACGTCGGTCGCCGCCAGCGCGCCTATGAGGTCGCCGCGCTGCGCGTGGTCGGCGTACGTCGACGTACCGTGCGCGCCCTACTGCTGCGTGAGAACGTCGGCAGCGTCGTGGTCGCGTTGTTGAGCGGCGCCGCGGCGGCCTTGGTCGCCACCTGGGTCGTGCAGCCGGCACTCCCCCAGTTCGACGACCCCCCGGTGTTCGTCCCCGTGCGCTACGGGCCCGACGCCGCCGCGGGCTGGACCGCGCTCCTGGGTCTCGGCCTGCTCCTCGTCATGGTCGGCCTCGCCGTCGCCGCCCTGCAGCTGCGCACCGGTCGGCCCGACCGGTTGCGGGAAGGAGTCCGATGAGACACCGCAACGAGCGGAGGGCACCATGACCGGCCTCGCGGTCGCGTGCCACGGCCTGGTGCACATCTACCGTCTCGAGGGCAACGACGTCGTCGCTCTGTCCGGAGTGGACCTCGACGTCGCGGCCGGCGAGGTCGTCGGCCTGCTCGGGCCGTCGGGCTCGGGGAAGTCGACTTTGCTCAACCTGTTCGCCGGCCTGCTGCGTCCGAGCGCCGGACGGCTCACGGTCGGGACCCACGAGATCGCGCGGATGGACGAGCGTGGCCTCGCCCGGATGCGGGCCGGTGACGTCGGTGTCGTCCTGCAGGGTGCCATGCGCAACCTGCTGCCCTACGCCAGCCCGATCGACAACGTGCGCTTCGCCCAACGCGGTGCGCGGCGACTCAGTCGCGACACCTCTGACGACGACGAGGCACCGACGCTGCTGCTGGAGCCGGTAGAGGTGCTCGATCTCGTCGGCCTCGCCGACGTCGCGACCACCGGGCTCGCTCATCTCACTCCCGGCCAGCGCCAGCGGCTCGCGGTGGCCGTCGGCCTGGCCGGCCGGCCCGGTCTGCTGCTGCTCGACGAGCCGACCAGCCAGCTCGACCACGAGGGTCGCGACGAGGTGCTGACCGCGGTGATGGACGTCAACCGCGACCTGGGCACCACGGTGGTCGCCGTCACCCACGACCCGGACGTCGCGCAACGCCTGCCGCGCACCGTGACGATCCGCGACGGCCGGGTGGGCGCCGAGGGCCGGCGCGGGGAGGAGTACGCCGTGGTCGCGCGCGACGGCTCCCTCACGCTGCCCCCCGACGTCCTGGAGCGGGTGCCACCCGGCTCGCTGCTTCGTGTGACGATCGTCGACGAGGACGCGGTCCGGCTGGACAAGACCGACAGCGGCGAAGCGCGCGGAGGTGCGGCGTGAGCACGGAGACAGTGGCGACGGAGATCGTCGCTGTCGACGTGCACGTCGACTACGACGGCCACGAGGTGCTCGCCGGCGTGGACCTGCGGGCCGCCCCCGGCCGGATGGTCGCAGTGACCGGCCCGTCCGGCGCCGGCAAGACGACCCTGCTCTGGGTGCTGGCCGGGCTCGTGACACCTGCCCGCGGCCGGGTCGAGGTGGCGGGTGAGCCCGTGCACGACCGCGACCAGACCAGCGCCGCCGGAGTCGTGCTCGTCCCCCAGGACAACGCTCTCGCCAGCGTCCTCACCGCAACCGAGAACGTCCTGGTCCCTCAGCTCGCCGTAGGGGTCAACCCCGAGGAGGCCAGGGAACGCACCGAGGCCGCCCTCGAGGCGGTCGGGCTCGGCAGCGCCGGCAACCAGCTCATCGAGGAGCTCTCCGGAGGGCAGCAGCAGCGAGTCGCGGTGGCGCGCGGCCTGGCCCAGCGCGGCGGCGCCGTCCTCGCGGACGAGCCCACCAGCGAGCTCGACGCCGTCAACCGGGCGCGGGTCGTGCTGCTGCTGCGCGCGGAGGCCGACCGCGGGGCTGCCGTCGTGCTCGCCACCCACGACCCCGAGGCGGCCGCGGAGTGCGACGCCGAGCTGCACCTCGACGCCGGCGTCGCCACCTGGGTCCGCCCGCTCGAAGGGGCGCGTGTCGGAGGACGCGCCTAGCGTCGTCGCCGTGACCGACACGGTGGCGTTGATCAGGCGGTACGTCGAACAGCTCGAGGCCCGCGACGTCGTACGCGGCCGGGGCGCCTACGTCAGGTGGAACCGCGAGTACCCCGACGTCTGGCACCTGCAACTGCTGTCTGCCTACGGCGACGAGTCCGGCGGCGCGGCCAGGCTCCGCGTTGCGGTCGACCGCGAGGGCGAAGACGGCGACGCGCTCGTGTTCGTCACAGTCGCCGACGGCCGCCTCGCCGAGATTTCCGACTGGTGGCCGACCCCCTACGAGCCCGACCCTGCTCGCGCGCACCTCGCCGATCGGGAGTGACGACTGACTCTCCCGCCGTCAGACGACTCGGCGACACAACTGGTGCTGGTGGACATCGGTGGGGCCCGGAGTTCGGCACATCGGTGTCGTGCGCACCGGATGTGTCGCAGAGTGGTCGTGGACGGCGAGCCGTGGCACCACGAGCCGCATCAGTCACGGGTCCGGACTCAAGAACACACAGTGTCGGCCCCTGGACCCCGGAATCAGTGCACGAGAGGCCGGGCCGTGTGTTGGTAGGTCCGGGGGCAGGAGAGCGGCGGACCCAGCCCCGACCCTCTGCCCTCGTCCAAACAGCGCTTGCTCTGACAGCCCCACCAACGGCGGCCGATCGACGCACACCGACAGCGCCCCCTCCTCCCAAGCCGCCGTTGGCCTGACCGGCCCACGACCCTTTGCCGAGTTGACCACGGTCCCGTGATCAACTCCGCCGAACCTGAGACTGTTTGCCGCGGTCGATGACAACTGATCACGGAACCGTGATCGTTTCAGCAGGGGCGCGTGCGATGGTCCCGCGTCGCGTAGGCTCAGCGCTGGCACCAGTCCAATGGGGCGTCCCAGACCTCGGCGAACCAGACGTCGACCCTGGAAGGCACCTCGTGGCTGCAGAAGTCTCCCCTCCCCTGCTCAGCAGCCCGCCGACCGATGGTGCCGGGTCGGACTACGCCGAGCTCTCCCGCAGGGTGAAGGCGGCCGGCCTCCTCCGGTCCCGGCCCGGCTACTACTCCTGGAAGATCGCCGCGACGGCCGTCTGTCTCGTCGCCGGTTGGACCGCGTTCGTGCTCATCGGGTCGTCGTGGTGGCAGCTGCTGACCGCGGCCTTCCTCGGTGTGATGGCGACCCAGCTCGGTTTCCTCGGCCACGACGGCGGGCACCGCCAGATCTTCCGGACCCGGCCGGCCGCGTACGCCTTCGGCCTTGTGGTGGGCAACGTCGGCATCGGGCTCAGCTACGGGTGGTGGCAGGACAAGCACAGCCGCCACCACGCGCATCCCAACGACCTCCAGCGGGACCCCGACGTGCGCGCCGGAGCCCTGATCTTCGACACCGAGCAGATGCACGGTCGTAGCCGTTTCCGCCGCTGGTTCGCGTCGGGCCAGGCCTACATGTTCGTCCCGATGCTGCTGCTTGAGGCGCTGCACCTGCACGTGGCCAGCGTCCGGGCCCTGCGCAGCGGAGTTGTGTCGGCCCGCTGGCTAGAGGGGTCGCTGCTGCTGCTGCACGTGACGGCGTACCTCGTGGTCGTCACCCTCGTCCTCCCGTTCTGGCAGGCGGTCGCGTTCATCGCGGTGCAGCAGGCGGTCTTCGGTCTCTACATGGGGGCGTCGTTCGCCCCTAACCACAAGGGGATGCCGATCGAGCGACCGGAGGACCACTGGGACTACCTGCACCGCCAGGTCATCACGTCGCGCAACATCCGGGGCGGACCGTTCGTGGACCTCGCGCTGGGCGGCCTCAACTACCAGATCGAGCACCACCTGTTCCCGAGCATGCCCCGGCCCTCACTGCGTCGGCTGCAACCACTCGTCCGCGACTTCTGCGCCGAGCGCGGCGTCCCGTACGTCGAGTGCAGCGCGGCAGAGTCCTACACGCGGGCCTTCGCCCACCTGGACAGCGTCGCCGACCCTGCCGCATAACGGGCGGGCGACGGCGCAAAACGCCGACGGGCGGCCCCTCGACAGAGGGACCGCCCGTCGTGCCTTGCTGTGCGTGCGGCGGTGCTGTGCGGGAGTGGCGCTGGACTCAGAAGTCCATGCCGCCCATGCCGCCGTCGCCGCCACCCATGCCGCCGCCCGCCGGAGCCTTCTCGGGCTTGTCGGCGATGACGGCCTCGGTGGTGAGGAAGAGGCCGGCGATCGACGCGGCGTTCTGCAGCGCCGAGCGGGTGACCTTGGCCGGGTCGATGATGCCGGCCTTGATCATGTCGACGTACTCGCCGGTCGACGCGTCGAGGCCGTGACCGACCTCGAGGTTGCGCACCTTCTCCACCACGACGCCGCCTTCGAGGCCGGCGTTGATGGCGATCTGCTTGAGCGGGGCCTCCAGCGCGATCTTCACGATGTTGGCACCGGTCAGCTCGTCGGTGTCGAGGTCGAGCTTCTCGAACGCGGTGGTCGATGCCTGCAGGAGTGCGACGCCACCACCCGCGACGATGCCCTCCTCGACAGCCGCCTTCGCGTTGCGCACCGCGTCCTCGATGCGGTGCTTGCGCTCCTTGAGCTCCACCTCGGTCGCGGCGCCCGCCTTGATGACGGCCACGCCGCCGGCCAGCTTGGCGAGACGCTCCTGGAGCTTCTCCTTGTCGTAGTCGGAGTCCGACTTCTCGATCTCGGCGCGGATCTGGTTGACCCGGCCGGAGATCTGCTCCGCGTCGCCCGCGCCCTCGACGATCGTCGTCTCGTCCTTGGTGACGACGATCTTGCGGGCGTGGCCGAGCAGGTCGGTGCCGGCGTTCTCGAGCTTGAGGCCGACCTCCTCGGAGATGACCTGGCCACCGGTCAGGATCGCGATGTCCTGCAGCATGGCCTTGCGGCGGTCACCGAAGCCGGGCGCCTTGACGGCGACCGAGCGGAACGTGCCGCGGATCTTGTTGACCACCAGGGTCGACAGCGCCTCGCCGTCGACGTCCTCGGCGATGATGACCAGCGGCTTGCCGGCCTGCATGACCTTCTCCAGCAGGGGCAGGAGGTCCTTGACGGCGGAGATCTTGGAGTTCGCGATGAGGACGTAGGCGTCCTCGAGCACGGCCTCCATGCGCTCCGGGTCGGTGACGAAGTACCCGGAGATGTAGCCCTTGTCGAAGCGCATTCCCTCGGTGAGCTCGAGCTCGAGGCCGAAGGTGTTGCTCTCCTCGACGGTGATGACGCCTTCCTTGCCGACCTTGTCCATCGCCTCGGCGATCATGGCGCCGATGGCCGGGTCAGCAGCGGAGATCGAGGCGGTGGAGGCAATCTGCTCCTTCGTCTCGACGTCCTTGGCCATCTTGAGCAGCTCTTCGCTCACTCGCTCGACGGCCTTCTCGATGCCGCGCTTGAGCGCCATCGGGTTCGCGCCGGCGGCGACGTTGCGCAGCCCCTCGCGGACCAGCGCCTGGGCGAGCACGGTCGCAGTCGTCGTACCGTCGCCGGCGACGTCGTCGGTCTTCTTGGCGACCTCCTTGACGAGCTCGGCGCCGATCTTCTCGTACGGGTCCTCGAGC
>DATBDW010000022.1:0-8948 GCA_036269735.1 Actinomycetes bacterium
TCGTAGTAGTCGGTCTGCGTGCCTGCCACTTATCCCTCGCCCACGATCCGGCCGACGTAACGGGCCACGGCACGGACCGCTCCCATCGTGCCGGGGTAGTCCATCCGGGTCGGTCCGAGTACGCCGAGCTTGGCGAGCATCTCGCTCTCGGTGCCGTAGCCGACGCTGACGACCGACGTGCTGGTGAGCCCCTCGTGCGCGTTCTCGTGCCCGATCCGCACCTGGAGCACGGACGGGTCGCTCGCCTCGCCGAGCAAGCGCAACAGGACCATCTGCTCCTCCAGCGCCTCGAGCACCGGGCGGATGGTGAGGGGGAAGTCCGGTCCGAACCGCGCGAGGTTGGCCGTGCCACCGAGCACCACCCGGTCCTCGTGCTCCTCGACCAGGCTCTCGAGCAGGGCGGCGAGCACCGCCGCGACCACGGGCCGCTCGTCGGCCCCGAACCGGTCCGGCAGGTCGTCGAGCAGGCCGGCCGCCTCGGGCAGCCGGACGCCGACCGTCGCCGCGTTGAGCTGCGCGCGCAGCTCCGCGAGCAGGGTGTCGGACACCTCGCTGCCGGACTCGACCACGCGCTGCTCCACCCGGCCGGTGCTGGTGATCAGCACCACCAGGAGGCGGGTGGTGCTCAGCGGCACCAGCTCGACGTGCCGCACGCTGGACCGGGACAGCGACGGGTACTGCACCACGGCGACCTGCTGGGTCAGCGTGGCCAGCAGCCGCACCGTGCGCGCCACGATGTCGTCCAGGTCGAGCGCGCCGTCCAGGAAGGACTGGATGGCGCGACGCTCCGCGTTGGAGAGTGGCTTGACGCTGGAGAGCCGGTCGACGAAGAGCCGGTAGCCCTTGTCGGTCGGGATCCGCCCGGCGCTGGTGTGCGGCTGGGCGATGTAGCCCTCGTCCTCCAGGGACGCCATGTCGTTGCGGATCGTCGCCGGCGAGACGCCGAGGTTGTGCCGCTCGACGAGCGCCTTGGACCCGACCGGTTCCTGGGTGGAGACGTAGTCCTCGACGATGGCGCGCAGAACCTCGAGCTTGCGGTCCTCGAGCATGCCCACCTCCCGTCGTACGCGTCGTCGTCGCTGGCACTCCCGTAGCCAGAGTGCCAGTGTACGGCGACAGTCCGCCCACCTGGCTCCGGCGCGTCCGCTGGCGCGCGGGCCGCGGGGCCGGGACGCTCGCAGCGATGGACCGCTACCCGACCGACGTCCTCGCCGGCACCTGGTCCAGCTCAGGGCGCCGGCGCCGCGCCGCCCCGACCCTCGAGGCGGCCCGGGACCTCGTCGTCGAGGACGCGGAGACGGGTTTCTGCGGGGCCGTGGTGCGCTGCGAGAAGACTGCAGGCGGGTTCACGGTCACGCTCGAGGACCGTCACGGGCGGCACCGGGTGTTCCCGCTCGGCCCGGGGTTCCTCGTCGAGGGCGCCCCGGTCGAGCTGGTCCGGCCAACCGGTGCACACCCGCCGGCGGCCGGCCGTCGTACCGCGTCAGGGTCGGTCGCCGTCGCGGGCACCCGCGCCCGGGTCGCCCGCGAGAGCCGCATCTACGTCGAGGGGCGCCATGACGCGGAGCTCGTCGAGAAGGTGTGGGGCGACGACCTGCGGGTCGTGGGCGTCGTGGTCGAGCAGCTCGGGGGTGTCGACGACCTGCCGGCCGTCGTCCACGACTTCCGGCCCGCCCCGGGGCGCCGGCTGGGCGTCCTGGTGGACCATCTCGTCCCCGGCAGCAAGGAGTCCCGGCTCGCGGCCGAGGTGACCGCACGAGTGCCGTCGCGGTCGGTCCTCGTCCTGGGTCACCCCTACGTCGACGTGTGGCAGGCCGTGCGGCCGGCGGCGCTCGGGATCTCCGCCTGGCCCGAGGTCCCACGCGGCACGCCCTGGAAGGAGGGCGTCTGCGCCGGGCTGGGCTGGCCGGTCGACCCACCGGCGGCCTGGCGCCGGATCCTGGGCGCGGTCTCGACGTACGCCGACCTCGAGCCCAGCCTGCTCGGCCGGGTCGAGCAGCTCATCGACTTCGTCACCGGCGCCGACGGGACCGGCCCGGTCGCCGAGGAACCCGCGGCCGCGAACACGTGACCCATGGTGGCCCGGCCCCCTAGCCTGTGGCCGACCCTGAGGAGGAGCCCGACATGACCACCACCCCACCCGAGCCGCCCGAGCAGCCCGAGCAGCCCGAGGGAATCCCGACCGGCGACCCGACCCCGCCACCGCCACCTCCGCCGGCCCCACCGACCCCGCCCGCGACCGAACCGGGCGGCGCGACGCCGGGCTACGGAGCCCCCTACGGCGGCCCCACCGAACCGGCACCGGGCTACGGGCAGCCGCCCTACGGCGCGCCCGAGGGTCAGCCGCCCGGCTATGGCGCACCGGCCTACGGCGCACCCGGCTACGGCGCACCCGGCTACGGGGCACCGCCGGCCAACCCCGGGGCGTACGCCGACTGGGGCAAGCGCGTCTATGGGTCGCTCATCGACACGGTCGGCCCGTTCATCGTGGCCGCGATCTTCTACGAGATCAACCGGCCGCTCGGGTCGATCGTCTGGCTCGCGGCCCTCGCGTGGTCGCTGTACAACGCCTACCAGGGCGGCCTGACCGGCCAGTCGTACGGCAAGAAGATCGCCGGCACCCGGCTGCTCGCCGAGGCGACCGGTCAGCCGATCGGCGGCGGCCTCGGCATCGGCCGCTACTTCGTGCACATCGTCGACTCGATCCCGTGCTACCTCGGCTACCTGTGGCCGATCTGGGACGGCAAGCGGCAGACCTTCGCCGACAAGCTGCTCAAGACCGTCGTGGTGCCGGTCTGACGTGAGCGACTCCTTCCCGCCCCCGGACGGGCCGCCGCCCAGCGACGACACCGTCCGGCTGGGCGGCGAAGGGCCGGCTCCGGGCGGCCCGTGGTGGCCACCACCCCAAGGGCCACCACCCAGTGGGCCACCACCCCCAGGGCCACCACCGCAAGGGCCGCCGCCCTACGGGTACGGCGGTCAGCCCGGGCCGCAGCCCTACCCGCCGCCTCCGTACGGCTACCCGCCGCCCGGCTACCCGCCGCCCGGCTACCCGGGGTATCCGGGCTACGCCGGTGGCTACGTGGACCCACTGGCCAAGTCCAAGCTGGCCGCGGGACTGCTCGGCATCTTCCTCGGCGGCTTCGGCGTGCACCGCTTCTACCTGGGCTACACCTCGATCGGGATCATCCAGATTGTCGTCACGATCTTCACCTGCGGGATCGGGAGCCTGTGGGGCTTCGTCGAGGGCATCCTCTACCTGGCCGGCGCGAATGGCTGGACCACCGACGCATCGGGGCGCCCGCTCAAGGAGTGAGCTTCAGACCAGCCGGCGGACCACGGCGTCGGCAAGCAGCCGGCCCGGCAGTGTCAGTGCGGCGCGGCCCATGTCGAAGGCGGCCTTGTCGAGCAGTCCCTCGTCAACCATCGCGGCGGCAGCGTCCGGGTAGGAGACGTCGGCCATCGAGTGCCCCTCGCGCAGCCGGATGCCGAGCAGCACCCGCTCGACCTGGCGCTGCTGAGCTGTGAGCACCTCGCGTCCCTGCGCCGGGCTCTCGTCGGCGGACAGCCGCGCGGCGTATGCCACGGGGTGCCGGACGTTCCACCACCGCGTGCCGCCGACGTGGCTGTGCGCGCCGGGCCCGACGCCCCACCAGTCGTGGCCGAGCCAGTAGCCCTCGTTGTGCCGGGCCCGCTGGTGCTCGCCGCGCGACCAGTTGCTCACCTCGTACCAGCCCATGCCGGCACCGCCGAGCACCTCGTCGGCGAGCAGGTACCGCTCGGCCATCTCGTCGTCGTCGGGCGCCGCGACCTCGCCCCGGCGGACCTGGGCCGCGAGCCGGGTGCCCGCCTCGACGACCAGGGCGTAGGCGCTCACGTGGTCCGGGCCGGTGTCGAGCGCCGCGCCGAGGCTGCGCCGCCAGTCGTCCTGCGACTCGCCCGGCGTGCCGTAGATGAGGTCCAGGCTGACGCCCTCGAAGCCGGCCGACCGCGCCCACTGCACCACCAGCGGGACCCGGTCGGGGTCGTGCGTGCGGTCCAGCGTGGCAAGCACGTGCGGCACCGCCGACTGCATGCCGAACGAGACGCGGGTGAACCCGGCCTCGCGAAGCCGCGCCAGGGACCGCTCGTCGACGCTGTCGGGGTTCGCCTCGGTCGTGACCTCGGCGTCCGGGCGGACGCCGAGCTCGCCGCGCACGACGTCGAGCAGCCGGGCGAGGTCCTCGGGCGGCAGCAGGGTCGGCGTACCACCGCCGAGGAACACCGTCGCGGCGGTGACGTCGGCGTCGCCGAGGACCCGTCGCGCAAGCCGGACCTCGGCGGCCGCCGTCGCGGCGTAGGAGTCCTGCGATGCGCCGCCGCCGAGCTCGGTGGCCGTGTAGGTGTTGAAGTCGCAGTAGCCGCACCGGGTCGCGCAGAACGGCACGTGGAGGTAGACCCCGAACGGGCGGTCGCCGAGGCCCGCCAGTGACTCCGCGGGAAGCGAGCCGTCGCGGGGTGCGACGTCACCGGCCGGCGGTGCCGAGGGCATCTCAGGCGTTCGGGTACATCGCCGCGATGTCGTCGGCGAAGTGCGCCTCGACGACCTTGCGACGAACCTTCAAGCTCGGCGTCAGCTCACCGTCCTCGATCGTCAGGTCGCGGTCGAGGACCCGCCACTGCTTCAGGGTCTCCCAGCGGTTCAGCCGAGCGTTGACGCCGTCGATCGCCGCACCGACCTCGGCCCGCACGTCCGGGTGACGGGTCAGCTCGGCGTACGACGAGGTGATGCCGCGGTGCTTCGCCCACGCCGCGAGGGCGTCCTCGTCGAGGGTTACCAAGGCCGCGCAGTAGCTGCGCCCGTCGCCCAGGACCACGATCTGGCTCGCCAGCGCGCAGGCGCCCTTGAACAGCACCTCGATGGCCTGCGGCGCGACGTACTTGCCGTTGGACGTCTTGATCATGTCCTTCTTGCGGTCGGTGATCCGCAGGAAGCCGTCGTCCAGCTCGCCGATGTCGCCGGTGTGCAGCCAGCCGTCCGCGTCGAGCGCCTCCGCAGTCTGGTCGGGCAATCCGTGGTAGCCCTGCATCACGCCAGGCCCGCGCAGCAGCACCTCGCCGTCCTCGGCGATCCGCACGTCGGTGCCGGGGAACGCCAACCCGACGGTGCCGAGCCGGTAGTTGTCCGGCCGGTTGACGAAGGTGCCGGCGCTGGACTCGGTGAGTCCGTAGCCCTCGAGGACCACGATCCCGGCGGCGTGGAAGAACTCCGCCACGTCGGTCGAGAGCGCTGCGCTGCCCGACACGAGGAAACGCAGGCGGCCGCCGAACCGTGCTCGCAGCCGGGAGAACACCAGCCGGTCGGCGACGGCGTGCTGGGCCACGAGCAGAGGGCCGGCCGATGCGCCGTCGGCCCGCGCCTCGTCATACCGTCGCCCGACGCCCAACGCCCAACGGAACACCTTCAGGCGCAGGCCGCCTTCTTCCTCGGCCATCGTCACGACCCGGCCGCGGACCTTCTCGAAGATGCGCGGTGCGGCGGCCATGAAGGTGGGCGACACGGCGGCGAGGTTGTCGATGATCCGGTCGACCCGGCCGTCGACCGCGGCGGCCGAACCGGTGGCGACCTGGGCCGCGAGCAGCACCTTGCCGAACGCGTGCGAGAGCGGCAGCCAGAGGTACTGCACGTCCTCGGGCGTGAGCAGCTTCTCGTTCTCGACCGACATGCCCTCGTAGACCCAGCAGTCCTGCGAGAGCCGCACCCCCTTCGGACGGCCCGTCGTGCCCGAGGTGTAGATCAGGGTGGCCAGCTGGTCGGGCTGGATCTTCTCGACGGTACGCCGGACCAGGTCCGCGTCCTGCGCCAGCCGCTCCCGGCCACGCGCAGCCAGGTCCTCGAGACCGATGACCCAGCCCTCGTCGTTCCGTTGGCCGTCGCCGGTGGCGCCGTCGAAGGTCACGACGGTGCGCAGCGCCGGCAGGTCGGCGCGGTGGTCGCGCAGCTTGGCCAGCTGGTCGTCGTCCTCGGCGAAGGCGACCACGGCCTCCGCGTCGGCGAGGATGTAGGCGACGTCGTCGGGATTCGTGGTGGGGTAGACCGTGGTCGTCGCCGCCCCGGCACACATGACCGCGCAGTCGGCGAGGATCCACTCGACCCGGGTCGAGGAGATGACCGCCACCCGCTCCTCGGGGCCCACGCCCAGCTCGAGCAGGCCCGCGGCCAGCGCCTCGACCCGGTCGCCGGCCGCCCGCCACGTCATCGACTGCCAGCCGTCGCCGACGGGCCGGCGGAAGGCCTCCCGGTCCGGTGTCGCGGCCACCCGGTCGAGGAACATCCGCCCGACCGACGCCGGCCGCTCCTGCACGCTCACCCCCCGACCGTATCCGCCACCCGCCCCCTGCTGAACCATCCACTGGCGCGTTGCGGCTGACTCCGGACACCGGAACTCGGCCGCAACGCGCCAGTCGACGCGCGACACCCGGTTGTCCACAGTGTCGGTGGGACCCGCGTCTGTCCACAGCTGCTCGATGGAGGCCCCCGCCGGGGGTTCGCCGTGCCGACGCTGGTGGGATGACGTCCGGTGCCCTGGACCAGTCCCTCCCGGTCAGGGAGGCGGCGCGCTTCGGTCTCACCCGTTCCCAGCTTCGGGGCGCGCGCTGGCAGCGCGTCAGCCGTGGGCTCTACACGGCGCGTGCCGACGCTCCACGAACCCTGGCGGAGCTGTCCGCGATGGTCGCGGGAGTCCTGCCGCGGGACAGCGCGTTCGGGCACCTCACGTCGGCCGAGCTGCGCGGCTGGTGGCTGCCGTTGGGCCTCAGCCCGGGTCGCGGCGACCTGCTGCTTGCCAGCACGAAAAGCAACGTGCACGTCCAGCGCAGCGGTCTCTACGTCAGGCGTTCCGCATACACCGAGATCCAGGAGATCAGTGGGATCCCGATCGTCTCCGCGCCGGTCACCCTTCTGGAGCTCGCTGTCGATCTCACCCTGGTCGACCTCGTCCCCCTGGTGGACTGCGCGCTTCGAACCGGCACCACCGCGGAGGAGATCGACGCGGTGACACGCCTCAGATCACGCGGTAGCAGGACGTTGCGTCGAGCGCTGGCCCTGTCCGACCCCCGCAGCGAGTCGTGGTGGGAGTCCGTCCTGCGCCTCATGCACGTCGAGGCAGGTCTCGGCCCGGTGAAGAGCCAGGTCGAGCTGTTCGACGGCGCCACCTTCGTCGCGCGGGCAGATCTGCACCTGGTAGGCACCATCCGCTATCCCGAGTGTGACGGCGGCGAGCATCGCACCCGGGAGCGCCACGAGCACGACCTCCAACGAGACAAGAGCCTGCACCGGATCGGCGCAGAGCGCTTCGGTTACACGACGGCGGAGATCGCCCACCAGCCCGACATGATCATCGGCGACGCCGAGTCAGCCCGAGGGCTGACATCGGATCCGGTCAGGACCAGCAGGTGGTGGCGCGTCGCCAGGCAGTCGACCCTCACGGGTCACGGCCGGGCCCGACTGCGTGGTCGCCTGCTCCGCTATCGCCTCGCCGCCAGTCGTTGACTGGCGCGTTGCGGCCGACCTGGGTCGCCAGAAGTCAGCCTCAACGCGCCAGTGAACGGGGAGAGCGGTCACCGGTCCCGGGCGGCGAGGTCGCGGCGTACTGCGTGGACGAGGTCCGGCGCGAGGTCTGGCTGCTCGTCGAGCATCCGCTGCAACCGTTCGGCCGGGGTACGCCGGAGCCGGAACACGTCCCCGATCGTCACTCCGTGTCCGGGCCGGTCGACGACCACGACGGCGTCCCCCGCGCCCACGGTGCCCGGCGCGACGACGCGCAGGTAGGCACCCGATGCGCCGTGGTCGGTGAACCGCTTGACCCAGTGGGGCAGGTCCATGAAGCCCTGGAAGGTGTTGCACGGGATCCGCGGCGAGGTGACCTCGAGCACGAGACCGTCGTCGCCGACCTGCCAGCGCTCGCCGATGACCGCGCCGGTCACCTCGATGCCCTGGGTGTCCAGGTTCTGCCCGAACGACCCGCCGGCCAGCTCGCGGCCCAGCTCGGCGGCCCACCAGTCGCGGTCCTCGACGGCGTACGCGTAGACGGCCTGGTCGCGACCGCCGTGGTGGGCCGTGTCGTAGATCTGGTCACCGGCCAGTCCCACACCAGCATCCTCGACCGGTCCGGTCACGCGCACGCGACCGCCGACCGGTCGCTTGTCGATGGCCGTCTTGTCCAGGTCGCCTCGCACGTCCGGCACGAGGGCGTGGACGACGTTGACCGATGAGATGCGCCCTGGCATGGCACCGACGCTAGCGAAGCCGCCGGTGCCGGCGCCGCTCACTTCTTGGCCTTCTCCCCCACCTCGGTGGACAGCGCGGCGATGAAGGCCTCCTGGGGCACCTCGACCCGGCCGACCATCTTCATCCGCTTCTTGCCCTCCTTCTGCTTCTCCAGCAGCTTGCGCTTGCGGGTGATGTCACCGCCGTAGCACTTCGCCAGCACGTCCTTGCGCATCGCGCGGATGCTCTCCCGGGCGATGACTCTCGAGCCGATCGCGGCCTGGATCGGCACCTCGAACTGCTGGCGCGGGATCAGCTCGCGCAGCCGCTGGGTCATCAGCACGCCGTACGCGTAGGCCTTGTCCTTGTGCACGATCGATGAGAACGCGTCAACGCCTTCGCCCTGCAGCAGGATGTCGACCTTGACCAGCGCCGCCGCCTGCTCGCCTTCGACCTCGTAGTCGAGCGAGGCGTAGCCGCGGGTCCGGGACTTCAGGTTGTCGAAGAAGTCGAAGATGATTTCCGCGAGCGGCTGCAGCGCGAGTTCGGCCTCGACCTGATCTCGACCGCGCCGAACGTCGTCTACCGGGTCGTCATGGACGACGGCTCCGAGCGCGTCGTCACCAACCCGAGCGAGTTCCCCGACGGCAAGGTGGCCGAGGTCCACGAGCCGGTCGTCCGTGCCACGGTCCTCGCGCCG
>DATBDW010000023.1:0-9326 GCA_036269735.1 Actinomycetes bacterium
GCGATCGGCAACAAGATGCTGGCCAAGCTGCACGTGGGCGACCGGATGGTGGTCTTCGGCAAGACCCACAAGCTCTGCTACCGGGTCACCGCTCGGGTGCAGGTCAAGCCGAGGCAGGGTCTGCGCCGTTACTACAGCCAGATCGGCTCGCCCAAGCTGGCGATCGTGGTGTGCTCGGGACGTCGAACCGCGCCGGGTGTCTGGACGATGCGGACGATCTGGTACGCCCGCCCGTCTGCCTGATTCTCCGCTTGGCAGACGTCAGCCGGCGCGCAGGCTGACCGTCATCGCCTCGACAGCGAGCAGCGGGGCCACGTTGGCCTCGATCGCGGTACGGGCGGCGAGCACCGCGTCGATCCGGCGCAGCGTCGCCTCGGGGCTCGAGGAGCGGGCGACCCCGGTCACGGCGTCGCGCATCTCCTCGTTGACCAGCTCGACGTCCGCCTCGGCCTGCACCGCGAGCACGTCGCGGTAGAACCCCGCCAGGTCGGTCAGCGCCCGGTCCAGCGAGTCGCGCTTGGTCCGCGTAGCCCGGCGCTTCTGCTCGGACTCCAGGTCCTTGAGCGCGGCGGCCGCGCCGGCCGGCATCCGGCTGCCGGTGCCCACCCCGAGGGCCCGGCGCATGTAGTCGCCCTCGGCCGCGGCCTGCCCGGCGGCCTGCTCCTCCGCCTCGGCGGTGGCGGCGTCGACCAGGTCGCCCGCGGCCCGCAGCGCACCGCTGAGCTCGGCGAGCGTGAGAGGCAGCCGCAGTACGGCGTGCCGCCGCAGCCGGGCGTCCTCGTCGGTGGCCAGCCGTCGGGCCCGGCCGATGTGGCCCTGGGCCGCGCGCGCGGCGAACGCGGCCATCGCCGGATCGACGCCGTCCCGGCGTACCAGCACCTCGGCGACCGCGTCGGTCGGCGGCGTGCGCAGCGAGAGGTGCCGGCAGCGCGAGCGAACTGTCGGCAGCACGTCCTCGACCGCGGGCGCGCAGAGCAGCCAGACGGTGCGCGGCGTCGGCTCCTCGATCGCCTTGAGCAGAGCGTTGCCGGCCTGCTCGGTGAGCCGGTCGGCGTCCTCGACGACCTGGACCTGCCACCGCCCGCCGGCCGGGTGCCGGGCCGCGCGGGAGACCAGGGCGCGCGCGTCATCGACGCCGATGGACAGGGTGCGGGTGTTGACGACCTCGACGTCGGCGTGGGTGCCGGCCAGTGCGGTGTGGCAGGCGTCGCACTCGCCGCAACCACCCCGCGGGCACTGCAGCGCAGCGGCGAAGGCCCGGGCGGCCGTCGACCGGCCCGACCCGGGCGGTCCCGTGAACAGCCAGGCATGCGTCATGCCCGACCCCGGCTCGCCGCGGAGCACCGCCTCGGCCGACGTCACCGCGGCGCGCAGCACTCCCGCGACCGGGTCCTGGCCGACCAGGTCGGCCCAGACACCCGGGCCGGGCGCCATCAGCGGCGCTCGTCGGGCCGCTGGTCGACCCTCGGCAGCTGGACGGTGCGGTCCTCCTGGTCGCCGCCGAACATGCTGTCCTCGTCGCCGCCGCCGAACAGCTCGTCGACGAGGCTGAGCGGGCGGGTCGCGGGGTCGCGGTCGGGCTCGCTCAGGTCGTCGTACGCCGGGTGGCTGCGGTGCCCGCGACGGTCTTCGCGGTCGGGGTGGGCCGCCTCGCGATGGTGCCGGCGCTCCTCGGCGTGCAGGGCCCGCTGCCGGGCGTGCTCCTCGCGGGCCCGCTGGGCCTCCGCCGCCGCAACGGCCGCCAGCCGGGCCCGCTCCGCGTCGGCCAGCTCCTCCTGCTGTCGGCGTACCTCGGCCAGCGCGGCGGCCTCGGCGGCCGCCAGCCGGACGCGTTCCTCGGCGTCGATGGCCTCGCGGCGGGCCTGCTCCTCCGCGGCGGCCCGGGCCCGGGCCGCTTCCAGCCGGCGAGCTTCTTCGGCCATCCGCCGGGTCTCCTCCTCGGCTCGGCGGATCGCGTCGGCCTCGGCGATCTGCTGCGCACTGGGCGGGAGGATCGGCGTCAGCCGGGCGCGGATCTCCTTGGTGATCTGCTCGGCCGGCCGGGTGGCGTCGACCACGAGGTAGCGAGCGCCGCCGCGCCGGGCCAGCTCGAGGAAGCGTTCCCGGACCTTCTCGTGGAACGCCAGCGGCTCGGACTCGAGCCGGTCGGGAGCCTGCACCCGGGCCAGCCCGTCGGCGGCGGGCAGGTCGAGCAGCACGGTGAGGTGCGGTTGCAGCCCGTCGGTGGCCCACCGCGACAGGCGTGCCACCTCGTGGCCGGCCAGGTCACGGCCCGCCCCTTGATAGGCGACCGACGAGTCGGCGTACCGATCCGTGATGACGACGTGGCCCAGCTCCAGCGCGGGCCGCACGACCGAGGCGACGTGCTCCGCACGGTCGGCCGCGAACAGCAGGGCCTCGGCCCGGGGCGACAGCGCCGGTGGTGTCACTCCCCCGGCGGCGTCCTCCGACGGTTCCGGGTGATCGAGCAGCACCGACCGCAGGCGCCGCCCGACGTCGGTGCCCCCGGGCTCGAAGGTGGTGACCACGTCGTGACCCAGCGACTCCAGCCAGGCCCGCAGCGACGCGGCCTGGGTCGACTTGCCGGCGCCCTCGCCGCCCTCGAGCGCAAGGAAGAAACCCTCGCGGGGGCCGTTGGCGCGCAGCCCGACCGGCTCGCTGTTGAACGCGGATGCGAGGTCGGAGCTCAGCGAGACGCCGCGGCGGTCGTCCATGTGTCGATAGGAGGCGAAGCCGAGGGCCGCGGCCAGCAAGCCGGCCGCGAGGAACACGAAGGCCGCACCGTTGTAGGTGAGAGTCATCGCGTCGGTGACCTCGATCTGATGCGTCCCGATCGCCGCGGCCAGCAACGGGGCCACCGCCAGCACGAGCACCAGCACGACCCGGACCATGGTCGCGACGAACGCGAAGGTACGCCCGCGCAGCTCGTCGGCGACCTCGAGACCGAGCAGGGTGTAACCGGTCACCCACGCGACGCCCGCGAAGGCCCCGATGACCAGGGTGACGATGACCGCGACAACGAGGTTCGGGAACAGCGCGAGTGCCGCAAGCGCCAGGCCGGCCCCGCCGATCGCCAGCCCGAAGAGCCGGCGCCGCGAGAAGTCGGGCAGCAGCCGTGGTCCGAGGAACATGCCGCCGGCCAGGCCGAGGAAGACGGTGCCGAAGAGCAGGCCGTAGCCGGGGTCTCCGCCACCGAGGTCGGTGACGAAGGTGCGTGCCAGGCCGATGACGGCGCCGCCGGCCGCGAAGGCGCCGAGCATGCCGACGACCAGCCCGCGCACGAGTCGGGTGTGGGCGACGAACTGCCACCCCTCGACCAGGGTGCGCCAGATGCCGGGGCGCTTCTGGCTGCCCGTGTGCGGGTTGGGGATCGCCAGCCGCAGGATCGTCAGGCCGCTGACCAGGAAGGTGGCCGCGTTGACGTACAGCGCGAGGTCGACCGGGGTGATCTGCGGCAGCGCGTTGTCGAGGATGCCGGTGAGCAGCGCCAGTCCGGCGAACAGCGCGGCCGCGACGGGCGCCGTGCCGTACGTCGTGAAGAGGCTGAGCTGATTGGCCGTCTCGAGCCGTTCGCGCGGCACCAGGTTGGGGACCGACGCCTCCTTCGCCGGGATCCAGATCAGGCTGGCGATCTCGATGAGGAGGGTCGCGACGAACAGCCAGGTCAGGGTGCCGACCAACGGGATGGACAGGAACAGGGCGAAGCGGACAACGTCGGTGACGACCATCGTGACCCGGCGGTCCAGCCGGTCCGCGATGACACCGGCGATCGGGCCGATCACGATCGCGGGCGCGAGCCGCAGGATGAACACGGCGGCCACCGCGAGGTTCTCCGCGGCGTAGCTGTTGTGGGCCAGCCGGGGCGCGAGCGCGGTCAGGGCGAGCAGACCCAGCCAGTCGCCAAGGCTGGAGAGCGACAGCGAGATCCACAGCCGGCGGAACGCCGGGATCCGCAGGACCTCGGCCACGTCGTGGTCCTGCACGGGCGTCGCCGGGTGGGGACTGGGGTGCACGCCGGCGCCGCGCACCTCGGGGGAGCTCACCCTGCCAGGGTAACCAGCGGGGCCCCCCGCCAACCGCACCCACGCAGGTGAGCCCCCGCCGCGCACCGCCGTACCCTCCCGCCCGGTGCCGCCCCTGCCGCGCCGCCCCGCCCAGTTGATCACGCTTGCGTGATCAACTGGGGTCAAGCGTGGCGTGCAAGCCGCGCGGGGGCAGAGTTCACGCTTACGTGATCAACTCGGGCACGGCTACTTCTTCGCGGCGGACTTCTTGGCGGTGGTCTTCTTGGCGGTGGTCTTCTTGGCGGTGCTCTTCTTGGCGGCCTTCTTCGCCGTCTTCTTGGCCGGTCCCCGGGCCCGCTTCTCGGCGAGCAGCTCGGCGGCCCGTTCGATCGTCAGCGACTCCACCGAGTCGGCCGTACGCAGCGTCGCGTTGGACTCCCCGTCGGTGACGTACGCCCCGAACCGGCCCTCCTTGACGACCACCGGCAGCCCCGTCGTCGGGTCCGCCCCGAGCTCGCGCAGCGGCGGAGCCGCGGCGCGACGCCCGCGCTGCTTGGGCTGGGCGTAGATCGCCAGCGCCTGGTCGAGGGTGATGTCGAACATCTGCTCCTCGGTCTCCAGCGACCGGGAGTCGGTGCCCTTCTTCAGGTACGGGCCGTAGCGCCCGTTCTGCGCGGTGATCTCCTGCGAGTCGGCCGGGTCCACCCCGACGACCCGCGGCAGGGACAGCAGTCGCAGCGCGTCGTCGATGGTGACGGTGTCCAGCGACATCGTCGCGAGCAGTGACCCGGTCCGCGGCTTGGCGCTCTTGGGTGCGTCGTCCGGCAGCACCTCGGTGACGTACGGCCCGTAGCGGCCGGCCTTCGCGACGACCGGCAGCCCAGAGCCCGGGTTCGTGCCCAGCTCGCGGTCGCCGCTCGGCGCGGCCAGCAGCTCCTCGGCCTTCTCGACGGTCAGCTCGTCGGGCGCCATGTCCTCCGGCACCGACGCCCGTTGCGAGGACTCCTCGCCGTCCGGACCGCGCTGCACGTAGGGCCCGTACCGGCCGACCCGCAGGATGATGTCGTTGCCGATCGGGATCGAGTTGACCTCGCGGGCGTCGATGTCGCCGAAGCCCGAGACGAGCTCGTGCAGGCCCGGGTCCCCGGCGCTCGCGCCGGCCGTCCCATCGCCGGCCGCGTGCTCGCCGAAGTAGAACCGGCGCAGCCAGTCCACGCGGTTCATCTCACCGTTGGCTATCCGGTCGAGGTCCTCTTCCATCTCGGCGGTGAAGTCGTAGTCGACCAGCGATCCGAAGTGCCGCTCCAGCAGCCCCACCGTCGCGAACGCCAGCCACGCCGGCACCAGCGCCGAGCCGCGCTTGAACACGTAGCCGCGGTCGATGATGGTGCCGAGGATCGAGGCGTACGTCGACGGGCGCCCGATGCCGCGCTCCTCCAGGGCCCGCACCAGCGTTGGCTCGGTGAACCGGGCCGGGGGGGACGTCGCGTGACCGTCGGGCCGCAGGTCCAGGGCGGTCAAGGCGTCGCCCTGGCGCATCAGCGGCAGCCGCCGCTCGCGCTCGTCGCCGTCGTCGCTGCTCCGGTTGTCCTCGTCCTTGCCTTCTTCGTAGGCCGCGAGGAAGCCGCGGAACGTGATGACGGTGCCGCTCGTTGAGAACTCAGCGTCCCGGCCACCCGACGACTGGCTGCTCGTCGCGCCGAGCCGCACGGTGACCGTCTGGCCGCGGGCGTCGTTCATCTGCGAGGCGACGGTGCGCTTCCAGATCAGGTCGTAGAGAGCGAGCTCGTCGCGGCTGACCTGGTTGGCGAGCTGACCCGGCGTCCGGAACGAGTCGCCGGACGGCCGGATCGCCTCGTGCGCCTCCTGGGCGTTCTTGACCTTGCGCTCGTAGCGGCGCGGCACGTCGGGCACATACTCCGGGCCGTAGATCTCGCGGGCCTGCGATCGGGCCGCGTTCAGCGCCGACTCGGACAGCGTCGTCGAGTCGGTGCGCATGTAGGTGATGTGGCCGTTCTCGTACAGCCGCTGGGCGACCCGCATCGCGGTCTGCGCGGTCATCCGCAGCTTGCGCGACGCCTCCTGCTGCAGCGTCGACGTCATGAACGGCGCGGCCGGGCGACGGGTGTACGGCTTGTCCTCCACCGACCGGACCGCGAAGTCGCTGCCGCGCAACCCGTCGGCGAGCGAGACCGCGGTCGCCTCGTCGAGCTGCACGCCGGTGAACCGCGCGACCGGTTTCCCGTCGCTGCCGAAGTCGCGGCCGGTCGCGACGCGCGCCCCGTCGACAGCGACCAACCGAGCGTCGAACGTCGAGCCACCTTCGGCGGTGTCGAGGGTCGCCTCGATGTCCCAGTACGACGCGATCCGGAACGCGATGCGTTCGCGCTCGCGCTCGACGACCAGCCGGGTCGCGACCGACTGCACCCGCCCCGCCGACAGTCCCTGGCGGATCTTGCGCCACAGGACCGGCGACACCTCGTAGCCGTAGAGACGGTCGAGGATCCGGCGGGTCTCCTGCGCGTCGACCAGGCTCTGGTCGAGGTCGCGGGTCTGCTGCACGGCCGCCCGGATGGCGTCGCGGGTGATCTCGTGGAAGACCATCCGGCGTACCGGAACGCGCGGGTCGAGCACCTGCAGGAGGTGCCAGGCGATGGCCTCGCCCTCGCGGTCCTCGTCCGTCGCGAGAAAGAGCTCGTCCGCGTTCTTCAGTGCGCGCTTGAGCTCGGCGACCTTCTTCTTCTTGTCCGCGTCGACGACGTAGTAGGGCTCGAAGTCGGCGTTGACGTCGACCGCGAACTTGCCGAACCGGCCCTTCTTCTCCTCGGCGGGCAGCTCCGAGGGCGTGGGCAGGTCGCGGATGTGCCCGACGCTCGCCTCGACGTCGAAGCCTCGCCCCAGGTAGCCGGCGATCGTCTTCGCCTTGGCGGGCGACTCGACGATCACCAGTCTCCGGAGGCCGTCCTGCACCGGGTCGTTCGCGGCCATCTGCTGCTGGTCCCTGCCATTCCTGATCGATTCCGCGCCGGATCCGGCACGTCGTTACTACGTGGTTGCGCGCTCATGGTGCCAAGCGCTGTCAAGCCGATGGTGTCAGCACACCCGCCTCGACGAGGAGCCGCACCTGCGCGAGCAGGTCAACCGCGGTCGGGTCCGGGACGTTCCCGGGCGGTTCGTTCCCACCCTCGGCGAGCACCTCCGCGACCGCCCGGATCAGCGCTCCGACCTGCAACGTCCCGTCGCAGGCGCCGGCCATCGCAGCGGTCGCCGTCCCCACCTGGAAGGCGCGCCGCAGCCCCGACCGCTGGCGCAGCACGAGGTGCTCGGGGTCCTCGGCCCCCGGCGCGCCGACCTGCTCCTGGACGACGTCGGCGGCTAGGCACAGCGTGGCAGCAGCGAGCGCGTCGTCGGCCTCATGCCGGGCGAGCCAGCGCGCCCGGTCGAGCCACCCGGCCATCGACGGCCCCAGCGGGACCCCGACCGGGTGCGGCCAGTCGAGCGTGGTGACCCGTCGCTCCTCGTCGGTGCGGCGCAGCACGACGAACCCGAGGCCCACCGCGTCGACGCGCTCCGCCGCGAGCGCGCCTAGCCACTCGTCGTACCTCAGCAGGTACGACGGTGCGCCGCGCTCGCCCGCGTCGGCCAGCCAGGTGGCGACGTACGCAGCTGGGTCGAGCACGTCCCGCTGCACGACCAGTGCGTCCACGCCGTGGGCCGGCAGCCAGGACGTGACGCGGTCGGCCCAGTCGGCGCTGCTGCGGTGCACCCAGTTCGCGAGGGTGACCAAGGTGCCGCCGCAGGCCAGCCGGCCGGGACCGTCGCGGAGCAGGGCGGCGCACAGCTCGTCGAGCGGGCGACCACCGTCGCGGTAAGTGTGCTGTTCCCCCGCCGGCGCCCCGATCACGAACGGCGGGTTGCTGACCACGAGGTCGAACTCCTCACCCGCCACCGGGTCGAACAGGTCGCCGGGCCGCAGCTCGATCGGCACGCCGGACAGCGCGGCCGTCAGCCCCGCGAGCTGCAGCGCGCGGGCCGAGACGTCGGTGCCCACGACGTCGGGGCAGTGTCGGCTGGCGTGCAGCGCCTGGACGCCGCAGCCGGTGCCGACGTCGAGGGCGCGCCCGACGGGAGTGCGCGGCGTGAGCTGGGCCAGCGTGGTCGAGGCGCCACCGACGCCCAGCACGTGCTCGGCGTCCCGCGGCCGGTGGACGCCGTCCAGCCCGGTGCCCAGGTCGGAGACGACCCACCACGCCGTGCTGCTGTCGCCGTCCTCGCCGTAGGGCCGGACGTCGAGACGGGCGTGCACCTCGTCGCCGTCCGCGTAGAGCACGCCGAGGTCGACGGCGGCGTCCAACGGCAGCGCGCGGGCTGCCGCCTCCTGCCCGACCGGGAGCTGCAGCAGGAACAGCCGGACCAGGGTGTCGAGCCCGTCCCCGCCCGTAGTCACCCGCCGCGCCGGGACCGTCTCGTGCCGGCCCAGCGCCGCCGTGGCGTCCGCACCGAGCCGCTCCGCGACGCCGTCGACGGTGTAGCCCGCCATCAGCAGGGCGTCGCGCAGCCGGTCCGCCCCGGCGTACCGCACGGGACGGTCCGGCCGCCCGTGCTCAGACCTGGGGTACGCCGGCTTCGACCTTCTCCTCGGCGACCGCGATGCTGCGGCGCTTGGAGAAGACCACCGCGGCCACGATGACGGCCGCAGCGAGCAGGGCGATGACCACCCGGAGCGCATCGCTCGCGTCCGCCCCGATCGAGAGCTTGACGACGGCCGGGGCGACCAGCAGCGACACCAGGTTCATCACCTTGATGAGCGGGTTGATGGCCGGACCGGCGGTGTCCTTGAACGGGTCGCCGACGGTGTCGCCGATGATGGTCGCCTCGTGCGCCGGCGAGCCCTTGCCGCCGTTGGCGCCGTCCTCCACGGACTTCTTCGCGTTGTCCCAGGCGCCACCGGAGTTGGCCAGCAGGATGGCCATCAGCGTGCCGGCCGCGATCGCGCCGGCGAGGTAGGAGCCGAGCGCGCCGACGCCGAGACCGAAGCCCACGGCGATCGGGGCGAGCACGGCCAGCAGACCCGGCGTGGCGAGCTCGCGCAGCGAGTCACGCGTGCAGATGTCGACGACCTTGCCGTACTCCGGCTTGCCGGTGCCTTCCATGATCCCGGGGATCTCGCGGAACTGGCGACGCACCTCGAACACGATGGCGCCGGCCGCGCGGGTCACCGCGTTGATGGCGAGCGAGGAGAACATGAAGACGACGGACGCACCGATGATCAGGCCGACGAGGTTCTTCGGGTCCGAGACGTTCAGCACGCCCTTGTACTGC
>DATBDW010000024.1:0-5435 GCA_036269735.1 Actinomycetes bacterium
TCGATCCGCAGGGACAGCGCGATCGCGCTGTCGACCTGGTCGTCGGAGAGCTGCCAGGCGCCGCCGCGGACCGCGGTGCCCAGCGCGGCACTCGCGTTGTGGGCGGCGGCGAGCAGCGGGTGCCCCACCGGCCGGTCGTTCGAATACATGTTCGAAGAGTACCGGAAGTCGGGCGCCGATGGAAGACGAAATCCCTTTATCCACAACGGTTTTTCGGCCAATCGCGTGATCGGTCCGGGCCCCGGATGTAGCTCGGCATGTGGACCGGCTGCGGGGCGCACGCGCCGCGCGTACCCGCTCCACTTCGGTCGCTGATCCGCGCAGCGAGACGCCGTCGCTAATCCGCCTGACTCTGTCGGTGTGGACGGGCATCCTGGGGCTACCGAGGGGGTGTCCGCCAGTGATCAATGCACGACCCGGCTATTGGGACGTCGACCGCTGCTCGTGGGTTGGTGTGGACCCCGTCTACGTCGTACCGCCGTTGCGCCACGCCGACCATCCGCACGACCGCGTACCAGGCACTCTGGACGAGGCGGTCCCGTCGCCGCGCGAGGCCGAGGACAGCCGCGACTACGAGACCGAGGCACCTGCCACAGCCTGAGCCGATGAGCCGATCACCCGGCCAGCAGCTAGGTGTCGCTAGGTCACGATGCGCATCGGGCGGCCTCGCCCGTCCCGGTCCACGCCGCCCGTGGGGAGTTGGGGCACGGTGCGTGCCACCCCGGCGTACCAGCGCAGCGCCGACCACGCGCAGGCCAGTGTGTCGACCCCGTCGTCCCCGCCCGGCACGCCGTCCAGACCCCGGAGCCACCCGCCCAACGCCGCCAGACGAGCGGCCCGGCCCGCTGCGGTCTTCTTCGACGGCAGGGCGCCGCCGCCGCGGAGGACGGCGAAGCTGAGCTCGGGGTGCACCTCGACGAGCCGCGGGTCGTCGGCGACGGCGTCGACCTCGCGGATGCGCGCCACGATGTTCCAGGTCTGGATCGAGAGCCCCAGGCCGTCGGTGAGCATCCGGTGCATCCCGGCCGCCTCGTTGTAGTCGACCGCGTCCAGGACACCGCGCGGCGGGGTGAGGAAGACCCTCGGGTGGGCCGCCCCCAACAGCGACTTGGCCGCCAGGTCGGCCGGGCGCCGGCCCCTCTCCGGGAGCCCGATCGGCATGTCGATGCCGACGACGTCGGCCGCGAGTGCCAGCACGTCCGCGATGACCGGTAGGCGGTGCCACCCCAGCACCCGAGCGGTCGAGGTCGAGCCGACGACCTCGACAGCGACCCAGCCGCCGCGGGCGCCGTCGACACCGAGCGCATGAATCTCCTGCGCCGTCACCTTCGGCGCCTGCCAGACTGCGCATCATGCGCGTGCATCTCGGTTCCGACCACGCCGGCTTCGAGCTCAAGGCGCACCTGGCTGAGCGGCTGACTGCGGACGGGCACGACGTCGTCGACCACGGGCCGGTCGAGTACGACCCCGTCGACGACTACCCGCCGTACGTCATGCGCGCGGCCGTGGCCGCGGTGAACGATCCCGGGAGCCTCGGCGTCGTGATCGGGGGCTCGGGGAACGGCGAGCAGATCGCCGCGAACAAGGTCAACGGGGTCCGGGCCGCCCTGGCGTGGAACGACGACACCGCCTCCCTGGGCCGCGAGCACAACGACGCCAACGTCGTGGCCGTCGGCGCGCGCATGCACAGCCTCGACGAGGCCACCCGCCTCGTGCTGCGCTTCCTCGAAACGCCGTTCAGCGGCGACCCGCGCCACGTCCGCCGTCTGGCGATGGTCGCGGACTACGAGCGCACCGGCGAGCTGCCCGAGCTGCCCGGTCCTACTGCGCTGTCCTGAGCCGTGCTGTCCCGACCGGGCCGTTGCATGCGGCGACGTGCGCCCGTCCCTCAGAACACCTGCGGGCACCACGGCGCCGGCGAGTGCTGGAAAGCGGCGGTGGCGCTGCTCACCACCTCGGCCGCGCCGGCCACCCGCCCCGCGCCGGCCAGCTCGAGGAAGGTCGTCCCGCCGAGGTAGACCGCACCCAGCTCACGCGCGTTCAGGGTGAGCTCGGCGTCGTCGTCCGTCCGTGCGCAGGACGCACCGTCGCGGCCGCCCTCCAGACGCCAGCGACCGGCGTTCCACGGGCAACGTTCGTCCACCACGTCGAGCACGAGCGAGACGGCCGTGGCGTACCGGCGCGCCGTGAGCGCGGCAGGCAGGTCCACCACCCGGACGTAGAGCTGGTCGACGGAGCTAGGGGACGTCCGCCGCGGGTTCGCCAACCAGAACTGCAGGGGGTCGTCCGTCGGGAGGTTCCACAGGTGAGTCGTGCCCATCAGGTCCATGTCGAACAGGTAGCGGTACAACGCCGCCAGCGCGGCCGGGTCGGCGGCCAGCAGCTCGCGGACGTCGATCTTGCCCTGGCCGAAGCCGTCGCCGAAGTCCTGCTTGGTGCTGTAGCGCGCGTAGCCACGGACGCCGCCTTCATCCTCGGCGACCACGCAGCGCAGCTCCGACTTGCCCTCGCGAAACGACGCGATGTCCTGCACCGCGCGCTTCCACCAGGCCTCGTCGCGCGTGGTCATGCCCGGCCGGTTCGCACGCACCCCGTCGTACACCTGGGCGGTGAGCCTCCAGTCATCCGCCGGGACGAGGCGCATGCGCAGCGACGGGTCGCTCGGCACGTCCGGGAGCAGGGCGTCGGCGTCCCGGGGGACGGTGCGTGAGCAGTAGCGGCTGGCCATCCCGTACCCGAACCGGCCGTAGATCTGGGGCTCTGACGCCCACAGCACCGCAATCGGCTCCGTGCCCGCGTCATGAAGAGCGTCCAGCTGCGCCTGCATCAGAGTGCTGAGCACCCGACGCCGCCGGTACGTCGGCAGGACGCCCACCCAGGTGACGCCCGCCGCCGGCAGCGAGCCACCGGGGACGCTGAGGTCGAACTCGTAGGACGTCGTCATCCCGGCAAGAACGTCCCCGGCGTCTCCGTCGAAGGCGCCGAGAGCGCGTGACATGTCCTGCAGGCCGCGTTCGAGCTCGAGGTAGTCCGCGGGTGTGCTCGCGCCGAACGCGTTCTGGTCGACATTGATGAAGGCCGGCCAGTCGTCGTCGGTCAGGGTGCGGACCGTCCAGGGTGCGGCGTCCGGCCGGTCGGGGGAGGTCATGACACGTGCCTACCAGAGCACGCGACGCGGTCACCACCGCGTTCCCGGCGTAGCGCCATCCGACGCCAGGCGCGACCCCAGATGCCGCCCCACGGTTGGGTCAACACGTGCAGACCCCCGGGTGACCCTCGGTACTGTCCTGGGCATGACAGGCACGCGGCCGGGCCGCCGGCGCGGGCGCGGGGCCCTGTGGTGGCGCACCTCCACCTGGGTACGCCGGCACCTGGTGCACTCCGACGGGTTCGCCCTCGTCGTGCTCAGCCTGTGCGCGGTGGCGCTCGGTGTGCTCTTCCTCGTCAGCCGCTCGTGGTTCCCGCTCTCGTCGCTGGCCGTCGTCCTCCTCGCCGGCGGCTTCCTGCTCAGCGTGCGCAACCTGCTCCTGCTGGACCTCGTCGTCGCCGCGGTGATCGTCCTCGAGGTCAGCCGCTCGGACCAGCCGAAGGTGTCACCCGGCGCGATCCTCGTGGTCGCAGCCACCGGCGCGATCGTGCACCTGCTGGCCCGGTCGCGCGGTCGCCTCGGGGTGCAGGGCACCCGGGGCGACTCGATGCTGGTCGATCTGCGCGACCGCCTGGTCGCCCAGGGCGAGATGCCGGCGCTGCCCCCGGGATGGTCCGCCGAGGTTGTGCTCCGCTCGGCAGGTGGCGCGTCGTTCTCCGGCGACTTCCTCGTCGCCACCCGATCCGACGACGGCTCGAAGGTCGAGATCGCCCTCGTCGACGTCTCGGGAAAGGGCGTGGACGCCGGCAGCCGTGCGCTGCTGCTCTCCGGCGCCTTCGCCGGCCTGCTCGGGTCCGTGCCGCACGAGGAGTTCCTCCCTGCGACCAACCGCTACCTCATCCGCCAGCAGTGGGAAGAGGGCTTCGCGACCGTTGCCCACGTCATGATCGACCTGGCGACCGGGGACTACGTCGTGTCCGTCGCGGGCCATCCGCCGGCCGTGCAGTTCGCGGCCGGGTCGGGCCGCTGGCGGATCAGCGAGGCGAGCGAGGGGCCGCTGCTCGGCGTCTTCCCGGACGCCAAGTTCGTTGCGGAGCGGGGTCGGCTGGATCGCGGTGACGCGCTGCTGATGTTCACTGACGGCCTCATCGAGAAGCCGGGCCAGGACATCGAGGTCGGCATCGACAAGCTGCTCGGCGAGGCGGAACGACTCGTCACCAAGGGTTTCCGCCACGGCGCCCGCAAGCTGATCGACCGGGTGGCCGCCGCGCACAACGACGACCGTGCTGTCGTGCTGATCTGGCGCGACTGACCTGGGGTTGACGCGGCGCGCCCGGCACACCTGTCAGTGCACGAGCGCCTTGAATACCGCAAGCGCGACGCCGACGCTGCCTACTTCGAGACCGCCGAGGATTGCGCTGCGAGTCGAGAATCCGGCGAGCCGGTTCGCCAGGAAACCGTCGACCGCCATGAGCACGATCGTCAGCCCGATAGCGACGTCAAAGGCGACGTCCTCCGCGAGCAGGCCGAACCCGGCGAGCACCAGCACGAGGACAGGCGCCTCCGCCGCGACCAGGATGATTCCGAGCTCGCGGCGCAGCGCGCGACGCTCTTTGCTCGTCAGCCGCCGCTGGAGCTGGATCTCCCGGCCGAGGCGGTCGCTGTACGACTCGGCCGCGAGCACCGAGAGCACAGTCCCGGCGACGATCAGCGCCGCCCGGAACGCGGGCGGTGGGTGGACCTGCAACGTCAGGAGGACGGCGAGCACCACGACCGACCCGTAGACGCTCCGCGCGGCGTACCGGCCGTTCCCCCGGTGCAACCAGTGCGGCACCCACCGCCGGCCCAGCCGACGTGGGGCGCCGGGCGCGGTGTCGCGGTCGTGCGCGGCCATGGGCGCTCCTCATCGTGCGGGCGCGAGGGAGAGTCTGGCAGTCACGGGACGGGCCGGATGCCACCCGGTGCGGGCGAGGCGGCAGCGCCGGGCACCGTCTAGGACTGGAGCGTCCAGCGCGGCGCCGCCGCGTCCCAGCCCGGAGGTGACCTCGTGACCGTCGCGGAACCAACGCCGGGCACTCCGGACCCTCGGGTCGGTCGGGCCGCGGAGGCCTACCGCAGCCTGCGCCGTCAGCTCGAGACCGACATCCTGCCGTTGGCCACCTCCGTCGACGGGCGAAGGTTCACCCTGCAGTCCTCGCTGCATGCGCTCCCGGCCAGGATCGGCGGCTACGTCGTGCTCGAGACCTCCGGCGGGGCGCGGCTCGGCCAGGTCCTCTCCCTCGAGGAGGTGCGGGTTCCCGGACCGGAGATCGAGTCCGGCGAGGACGGGCACCGGATGCGTGCCGCG
>DATBDW010000025.1:0-7162 GCA_036269735.1 Actinomycetes bacterium
CTGCTCGGTGCGCCGACCGGCTGGCGGCTGCCGGTGCGCGAGGTGCGCGCCTCGGTCGGCGCCGGCTTCGTCTACCCCATCTGTGGCGACATGCGCACGATGCCCGGTCTCGGCAGCGACCCCGCCGCCTTCCACATCGACGTCGACGAGAACGGCGAGATCGTGGGGCTGTCCTGACGGCCTCGGCCGGCCCCGGGGCCGGCTCGTTCCTCGACCGCACCGTCCGCGATCTGCTCGCCGACGTCGCCGCGCGCACCTCGGCGCCCGGCGGCGGAGCGGCCGCCGCCGTGACGGTCGCGCTCGCCGGGGCACTGGTCGAGATGGCCGCGCGGTACGCCGACGACGCCGCCGCCGCAACGGCGGCGGCCGACCTGCGGGCCCGCGCCGAGCCGCTGGCCGACCGGGACGCCGAGGCCTACGCGGCCTACCTGTCGGCGCGCCGCGACCGGCGTACCGGGAGCGGGGACGACGGGACCGTCTACGCCGCCGCCGTCGCCGCCACCACGGTGCCGGTCGAGCTCGCCGAGCTGGCCGCCGCAGTCGCCACCCTCGGCGCCCGGCTGGCCACCGGCGGGAACCCCCGGTTGCGCGGCGACGCGATGGCCGGCGTGCAGCTCGCGGCAGCTGCGGCCGCCGCCGGTTCCGGACTAGCGCGGGAGAACGTCGGCCCCGAGCACCCGCTCGCGGTGCGCGCGGCGAGGGCCGCCGGCACCGCCAGGGCCGCGCTGGCCCCCTGACGCCGACCGTTCGTGCCGACAGCGAAGCGGCCCCGCCGGACAGTCGTTTCCGACTGCGAAGCCGGGGCCACCTCGCCCTCTCCAGGGTCAGGCCGTCAGCCGGCGACGATCCCCTCGCCGCCGATCGCACCCGGCACGAGGACGGTGCCGATCCTCGTGAGGGATCCGTCGGCGCCGACCGAGAACTCGGCCACCGAGCCGGTCCCGCCGGTCTGCACGTAGACGTTGCGGCCGTCCGAGCTCGCCGCGGCGTCGACGCTGCCCGCCCCGGTGGCCGTGTTGCCCAGCGGCGTGAGGGCGGCACCGTCGGTGCGGTAGCCGGTGACGTTCCCGCCGCCCGCGTTGGAGGCGTAGAGGAAGTCACCGGTGCGCACGATCCAGCAGGTCGCGGCCTGCCCCGTCGCGGCGAACGCGACGGCGGTCAGCGTGTCGTCGTCGGCGATGGTGAAGGTCGCCACCGCGTTCGTGCCGGCCTCGGCGACGGCAACTCGCCCGTCCGCGTCGAAGGCGACCCCGAACGGCACAGCACCGGCCAACGACGTCGCGACCGGTGTGGCCGACGGGGCGCCGGACGGCGACACATCGAACACCTCGATCGCACTGGTGTTGCCCTTCGTCGTCACGAGTAGGCGCGAGCCGTCGGGCGTGAAGGCGACCTGGCCCGGCGTGTGGGTGAACTCGGGCGTCGCGTTCGGGTCGAGCCCGAGGTCACGGTGCCACGCGGGAACGGCGACGAGGTTGCGCCCGACCGCCCGGTAGCCCTGGATCGAGCCGCCGTCGCGCGCGTTGAGCACGTAGACGACGTCGCCACGAGTCGTGACGCTGACCGGGAACGTGCCCCGGGTGCCGAGCACCTGGTGGCGCACGAGGCGGTCGCCATTGACGAGGAAGGTGGTCAGCGAGTCGGACCCGGCGTTGACGGCGTAGAGCAGGCCGCCGTCGGGGTCGTAGCCGAGCCCGCCCTGCGATGCGAGGTGGTCGACCACCGAGCCGGTGAGTGCGCCGCCGAGCCCTCCCGTCGCCACGGTGGCGCCTTCGGTCAGGGTGCCGTCGGCGGCCCGGTCGTAGACGGTGACGGTGTTGCCCGACAGGTTGTCGCTCTGGACGAACACCGGTGCGGGGTCGTGGGTGGCGGCGGAGGCCGGTTCCGCCAGGATGCTGGTCGGTCCGGCTACGGCAAGGGCCAACGCGGCGACGATGCCGAGTCGGTTGAGGGTCTTCATGGCTCTCCTTCGTGGGATCGCGGTGCGGTCAACCGCATACGCGTCCGGCGACGAAGAGGTCTTACTCGTGGAGCCGGTTCGTCATCTCGACGTAAGAACCGTTGTCAGTCGTGCAGGGCGGCGAGCAGCCCGGCGAGGTCTTCGCTGCACGGGCCGCACGCGGCGAGGTGGGCGGCGACGCCGGCGTACCGCGCCTCGGCGAGCGCCGGGTCGCGGTCTGCCAGCTCGGCGTACTCATGCAGGACCGTCATCGCGTCACCGCACCCCACGTCGGCGGGGTCGGTGCGCAGGAAGCGGTCGAGGGCTGCTGTGCCCTCGCTGCCGTCCGTGGCGTCCATCAGCTCCCCGGGGTGTCGTCGGCCAACAAGTCGTTGGCGACAAGGAACGCCCGGATCTTACGTCGCGCGTCGAAAAGCGCCTTGTAGATCGCGTTGCGGTTGGAGTCCAACTCGACGACGACACTGTCCAGCGGCGTGTGATTGAGGACGAGCGCCACGAAGATCCGCCGCTGGTGCGGCGTGAGGGCCTCGTCCACAGCTCGGCGTACGCCGACGACGAGGTCGCTCCACTCGGCGGTATGGGCCGGGTCGAGGCCGAACCGGTCCGGGAGCCGGTCCCAGTCCTCGGTGTCCATCGCGACGGTGGGGTGGCGCCAGAAGTGCCGGCCCACCTTGGCGGACACCTCGAACATCACGAACGCGTAGGCCCAGGTGGTGAACCGGCTCTCGCCGCGGAAGCCGTCCAGCTTCGCGAGGACCGCGAGCATCGCGTCGGATGCGGCCTGGTCGGCGATGTCGTCGAGCTCCGGACCGGCGATGCCCAGCCGAGGCGCCCGCCGCCGTACCTCTCGATGCGCGGCGCGGGTGAGCAGGTCGTGCAGCCGGGCCAGCCCGGCCTCTCGGGCGGCACCCTGCGCGGTCAGCTCCTCGAGCCACTGGGCGGAGTCGGCGTCGAGGAGCCGGGCGCCCTGGGTGGTGCCCGCTGGGTCGCTCGCCACGGCGGTCACGCTACTGAGATCGGCCCGACGTTTCGTGACGAAATGGTGACGGCGACTGTCGAGGAAAGCGGCTGTCGAGGAGGGGGCGGTGGTCGCGGCCGCCGTCGCCGACTCTCCCGCCGTTGGTGGGGAAGGTCAGAGCTGGCTCTGGAGGAGGGGACGGGTCGCGCCGGTGCGCGGCTCTCCCGCCGTTCGTGGTGAACGTCAGAGCGGGCTCGGGAGGAGGGAGCTGGGCCGGGTCAGCACGCCGCTCTCCCGCCGTGCGCGACTCTCCCGCCGCTCGTGGCGCGGGTCTCCGCCGTGCGCGACTCTCACGTGGGGGAAGGCCAGAGCTGGCTTGGGAGGAGGGGGATCGTCGGCAAGGGTCAGCGCGCCGCTCCTCGCGCCGCTCGTGGCGCGGGTCAGAACTGGCTTAGGAGTCGCGGGGCTGTTGGCGGTCCGACATGTGAGACGGACCGAGCCGGCCGCGTCGACTGGCGGGTTGCGGCTGGCTCTGAAGGCTGAAACCCAGCCGCAACGCGCCAGTGGATGCAGACGGAGAGCCGCGGACCGGCCGGTCGGGGCCGCATACATCCCGAGCCGCACTGACCGTCACCACCCACGACGGCGAGCCGACCGTGACCACGGGTGCCCAAAGACCAGTGCTCGTTTGCGACCTGCGTCCCCGACACGCCGTGGCTGGCGCGGCGTGTCGCGTGCCGGATGTCGCAAACGAGCGAGGTGGGGGCGATGGATCATGTCCGCCATGAGCGCGCGCCCGCTGACGATCCTGTTCATGCCCGAGTCGGCGTACGGGCCGACCAACCAGTGCATCGGACTCGGCGACGTGCTGCTGCGCCGCGGCCACCGGGTAGTGTTCGCGGCCGAGGCGTCCTGGCGCGGCAGGCTGACCGCGCTCGGCTTCGAGGAGGACCTGGTCGACCTCTCGCCACCACCCGAGCCCACCGGCGACGGGGAGCCGGAGCAGGACGCAGGCGCGTTCTGGAAGCAGTTCATCCACGACACCGCGCCGGAGTTCCGCAAGCCGACCGTCGAGCAGCTCGCGACGTTCATCCGGCCGACCTGGCAGGCGCTGGTCGACGGCGCGCGCTACTGCCAGCAGCAGCTCACCGAGATCCTCGCGCGCACCAAGCCCGACGTCGTCGTGCTGGACAACGTGGTCGGCTTCCCGGCGCTGCTGACCGCCGGCGCGCCGTACCTCCGGATCGTCTCGTGCAACCCGCTCGAGGTGCCCGGTCCCCGGATCCCGCCGGTGTTCTCCGGCCTGCCCGCCGCAGACGACGGCGAGTGGGGCGGGTTCCGCACGGAGTACGACACGGTGCACCGCGACCTGTGGTCGGACTTCAACGCGTGGGTGGTCGAGCAGGGGGCGCCGCCGCTTCCGGAGCTGGAGTTCGTGCACACCTCAGATGTCGCCAACCTCTATGTGTTCCCGGAGGAGGCCGACTACCTCGACGCGCGACCGCTCGACGAGACCTGGCACCGGATGGACTCCAGCGTCCGCGAGACCGACGAGCCCTACGAGCTGCCTGCGGCCGTGCGGGACCGGCCCGACGGGAGCGCGCTGGTCTACCTCTCCCTCGGCTCGCTCGGCAGCGCCGACGTCGACCTGATGCGACGACTCGTCGACGTGCTCGGCAGGACGCCGCACCGCTATATCGTGAGCAAAGGGCCGCAGCACGCGGAGTACGACCTCGCCGACAACATGGTGGGCGCGGAGTTCCTGCCGCAGACCCGGATCGTGCCGTTGGTCGACGCGATGATCACCCACGGCGGCAACAACACCGTTACCGAGGCGCTGCACTTCGGCAAGCCGATGGTGCTGCTGCCGTTGTTCTGGGACCAGTACGACAACGCGCAGCGGATGCACGAGCTCGGGTACGGCGTGCGGCTCGCGACCTACATGTTCACCGACGACGACATGCGGGCCGCGCTCGACGCCGTCCTCGATGCGGACCTGCGGGCGCGGATGCGCACGGTCGGGGAACGCGTGCGGGCCCGCGACGGGCTGCGCAGAGGTGCCGATGTGATCGAGGCCGTTGCGCGCGACGCCGCTGGCTGACGCCGGCCGGGGTGCCCGGCACTAGCGTGTGGCGCCATGGACACCGCGCAGGTGCCGCCGGAGCAGGAACTGATCCGCGTCCTGGCCACAGCCGAGCCGATGACGGTCGAGCAGGCCCGGGCTCGCGCACGGGAGACCGACGCCGCCCGGCTGGCCGAGATGCGGCCGGCGCTGGTGCCCGCGTACCAGGAGGACCAGGTCGTACCCGGTCCGGCCGGGGACCTGCCGGTGCGGGTGCTGCGGCCGGCGGAGCTCGCCGCGGGCGCGCCGACGATCGTGTACCTGCACGGCGGCGGCTGGGTCGTGGGCGGCCTCGACACCCACCTCGGGCAGGCCCGCCGGCTCTGCACGCTGGGCGGTGCCGTCGTCGTCTCGGTCGACTACCGGGTAGCTCCCGAGCACCGCTTTCCCGCGGCATACGACGACGCGCTGGCCGGCACGCTCTGGGTCGTGGACCACCTCGGTGACCTCGGTGCCGACGGGAGCTCGCCGCTGGTGGTCGCGGGCGATGGGTCGGGCGGCCAGCTCGCAGCGTCCGTCGCGATCGGCTGCCGTGACCTCGGCGTACCGCTGGCGGCGCAGGTGCTGCTGCACCCGGTCACCGACGTGACGGGACGTTACGGCGATGCGCGGGTCAACGCGTCGTACATGTCTCGGCGGGACAACAACCAGCGCTGGACGCTGACCGTCGAGGCGCTGGGGCAGTTCGCGCGGGTGTACGTCGACGAGGCCGACGCCGCTGACTGGCGGGTCTCGCCGAGGCGGGCCGCCGACCTGTCCGGTGTCGCGCCAGCAGTCGTGCACACATCGACGCTGGACGTGTTGCGCACCGAGGGCAACTTCTACGCCGACGACCTGCGCGCCGCCGGTGTCGCGGTCGTCAGCAAGGAGTTCCCGTCGGTCAACCACTCCTACTTCGGCCAGGGCGGGGTCTCGGCGGTGGCCGATGCGGCGGCCGAGGAAGCCGTCGACGACCTGCGCACCCTGCTCGCCGCCGGCGCCTGACGAGGGGCGAGCCTCCGTCAGCCCTTGGCCAGGGTCTCCAGGAGGGCGATGGTCTCCTCGACCCGCGCATACTCCTCGGGCGAGAGCGCCTCGAGCCGGCCGGTCAGCGCCTTGACGCGGTCGGCGCTACCGCGCGCCACGAGAGCCTTGCCGGCACGCGAAGCGGCGACCAGCTGGGCCCGCCCGTCGACCGGGTCAGGCTCGCGGTCGACGTACCCGCGCTGCTCGAGAGCGGCGACGATGCGGGTCATGGTGGGCCGGGTGACCGACTCGACGTCGGCGAGGTCGGAGAGCCGCATCGGGCCCTTCGCGGTGAGCGACCACAGGGCGCTGTAGGAGCCGGTGCCGATCGGCGACGAGCTGGTCGCCCGCAGGCTGCGGCCGGCCCTGGCCATCGCGAGGTAGAGCCGGTTGGCCCGGTCGACCGTCGTACCGCGATCGGCCGGCACGACGAGCTCGCTACCCCGTTCCATCAGGCCATCGTTGCAGGCTGCGAGCCAGCAGGGGCGCGGATCCCGTCGACCGAGTCCGCGGATTCGTCGGAGTCGTCGGGGTCGGATGCGTCCTGTAAGTCGTCGTGCACGTAGCGCGACCCGCGCATCAGCGAGGCCAGGGCGGCCACCACGGTCATGGCGGCCGCCGCGGTGAACACGACGATCAGACCGTGGTGGAACGGGCCGTTGATCAGCCGGGGGAAGAACTCGTGCCCGGTAAGCGTGGCGACGTCGTGGTGCGGCAGGCGCTGCAGCTCGCCGGTCGGGCCGAGCAGGTTCTTCAGCGGGTTGAAGCCGAGGAAGGCGGCGAACAGGCTGCCGACCGGCGGCAACGACCCGACCTCCTGCGCGACGTGCTGGCTGACGCCCTGCTTCTCGAGGCCCGCCGTCAGGGTGGTCGGCAGCCGGGCGGCCAGCCCGGCGATCATCAGCGAGAAGAAGATGCCGATGGACAGCGACGTACCGGAGTTGAAGAAGGTGCCACGCATGCCCGAGGCGGCGCCGCGCTGGCTGGCCGGGACGCTGTTCATGATGGCCGTCGTGTTCGGCGCCGAGAACAGCCCTGAGCCGATGCCGTTGAGGGCGATCAGGACGGCGAACTGCCAGTAGGTGAAGTCGGTGGGCAGCAGCATCAGGCCGACGAA
>DATBDW010000026.1:0-2809 GCA_036269735.1 Actinomycetes bacterium
CGGACGTGCACCATCAGGTCGGCGTGCGCGCGCGCCACCGCCAGGTCGTAGTCCTCCACCGGCACGGTGTCCAGGACGCTCGCCAGGAACGCGGACCGGTGCGCACGGTGGGCCTCGTCGGCCACTGCGACACCCACGATCAGCTCGGCCGCCGTGACGGCCGCGATGGCCACGTCGTCCTCGTCGGACAGCAGCCGGTCCAGCCCCCGTCGCGACCGCTCGACACCGATGAGCACCGTGGTGTCCAGGATCACTCGGGCCACGGACGCTCCTCGGTGCGCAGGCCGGCGCGGACGTCCGCGAGCTCCTGGGCCCATGACGGGTCGGCGGCGTAGTGCTGGAGGAGGGCCTTGACCGCCTTCCCCGACGTCCCGATCGCCGGCTCGATCCGGGCGACCGGACGCCCGCCGCGGGTGATGAGGAAGACCTCGCCGTCGCGTTCCAGGGCGTCGAGGAGCGCCGAGAAACCGCGGGCCGCCTCGGTCGCCGTGATCTCGCGCATGCGATCAGATTATCTGATCCTCGGCGGCGCGACCAGGGTGTCAGCCCTGCAGGACCGGGGCGAGCGGGTCGGTGAGGTCGACCACGACGGTCGCGTGGACCCAGGGGTCGTCCCGCTCCTGGTGCAGCGACTCGGCCGCCAGGTAGCGGCGCAGGTACAGCTCGCGGACCTGCTCCGGGGTGCCCAGGTCCGCGTCGCGGACCAGGCCGCGCTCCAGCACCCGGGCCGGGTCGGCCACCACCAGGATCGCCAGGTCCCACCGGTCGGCGAGCTCGGGGACCAGTAGGAACGGCCCCTCGACGAGGACGATGCCGTGCGGCGGCAGGGGCACCGGGTCAGGCTGGACCGGCCGGTCCGTGGCGAGGTCGTACGACGCCGGGACGACCGCTGCCGCTCCGACCCCGACCGGGTCGAGCACCAGGCGGCGGAGCGCCTCCGGGTCGAACGAGTCCTCGAGGTAGCCGGCGGCGGACGAGCGCCCCTGCCGGTGGCGGCGTTCCCGTGGGTGGTGGAAGTCGTCGTACGCCAACGCCACCACCGGTCGCCCGGCCCCCGTCACCACGGGGGCCAGCTCGGCCGCCAGCGTCGTCTTGCCGGTGCAGCCCATACCGGTCAGGGCGACCGCCCGGGGCGCGTCGTCGGGCAGGGCGAGGATCTGGGCCGACAGGGAGACCACGAGCTCCTCGCGGCTGACCGGCTGGTTGGCGCGGATCACAGGGCCGGCACCTCGCGACGCGCCCGCGCCGTGACCGCGCGGGCCGCGAGCTCGTCGTCGGGCGGGTAGCGGACCTCTTCGAGGGTGAGCCCGTGGGGCGGGGCGACGTACAGGTCAGGGACGCGCTCGCGCCCGGCCAGCACGCCGGCCGGCCAGCCGACCGCGCGCCGCCCCTCACCGACGGCGAGCGAGGCACCGACCAGGGCGCGCACCATCGTGTGGCAGAACGCGTCGGCGACGACCCGGGCCACCAGCAGCCGGTCCTCGCGCACCCACGCGAGCTCGAGCAGGGTGCGGACCGTGGTCGCCCCCTCGCGGCGCCGGCAGAACGCGGCGAAGTCGTGCCTGCCCAGCAGGCCGGCCGCCGCGGCGGTCATGGCCGCGATGTCCAGGGGTCGCCGGTGCGCCAGCACCTGGTGGCGGAGCAGCGGGTCCGGCCCGAACGGGTCCTCGCTGATCCGGTAGGCGTAGCGGCGCCAGAGCGGCGAGAACCGGGCGTCGAAGCCGGGGGCGGCCCGGCGCACGGCCCGTACCCCGATGTCGTCGGGCAGCACGCCCGACAGCCGGCGACCGAGGGTGTCGTCGTCGCCCTGCGCGGCGTACACGGTCTGCGGTACGTCGACGTGCAGCACCTGCTGGCGGGCATGCACGCCCGCGTCGGTGCGGCCGGCGCAGACGACCCGGACCTCGGTGAGGCGGAGGACCGTGGCGAACGCACGTTCGACCTCGCTCTGCACGGTGCGCTGCTCCGGCTGGGTCGCCCACCCCGCGAACCGGGTGCCGTCGTAACCCAGGTCCACGCGGAGACGGACGAGCCCGCCGGCCCCCGCATCGGGGACGGCGGGCTCGGTCACGTCGTGCTCGGAGCGGGTCAGGACTACTCGGACTTCTTGGCCTCGTCCGCGGCGTCCCCGGCGGCCTCGTCGGCAAGGTCGGCGAAGACCTCGGCGTCACCGGCGGCCTGCTCGGCCTTCGGGTCCTCGGAGCCGTCCGCGGCCGCAGCTGCCTTCTCGGCGGCGATCCGCGCCTCGGCGGCCGCCTCCTCGGCACCTTCGACGTCGCCCTCGGCGGCGTCGTCAGCGGCCTCGGTCGCGGCGGCCTCGGCAGCCCCAGCCGCCGCGGTAGCAGCCGTCTTCTTGGCGGCCGCCTTCTTGGCCGGCGCCTTCTTGGCGGCCTTCTTCGTCGCCGCGGTCGCCTCGGTGACGGCCTCGGCCTTGCCGGTCAGGGCCTCGACGAGCTCGATCACCGCCATCGCCGCGTTGTCGCCCTTGCGGGGGCCGACCTTGGTGATCCGGGTGTAGCCGCCGTGCCGGTTCTCGTAGCGAGGACCGATCTCGGTGAACAGCTCGTGCACGACGCCCTTGTCGCGGACGACCGTCATGACCCGACGCCGGGCATGCAGGTCACCGCGCTTGGCGAAGGTGATGAGCCGCTCGGCGAGCGGGCGCAGTCGCTTGGCCTTGGCCTCGGTGGTGGTGATCTTCCCGTGCTCGAACAGGGCCGTGGCGAGGTTCGCCAGCATCAGCCGCTCGTGGGCGGGACCACCGCCGAGGCGCGCTCCCTTGGTGGGGGTGGGCATGGTCAGGAATCTC
>DATBDW010000027.1:0-3613 GCA_036269735.1 Actinomycetes bacterium
ACGTCACGCCGTGCCGACCGGGCGACCGCTCAGCGGAGTGTGAGCTGTCGGCTACGCAGTCCGTCGCGGGCCCGACGGGCCTTGCCGTCCAGCGGCGTCCGGTCGGCCAGGGCCTCGTCGAGCCGGTCGGAGAACGCTGCCAGCGGCTCCTCCAGGGCCTCGGCCGACGTCCCCGCGGCCAGGTCCCAGACGGGCACGACCAGTCCGTGGGCCCGGAACGCGCCGACGTAGCGGGACCCGTCGCCCAACGAGTCCGCCCCCGCCGCGTGCAGCCGGGCGAGGGCGTCGAGCAGCGCCTCCTCGTCGTGCGGCAGCACCCAGCGCAGGTGGTTGCGCTCGCGGATCTCGCACCAGTACGCCGCCTCGACCGAGGTCATCCGCACCGTGGGGACCACCGCCTCGTTGGCCCGTTCCATGGACGCCACGACCTCGGGGCTGCGGTCGTCGGCGCCGTCGAGCCAGAAGTCGAACCCGGGGCGGACCTGGACCTCGAGGGCCGCGTCCCGGTCGAGCAGGTCCTGCAGGCGCGGGCCCGGGCCGGGCAGGACGCTGGGCGCGATCGGCGTACCAGGCTCCGCGTGCAGGGCCAGCTCGAGGGCGTGCGCGACGTCGCGGCTGGCATCCCCGGAGCCCCCGGGCACCTGCAGGCCGACGAACACCGCCCCGTCCTGCCGGACCAGGCCGGGCCAGGCCAGGGGCAGGACCGTCGCCAGGGTCGCGGGGCGCCCGGCGTACTCGCCGGTGACCAGGAGCTCGGCGGTCGCGGCGGGGACGATCTCGCGCAGGGCCACCCAGTCGCACTCGCTGGCGAGTCCCTCGAAGGGCCGCGCCACGAAGGCCTCCGCCGCGGCGCCGGCCGCGCGTCCGTGGCAGGCCTTGTACCTGCGGCCGGAGCCGCAGGGGCAGGGCTCGCGACCTGCGACCACCGGGACATCGGCGGAGGTCGCGTCCCGTCCGGGGGCACCGGCCGGGACCGGGTTGGGGCGGCGTCGGGCGGACTTCTTGCCCATCGTGGCGGTGCTCCTGACGGGACGGGGGAGGGTCCCGCGCGAGACTAGTCGGCGGCGAGGTCCCCGCGCCGGACGCCCGGGCGGGGTACGTCGGCCCACACGGTGACCCCGTGCTCCCCCTCGACCACGCCCCAGCGGCGGCAGATCGTCCGCACGATCTCCAGGCCTCGTCCACCCAGCGCGGAGAGCGCAGCGATCCCGGCCCGGGGCATCGTCGCCGCGCCGCCGTCGGTGATCTCGAGGTGGACCTCCTCCGCGCCCCAGGTCCAGCGGACCGCGATCTCACCCGACGGGAGGGCCGCAGCGTGCCTGACGGAGTTGCTGACCAGCTCGGAGAGCACCAGGATCGCGTCGTCGCGCTCGACACCGGAGATACCGGCAGCGTCCATCTGGTCCGCCAGCGCGTGGCGGGCTACCCGGACCCCGGTCCGTTCGTGCGGCACGCGCAGCGTGGCTGGTGTGCTTGGACCCCCCCACACGGGCGGATCGGCACCCGTGGACATCGCGGTCCCTCTCCTCCGGCGGGCGTGCTCCTTGGCGTGCGGTCGAGCAGTTGAGGCCGACCGTGGGTCGGATGTTGCCGGTGAACTGCCTGGTCCCTGCTGGTTGCCCTGCGCTACCGGGACGAAACGGGATGAGACGCCTTCATCTCGTCACGCCTGGTGGTCGCTCGGAGGGTCTGGGGGGCGGTTGAGGGTCTCGAGCACCCGGGACGGCCGGTTGGTGATGATCGCCTCGACCCCGAGCTCGAGGCACAGGTCGATGTCGGCGGGGTCGTCCACGGTCCAGACGTGGACCGGATGACCGTGCCGGCGGCAGCGCTCGACGTAGCCGGGGTGCGCCCGGACGATCTCGATGCTGGCCCCGGCGACAGCGACGCCCTCGGGCAGCGAGCCGTCCCGGAACCGCAGGGGTACCCGTTCGAAGAGCATGACGCTGCGCAGGTCGGGAGCCAGGGCCCGCAACCGGCGCAGCGAGAGCTGGGAGAACGACATCACTCGCACCGGTGAGCGGGTGCCGGCCCAGCCGAACTCGTCGAGCAGGGCGACGAGGCGGCGCTCGACCAGCCCGGCGTACCGGGTCGGGTGCTTGGTCTCGATCGCCACCTCGACGCGCTGGTCCAGCTCGGCCACGGCCTCGAGCAGGCGCCGCAGGGTCAGGATCTGGGACCGGTCGCGGTCGGGGATCTCGGGGTCCTCCAGGTCCTCCCAGCTGTCCCGCCAGGAGCCCCAGTCCAGCTCGGCCAGCTCCGCGAGCTCGAGCGTCGACAGGATGCCGCGCCCGTTGGACGTGCGGTCGATCCGCCGGTCGTGCACGCACACGAGGTGGCCGTCCTTGGTGAGGCGGACGTCACACTCGAGGGCGTCTGCACCGTCGGCCAGGGCGCGCTTGTAGGCGTGCAGGGTGTGCTCGGGCGCGTCGTCGCTCGACCCGCGGTGCGCGACGACCTGGACGGCGGCGCGCCGGGCGCCGGGCTGCCCCTCGACGGGCGGCTCGTGCCCTGCGGCGGTCACGGGCCACATGGTCGCACCGCGTGCCCGCAGAAGGGTCGAGAAAACCGCACGCGGGTAGCGTGTCCCAACGATGTCTTCCCCCTCCTCCCGATTCCTGCCACTTCTCGCCGCCCTCTTGACCGCAACGTTGGCCGCTGCCTGCACCGGGTCCTCCGACCCGGGCGCGGGCGCGCGCACGCGGCCCCATCCGAGGCCGAGCCCGACGCCGACCGCCGTACCCGGCGGCCTGGGGCCGGAGTTCTTCGGGATGCACGACTCGCAACCGGTCGGCGACACCTGGCCGCCTGCCCCGGTCGGGTCGCTGCGGGTTTGGGACGCCGGCGTCGCCTGGAACCAGGTCGAGAAGACGCCCGGCACCTACGACTGGTCCCGGCTGGACGAGATCGTGAAGACCGCCCGGGATCACCGCGCCCAGCTGCTGATCGTCCTGGGGCAGACGCCGGCGTTCCACTCCCGCCATCCCAAGAAGGTGGGCGCCTACGGGCCGGGTGCCGCCTCGATGCCCGACCCGGCGGCGTGGACGGCGTACGTGAAGGCGATCGTGACGCGCTATCACGCGCCGGACGTCGCGTTCCAGGTATGGAACGAGGCGAACGTCGCGGGCTACTGGAACGGCACCTACCGGCAGATGGCGCAGCTCACCGCCGCGGCGCGGACGGTGATCGACATGATCACGCCGCGACCGCTGCTGGTGGCGCCGGCGATGGCCACCCGCACGCTGGGCCAACGAGCGGGACTGCGGCTGCTGTACGCCGAGCGGGTGCACGGCGTCCGGCTGGGCGGCCTCGTCGACGTGGTCTCGCTGCAGCTCTACCCGGAGGTCGGCGCCGGCCCGGCGCGCTCGGACGCGTGGCTCCAGGAGGCGCGCCGGATCCTGCGGCTGCAGGGCGTGCCCGCCGGCAAGCCGATCTGGGACACGGAGATCAACTACGGCCTGCAGGGCGGTGAAGCGGTGCCACTGCTGCCGCCGGAGCAGCAGGCGACGAACGTCGCGATGACCTACGTGCTCGACGCGGCCGCGGGTCTCGGTCGGGTCTTCTGGTACTCGTGGGACCTGCACGGCATCGCCAACACCGACCTCGTGTCCGC
>DATBDW010000028.1:0-10237 GCA_036269735.1 Actinomycetes bacterium
CGGCACCGGCAAGGGCGCCGACGCCATCACCAGCGGCCTCGAGGTCACCTGGACCAGCACACCCACCACCTGGGGCAACGAGTTCTTCGAGAACCTCTTCGGTCACGAGTGGGAGCTGACCCAGAGCCCGGCCGGCGCCCACCAGTGGGTGGCCAAGGACGCCGAGGCCACGATCCCCGACCCGGACGGCACGCCCAACCGGCGCAAGCCCACGATGCTGACGACCGACCTCGCGCTGCGTGTCGACCCGGCGTACGAAAAGATCTCCCGCCGATTCCACGAGCACCCCGAGCAGCTCGCCGACGCGTTCGCGCGCGCCTGGTACAAGCTGCTGCACCGCGACATGGGCCCGGTCAGCCGCTTCCTCGGGCCGTGGGTCGCCGAGCCGCAGCTCTGGCAGGACCCGGTGCCGGCCGTCGACCACGACCTGGTCGGCGACGCGGACGTCGCGGCGCTCAAGGCGAAGGTCCTCGACTCCGGGCTCTCGGTGTCCGACCTGGTGTCGGCGGCGTGGGCGTCGGCGGCGAGCTTCCGCAGCACCGACAAGCGCGGCGGCGCCAACGGTGCACGGATCCGGCTCGAGCCGCAGCGCAGCTGGGACGTCAACGTCCAGGCCGGCGTCGGCAAGACCATCGATGCCCTGCAGACGATCCAGCAGGAGTTCAACGCCGGGCAGTCCGGCGGTACGCGGATCTCGCTAGCCGACTTGATCGTGCTGGCCGGCGCGGCCGCGGTCGAGAAGGCCGCGAAGGACGCCGGGCAGGACATCACGGTGCCGTTCGCGCCCGGGCGCACCGACGCCACGCAGGAGCAGACCGACGTCGAGGCCTTCGCGGTGCTGGAGCCGCGGGCTGACGGGTTCCGCAACTACCTGCGGCCCGGCGAGAAGACCCAGCCCGAGACGCTGCTGCTCGACCGGGCGTACATGCTCGAGCTCACCGCGCCCGAACTGACGGTCCTGGTCGGCGGGCTGCGGGCGCTGGGCGCCAACGTCGGCGCGGCCTCGCACGGCGTCCTCACCGACCGGCCCGGCACCTTGACCAATGACTTCTTCGTCAACCTGCTCGGGATGGGGATGGAGTGGTCGGCGTCTGCGTCCCAGGAGCACGTGTACGACGGGAAGGACCGCGCCACCGGCTCGGTCACCCGCACGGCGACCGCGGTCGACCTCGTCTTCGGCGCGAACTCCCAGCTGCGTGCGATCGCGGAGGTCTACGCCACCGCCGACGCGGGCCCGAAGTTCGTGCGCGACTTCGTCGCCGCGTGGGACAAGGTCATGACGCTGGACCGGTTCGACCTGCACGGCTGAGGCGGCGGGCCTAGCCCGCGGTGATCGTTTGCGACATCGCTCACGCGACACGCGGGTGCGGCCCCGGCGTGTCGGGGACACATGTCGCAAACGATCACCCGGGGGTCACGGTGGGGCGGGCGGCGGCGCCGGCGGCCTCTGGTCCTGCGCGGATCGCGGGGGTAACGTCCGGTTCGAGCCGTTGATCACGCTGTGGGCGGTTCGCCCACGCCAGCAGAAGGCCGGTCGCCGATGTCGTCGTACCGCAGGATCGCCGTTCGTCTCACCCTCGCGGCCGCGCTGGCGCTGACCGGCTTCGGCGTCGCCCAGGCACCGTCGGCCACCGCCGCCGGTGACCCGGACCTCGGGCCCAACGTGCACGTCTTCGACCCGAGCATGTCGACCAGCGACATCCAGGCCGCCGTCGACGGCATCTACGCCCAGCAGGTCAACAACGAGATGGGCAGCCAGCGGGTAGCTCTGCTGTTCAAGCCGGGCGGCTACGGCACCACGGCGAACCCGCTCATCATCCGGGTCGGCTACTACACCGAGGTCGCAGGTCTCGGCCGCGACCCGGGCGACGTCACCATCAACGGCCACGTCGATGTCTACAACCGCTGCCTGGGCAACAACGGCACCAGCAACTGCCTCGCGCTGGACAACTTCTGGCGCTCGGTGTCCAACCTCACGATCAACGTGCAGGGTGCCGGGCTCGACGGCTGCCGCGCGTCGGCGGACTTCTGGGCCGCCTCGCAGGCCTCGCCGATGCGCCGGGTGGACCTGGTCGGCGCGAACCTCACCCTGCAGGACTACTGCACCGCGGGCCCGCAGTTCGCCAGCGGCGGGTTCATTGCCGATTCCCGGCTGGCCACCGACAACGGGCACGTCGTGATCAACGGCTCGCAGCAGCAGTATGTCGTGCGCGACAGCACGGTCGGCACCTGGACCAACGGCGTATGGAACCAGGTCTTCGCCGGCGTCGAGGGCGCTCCGGCGCAGAACTTCCCCCCGCCCCCCAACCCCTACACGACGCTGCCCACCGACCCGGCCAGCCGCGAGAAGCCCTACCTGTACGTCGGCGACGACGGCTCGTGGAACGTGTTCGTGCCCGACGCGCGCACCGACTCCAGCGGCACAACCTGGGCGACGGGGCACACGCCCGGACACAGCATCCCGCTCTCGGACTTCTACGTCGCCCGGCCCGGCGACTCCGCGGGGTCGCTCGACTCGCAACTGGCCCGTGGCAGGAACCTGCTCCTCACCCCCGGGGTCTACGACACCGCCAGCTCGCTGAACGTGCGCCGGTCGGACACCGTCGTCCTCGGCATGGGGCTGGCCACGCTCACCGCCACCAACGGTGCCGTCCCGATCCGTGTCGGCGACGTCAGGGGCGTGAGCCTCGCCGGACTGACCGTCGACGCCGGCCCGACGAACTCCCCGATGCTCGTGCAGGTCGGCACCGGCCGGCCCGGCGTCACCCCGGCCAGCGCGGCCGACCCGACGACCCTGAGCGACGTCTTCTTCCGGATCGGTGGCCCCCACGTGGGCAAGGCCACGGTCAGCCTCGAGGTCAACAGCAACCATGTGCTCCTGGACGACATCTGGGCCTGGCGCGCCGACCACGGCAACGCCGGGTCCGTCGGCTGGGACGTCAATACCGCCCGCAACGGCGTCATCGTCAACGGCGACGATGTCAGCGCGACCGGGCTGTTCGTCGAGCACTACCAGCAGTACAACGTCATCTGGAACGGCGAGCGCGGCCGGACCGTCTTCTTCCAGAACGAGCTGCCTTACGACGCCCCGGACCAGGCGGCCTGGTCGCACAACGGCGAGCCCGGCTGGGCGGCGTACAAGGTGGCCGACTCGGTCAAGACGAACGAGCTGTGGGGCGGCGGCAGCTACATCTTCACCAACGTCGACCCGACCCTGCACGCAGCGCGCGGCTTCGAGGTGCCCGACACCTCCGGTGTCCGGCTGCACGACCTGCTCACCGTGTCGCTCAACAACGCGGGGACCATCGACCACGTCGTCAACAACACCGGGGCGCCCGTCAACCCGAGCCCCGGCGGCAGCACCACGAGCTACGTCGTCAGCTACCCGTAGGGCCCGGGGTCGGCTCGATGCGGCCGCCGGGGTCCTGACCCGGGCGGGCGACGTTTCCCGCTGGGCGGGCCGGGCAGCCAGTCGGCACGGCCCGGCGGCGGGGCGTCACCCCGCTGGACCCAGGTCCGGCGGTCGAAGCAACCGACCGCCGGGCCGTCCCCACCTGACAACCAAGTGCCATCAGTCGGTCGGCTTGGGCGGCCGGTACAGCTTGCCGACGGCAGCGTCGATGTCGTCGCCGTCGAGGTCGACGGGCTCCATGTAGAGCCGGGCCTCGGCGATCAGGCCCTCGCGCACGGTCGCGATGATGACTCCGCGCATCGCGAAGGGGGAGCCGTCCGAGTGGCTACCGCGCCAGTCGAACTCACCCCACTCGGTCGGTCCGTCGAGGGTGTAGGCAATCAGTTCGGCATGGAAATCAGGGACTCCGTCGAAGACGGAGGACCAGTTGGTGAGCACCTGCGCCCGTCCGTTGAACGCCCGGCTGGGATGCGCCGGCTGCGCACTGACGTAGTCCTCGGCGAAGCAGGACGCCATGCGACGGGCGTCGTGCGAGTTCTGCGCCTCGGTGAGGCGCTCGAAGATGTTCCCCATGGACCGACGGTAGGCCCGTCGTCGGCGGGCGGTGGTGACCAACCCTCTGCCGGTAGGGCCACACTCACTGACGGGCCGAGCGAGCCGTCAGGCGTGCTGCTCCGAGAGCATGACGATGATCTTCGCCCACCGCGGACGTGGCAGAGCCGATAGCTGGCCCGCTAGGGGGATTACGCTTGCCAGGCGTGAGCCGGATCTTCACCACCCGCTTTGCCTCGGTGTACCCCCTCTACCAAGCGAAGGTGGAGAAAAAGGGCCGCACGAACGAGGAGCTGGATCAGGTGATCCGCTGGCTCACTGGCTTCGACGAATCAGCGTTGGAACAGCACCTCGCCGAGGGCACCACTTTCGAGGACTTCTTTGCCGCCGCGCACCTCAGTCCCAATGCCCACTTGATCACGGGGGTTGTCTGCGGGGTGCGCGTCGAAGACCTCGACGATCCACTGATGCAGAAGATCCGCTACCTCGACAAGCTCGTCGACGAGCTTGCCAAGGGGAAGCCGATGGACAAGATCTTGCGGGCATGATCGTCAGGCTCGAGCGACCCGCCGCGGCGGTTCGGATGGCTCCGTCGCGTCCGGCGTGACTAGACGGGCTTGATTCGCCGATAGGAACTGCCTTCGTCCAACTCGAGAAGGTCCATCAGGGCGTGGGACTCAGCGAGGGAGAGATGCCGCCGCCCGTTCTCGACCCGCGCCACCGTGGGCTGAGTCCAGCGAAAGCCCCGCTGGGCCATCTCGTCGGCGACATCGAGCTGCGTCAGACCGCGCTCCCGCCGTGCCGTGCGGAGCAGTTCAGCGGCGCGGCGCTCAGCCTCCACATACTCCTCGTCCACACCCGCCATCTCCGTCCCGCCCGTCATCCTTCCGGCGGTCGCCCCAGTGAGGTGCCGTCCCACTGCAACATCCGCTCCGACGATCCCACCATGGTTGGCCTGCGTCTATGCACCGCAGGCATGTAGACGCGCGTGATACGCAGTGGCGGCGCTGGATCGCCGGTAGATCAACATGCCCATGCGTCATTTGTTTGATTCGCTGTCCGACGCACACACTTCCACGGCGACTCGGACCGCGCTCTCGCATGAGACTCCGCCATGTCACGCGGCTCCACAGCCGAGCCGTTGGAGGCGACGTGCACAGCAATCGAGGCGAGGCAGGGACGACCCGGTGGGTCGACCTGGGGTCCGCCATGGCTCGCACGGGATTGACGCGAGAACACATCGTCTGGGCAATGGCATCGGGCGAGGTCCGCTACAGCACGTCCCTGACCGATGATGAGGGCGTGCCGAGGCTGGCCCTTGTCGACGTCGAGTCGCTGGCCCGTCGGATGTTCGAGGCGGAGCCTCGCAGCGACGGGTCCTCCTAGGGAGCTGGCTGCCCCGACGGGTGGGTCTGGCCGGCTTCGGTACGGCGCCGCCGATGCCGACAACATCACCGTGACCCTTCACCCCGTCTCCGCAACGGCGCCGCACCCGGTCATGACCGCGCTGGCTCGCCGAGTACCGCTTACCCTGCTGCTCGACCTGGTCTCACCAACAGGCCCCGATTCGGCCCGCATCTACGCGCGAGAAACCGCTGACCTGTCGTGGCTGGCTGGTCTCCGGCATTCGGTCGACCCCGCCGCTGTACCCGACCTCCGGTCGAGCGCCGCGGGCTAACACCTGCGAGGAGCGGGTCAGGCGGAGCCTTCTTGGGCCGCGCCAGGCGGACGTTGACGGTCAGACGGTGTAGCGCAGGGTGAGAGTGACCATGGGCTCCGCCGCCGTGTGCGCAAGGAGGCTCTCGGGGGCGACCGCGGTCATCCAGTCGAGCTGGTCGAGATCCGGGCTGTCGAGGACGCTCTGCAGGACGGCGGTCTCGAGCAGCCGCCCGGGCGCGTATCGCGCCCACGGGCTGACGAAGCGTCCGTCGAGCAGGCGATATGTGGTGCGGTCGGGAACGCCGAGGACGTACGCCGCGAGGTGCCCGTCGATCGTGAGGCGGGCCAGCTCGAGGCCGGCGTCCAGCAGCGCTTCGGCGCGACGGTGCCAGAGCGTGCCGCCGGCGTGATCGTCGACGGCGCTGTCCCGACCGTGCGCGTGGTCGCGGGCCTGGTGGTGCCGGGCCAGCTCCGGAAGCCAGCCGCGGATGGTGGCTCGGTCGGTGACGACGTCGGTCGCGGTGGTGAGCCCGTCAGCCCGGAGCCGATTCGCGGCCTTCCGCAGCGTGCGTCGCATCCCGGGCGTGAGGTAGTCGCTGGCGTCAGGGCTTGCTTGCTGGATCACCGGGATCGGGTCGGCGGGGACGACGTCGACGATGCCCAGGCCCGCAGCGAACGCTGTCACTCGCGGGTCAACGGCGGGCAGCTGTCCCAGCTGGACCGACCCGAGGTGCGGCCGGGCCAGCAGCGCCGCTTCCAGCTGGGTCCCGAGGTCGTAGGCCGCAGTCGCGTCGTCGGCGAGGATCGCGCCGCGGTGCAGCCCGTCCGTGCCGAGCAGGGCGGTGCGGAGCCGGCCGTCCGGGGCGGCCTCGTCCGCGAGCAGCACCAGGCCGCGCAGTCGGCCCGCCAGGTCGCGCAGGGCCACACCCCACGGCAGCTGGTCGCGGCGGGAGGTGATTCCCGCCAGGAGCCACTCGGTGCGGGCGGTCGTGGGCGCCTGCCAGCGTCCCGCGTGCCGCGGCAGCTCGTCGCGGATGACGCGCACGAGCTGCGGTCCGCGCAGCAGCTCGGGGCCTGCGTCCCGGGCATGCCGGGTCCGGAGCGCGCTCTCGACTGTCACGCGTCACCACCCATGGCCGCGAGTCGCAGCGTCGGAGCGGGCGGGCGGACCAGAGCGTGCCAGCGGTCGACCCACGACTCGAGCTGAGCTGCAGGGAGGGCCTGCGAGTAGAAGAAGCCCTGCACGGTGTCGCACGCGGAGCCGGCGAGCCGGTCGGCGGTCTCCTCGTCCTCGACGCCCTCGGCGACCATCGTCATGCCGAGGGCGTGGGCGAGGTCGATGGTGGACCGGACGATCGCGGCGGCACGCGCGTCGCCGGCCATCGGCTGGACGAACGAGCGGTCCAGTTTCAGCTCGTCGATCGGAAGCTCCCGCAGATAGCTCAGCGAGGAGTAACCGGTGCCGAAGTCGTCCACGGCGATGCGGATGCCCAGGGCCCGGAGCTCGCCGAGGATGTCGCGCGCCCGCTCGCGGTCGGCCATCAGGAAGTCCTCGGTGATCTCTAGCTCGAGGACCTCCGGGGGGAGCCGCCGGTGCGCCAGTGCGGCCCGGACCCGCGTCGGCAGCTCGATGTCGACGAGCGACGACGCCGACAGGTTCACGGCGACGCTGAGCAGGCGGCCCTGGCTGCGCCAGTGCGCGACCTGGTCCAGGGACTGCTCGAGGACGGCCTCGGTGAGGTCGTTCATCAGGCCGGAGTCCTCGACGAGCGGGAGGAACGCGGCCGGCATCAGCAAGCCGCGACCGGGGTGCTCCCACCGGACGAGCGCCTCTACGCCGGTGACGGTGCGGGTGAGGGCGCTGACTTTCGGCTGGTAGTGCATCACCAGCCTTCGGTCGCTGATCGTCTGGCGCAGCAGCTCGACGTCGCGAAGCCGTTGGCTGTCGGCGAAGGCGTCAGTACCAACGTCGTAAAGGATCGCGTCGCACGTGGCGGCCTTCGCCTGGTACATGGCGACGTCCGCGCGTCGCAGCAGCCCACTGGGTGCGTCACCATGCTCCGGGTAGAGCGCGATCCCGACGCTCGCACTGACCCGCACGGTGACGCCTTCGAGGTGGAATGGGGTGGCGAGCACCTCGCGAAGCTTCCCGGCCACCTGCATCGCGATGTGCCCGTCGGCGCCGGCTACGAGCAATGCGAGCTCGTCACCGCCGAGCCTGACCAGCAGGTCCTGCTCGCCGCGCACGGCGGCGCTCAGCCGGCTGGTGAGCTGCTGCAGCAGAGTGTCGCCGGCGTGGTGGCCGAGGCTGTCGTTGACCTCCTTGAACCGGTCGAGGTCGAGCAGGAGCAGCGCGCCGGTCTCGCCCGCGGCGAGCCGCTGGGCGAGCGCCTCGTAGAAGGCACGCCGGTTCCCGAGCCCGGTGAGCTCGTCGGTGAGCGCCAGTCGACGGCTGTCGGCCAGGGAGTGCGCCTCGCGGAAGGTGACGATGAGCCGGCCAAGGGCCAGCACGATGGTCGCCGTGCACAACGCGATGGCGATCGGGTGCAACGCGTGGTCGTGGTCGTAGACCAGCACGGCCAGGGCGGCGAGGGTCGAGATGACGGGGAAGCCGAGGGTGGCCCAAGTAGGCAGCGCGATGCCGGTCGAGCGGGTGCTCTGACCCGCGGAGAACGCCATCAGCAGGGTCGCGAGGACCCACACCGCGTCGATGGGGCCGCCGGGCTGGTAGGTCTCGGCCGCGGCCGCGAACAGGTAGAAGGCGTCCGCGACCGAGAACAAGGCCAGGCCGGCGGCCATGTACCACATGCCGACCGGAGGGCGCCATCGGAACAGCGCCAACAGTGCGGTCACGACCAACAGCAGCAGCACGTCCAGCAGCGGGTAGGCGAAGGTGGTGACGACCGCCGCGGCGCTGCCGCCGGTGACCGCAAGGACCGGGCCGAAGAATGCGGCGGCGACGCCGGCCACCGCCAGGCCACCGACGACACCGTCCAGCCACAGGCTCAGTGGCACGTCGTCGGCCACCTCGCGCACGATGAGATAGAGCGCGACGAACGCGCACGGGTAGAAGCTGAGCCAGAGCCCGTCGGCGGGGGACGGGAACGGCTCCGGGTCCTGGGTACGGACGAACAGCGTCCACACGATGTTGCCGAGCCCGTACAACGTGAGACCGACGCCAAGGACGTGGAAGCTGCGCCGGTATGCCTGCACGTCCCGTGCCCGCAGCAGGCACACGGCGGCGCTACCGAGGTAGGCGAGGTTGTTGAGGAAGCCGTCGAGCAGCAGGTTGTAGCCGGCGCTGGGCCGAACTCCTGGCACGGTGGACACCAGGAAGGCGGCGTACACGGCCCCGACCACGAGGTAGGTCCAGCCGTGGCTGCGCGGCAGGACCATCGACCGCCGGAGCACGCCGGCACGCTGGGATGAACTGCGCACGACCTCTCCCTTTGCTCGGGCTTTACCCGCAGTTGATCGGGTTCGGAGGTCGGCGCCTTGACCCGAGCGGTTCCCCGCCACCCTTCTGGCGTAGGTCGAACGGGCAGCACTGACGCGTCACGCCCGTTGACGGGGCCCCGCTCGCGCGGTGCGGGCGGGCAGCCGACGGGAGAGCCCCGCCTCTAGGTCCCGAGGCTCTCTCCGACTCCGGCCCGGGCGCGGGCGGCCTGACGGACGAGGTGGTCGCGCTCGGCGACGTCGGTGGCCCGGCTGGCCGCTTCGGCGTACGCCGTGGCGGCGGCCGGGAGGTCGCCGCCGAGCTCGTGCAGGTAGCCGCGGACGGCGTACCAGCGGTGCCGTTCGCCGATCACGTCGCGCAGCCGGTCGGTCTCGCGCAGCCCGGCTGCGGCGCCGAGGACGTGGCCGACCGCGACCGCGCGCCCGAGCACCGCGGCGGGATCCTGGTGGACCGGGTCGTCGGTGAGGGCGACGAGGTCGTCGTACCAGGCAAGGATCTGCGGCCAGTCGGTCTCCCCGGAGCTCGCCGCGTCGTCGTGCAGCGCGGCGATGGCGGCCTCGACCTGGTAGCGGCCGACGCGCGCAACCGCGAGCGCGGACTGCAGGACGCGCACGCCTTCGGCGATCTCGCGGGTGTCCCAGAGGCTGCGGTCCTGGCGGTCGAGCGTGACGATGCGACCGTCGGAGTCCAGCCGCGCCGGGCGCCGGGCGTGGTTGAGGAGCATCAGCGCGAGCAGCCCGCGCGCCTCCGGCTCCTCGGTGGCGAGGGTGAGCTGGCGGGCGAGCCGGATCGCGTCACCGGCCAGGTCGACCCGGCCCGCGTGGCCGGCCGAGTAGACGAGGTACAGCACGCGCAGCACGACCGCGAGGTCGCCGGGCTGGTCCAGGCTGCGGCCCTGCAGCGCGCGCCTGGCCCGGCTGATCCGCTGCGCCATCGTCGCTTCCGGGACGTAGAAGGCGTCGGCGATCCCGCGGGTCGTCAGGCCGCCGACTGCGCGCAGCGTGAGCGCCACCTGGGAGGCGGGCGTGAGGTCGGGGTGACAGCAGCAGAAGAGCAGGAAGAGCGTGTCGTCGCCCTCCTCGGTGGCGGCCGGCGGTGGCGTCGGCTCCGCGTAAACGACCTCCTCACGCCGGTGACGCGCGGCTTCGCTGCGGCGG
>DATBDW010000029.1:0-2815 GCA_036269735.1 Actinomycetes bacterium
CACGAACAGCACGGCGTCGGCGGCCGCGATGGCCATCTCGGCCTGGGCCGCGACCCGGGCCGCGAGCCCCCGCGCGTCGTGCTCCCAGCCGCCGGTGTCGACCACCGTGAACCGGCGGCCGTTCCAGGTGGCGTCGTAGGGAACACGGTCGCGGGTGACGCCCGGAACGTCTTCGACCACTGCCTCGCGGCGGCCGAGGATGCGGTTGACCAGCGTGGACTTGCCGACGTTGGGGCGCCCGACGACCGCGAGCACGGGAACGGGCCCGGTCGCCTCCTCGTCGGTCACCTCGGCGTTGGAGAGGTCGACGTCGCCGTACCCGATGCCGTCCATGCCGTCCATGCCGTCCATGCCGTCCATGTCCTCGTCAGCCATGGCTGGCCGCCACCACGTCGAGGACCGCGGACACGGTCTCCTCGAAGGACAGCTCGGACGAGTCGATCACCGTCACCCCGTCGCGGGCGGCGATGAAGTCGGCCACCGTCGAGTCGCGGGCATCGCGGGTGACGACCTGGTCGCGGGTCGCCTCGATCGCGCGGTCGTCGTCGCTGCCGTGCACCTCGAGGGCACGGCGAGCCAAGCGGGCCCCCTCGGAGGCCGTGAGCAGCACCCGCACCTCGGCGTCGGGGGCGACGACGGTGGTGATGTCGCGCCCTTCGACCACGATGCCGCCGGGCGCCGCGATCTCCCGCTGGCGCCGGACCAGCTCGGCCCGGACGTCGAGGTTGGTGGCGACCGCGCTGACGAGCTGGGAGATACGGGGCTCGCGGATCGTGACCGTGACGTCGCGGCCGTCAACGGTCACGACGGTGCCGGTCGAGGAGGTCGAGATCTCCAGGGGCAGCTCGCGCGCGAGCTGGGCCACGGTGGCGGTGTCCTCCAGGTCCGTGCCCTGCTCCAGGGCCCACCAGGTGAGCGCCCGGTACATCGCCCCGGTGTCCAGGTAGCGCAGGCCGAGCCGGCGGGCGACCTCCCGCGAGACGCTGGACTTGCCCGACCCCGAGGGACCGTCGACCGCGACGACGAGGCCGCGGGTGGCGGGCTCGGCGGTGTCGGTGCGGGGCGCGGGCATGCGGAGGCTCTTCCGAGACGGCGGGGGTCCGGCGGTCCCGACGGGTGGCCCGGTCGGGTCCGATCCGGAGACGGGGGGACCGAGCGAGTCTACGGGCCTTCGGCGTGCACGACCCAACCGAGCCGTTCCAGGGCAACGACCAGCGGGGCCTCGCTTCCGGGCGCCACCGACAGCTCGACGAGGCCCACGGGCTGTCCCGGCGAGTGCTCGATCCGGATGTCCTCGATGTTCACCCCGGCCGAACCAACGTCGACGACCAGCCGGGCCAGCTCGCCCGGGCGGTCGGCGAGCACCACCGGGACGGCGCGGTACGCCGTGGACCGGCCGCCGTGCTTGCCGGGCAGCCGGGCCTGGCCGGCCTTGCCGCGCAGGAGGACCTCGCGCAGGGAGGTCCGGGCCCACTCGGGGTCCTCGCTCACCTCGTGCAGCGCGTGCACCACCGCGTCCACGTCCTGGCGCAGCTCGGCCAGCACCCGCGCCACCGGCTCCGCGTTCGCCAGCAGCACCTCGACCCACAGGTCCGGGTCGGAGGCGGCCACCCGGGTCACGTCGCGCAGACCCTGGCCGGTGAGCGCGAGCGCGGTGTCGTCGCCGTCGGCCAGGCGGGCCGCGACGAGGGACGCAGCGACCTGCGGAACGTGGGACACCAACGCGACGGCCGCGTCGTGCGCCGCGGCGTCGATCTCGACGGGGACGGCGCCGCAGAGCCGGAGCAACAGCGCGACCCGGTTCAGCGAGCGCTCGTCGGCACCCGCCGCGGAGAAGGCCCACGGCCGCCCCTCGAACAGATCCGCACGTGCGGCACCGGGTCCGGACCTCTCGCGACCGGCCATCGGGTGCGTCCCGACGAAGTGCGGTGCCGAGCCGACCGTCGCGGCCACCTCCCGCAGCACCCGCTCCTTGACCCCGCAGGTGTCCACCACGGTCGCGGCGACATTGCCGGCGAGCAGGCCGCTGACGACCTCGGCGGTCGCCGATGGGCTGACGGCGACGACGGCAAGGTCGACCTGCTCGGCGGGCGGGTCCGTCGTACCGGCGCCCAGGTCGGCGGCCCGCCGCGCGGCCGAGGGATCCCGGTCGGTGAGGTGCACCACGACGCCGTGCGCGCGCAGGGCCAGCGCGATCGACGTACCTATCAGGCCGGTCCCGACGACGAGGCAGCTGCGCAGCTCCGCAGCCGCAGCGGGCCGGCTCACGCGGCACTCACTGGACCGTGCTCACTGAGCGAGGTCACGGCGCAGGGCAGCGGCCCCGCGCAGGTAGACGTGCCGGATCTCGGCCTTCGTCAGGTCGGTCTCGGCGTGCACCATGACCCTGATCACGCGCGGCAGCGCTCCCGCGATGTCCAGCTCCTGGGCACACAACAGAGGTACGTCGCCGATCCCCAGCCGGCGTGCCGCCAGCGCCGGGAACTCGCTATGCAGGTCAGGCGTGGCCGTGAAGACGAGAGAGATGAGGTCGTCGTGGCCGAGGGCGTTCTGCTCGAGGATCGCGCGGATCAGCTCGTCGACGGAGTCGAGCAGGTGGTCCCGCTCGTCCGCCTCGAGCTGTGTCGCACCCCGGATCGCGCGCACCGCCACCTCGTCACCTCCTCGCGCGGCGAGGCTATCCCGGCCCGCCCGGATGGCGGTCGTCACCGTCCGGGAGGCAAGACCGGCCCGTAGGGTCGCGGGCTGTGAGCCGGCGGACAGGACTGGAGTCGGTTCCGGCCCCCGCCCTGGTCCTGATCGGTATCGCCTCGGT
>DATBDW010000030.1:0-16841 GCA_036269735.1 Actinomycetes bacterium
CGTGGCGACACCTCAACAACCGCGACGTGCTCTCGATGCCGGACCCGTGGGAGTACCCGTGGTACGCCGCGTGGGACCTCGCGTTCCACTGCGTCGCGATCGCGCACATCGACCCGGAGTTCGCCAAGGGCCAACTGCTGCTCCTGCTGCGCGAGTGGTACCAGCACCCGAACGGCCAGCTGCCGGCGTACGAGTGGGAGTTCGGCGACGTGAACCCGCCGGTGCACGCGTGGGCGGCGCTGCGCGTCTTCGCGATCGACGGTGGCACCGACCTCGACTTCCTGGCCCGGGTGCTGCACAAGCTGCTGCTGAACTTCACCTGGTGGGTCAACCGCAAGGACAGCGCGGGCAACAACGTCTTCGAGGGTGGCTTCCTCGGGCTGGACAACATCGGCCCAATCGACCGGTCCGCCCGGGTGCCGGTGACCGCGCGGCTCGAGCAGAGCGACGGCACGGCGTGGATGGCGATGTACTGCCTGGACCTCCTCGAGCTGTGCATCGTCCTCGCCGAGCACGACCGGGTCTACGAGGACCTCGCGACCAAGTTCCTCGAGCACTTCGCGTACATCGCCGACGCGCTACGCGACCAGGGTCTGTGGGACGAGGACGACGGCTTCTTCTACGACGTGCTCAGCTATCCCGACGGCACCGTCCGCCCGCTGCGGGTGCGCTCGATGGTGGGTCTGCTGCCACTCTGCGCGACGACCACTCTGGGCGAACAGACCCTCGGGCGCCTCAACGACTTCACGACCCGGCTCGCCTGGTTCCTCGAGAACAAGCGGCAGTACCGCGAGGTCGTCGGGGCCACCCTCAGCCGCGGCGGGCATACCGGTCGGCTGCTCTCGATCGTCGGCGTCGACCGCCTCGAACGGATTCTCGCGCGGATGCTCGCCGAGGACGAGTTCCTCTCGCCGCACGGGCTCCGGTCGCTCTCGCGGGTGCACCTCGTGCAGCCGTTCTCGATCGAGCTCGCCGGCGAGGTGCACACGGTCGACTACGAGCCGGCCGAGTCGACCTCGCCGCTCTTCGGCGGCAACTCCAACTGGCGCGGCCCGGTGTGGTTCCCCGTCAACGTCCGGGTGATCGAGGCGGTCCGCCGGTTCGCCGCGTTCTACGGCGACGAGCTGCGCGTCGAGCACCCGACCGGCTCCGGGGTGCGACTCACCCTCGACGAGGTCGCCGACGACCTGAGCCGTCGGCTCGTCGCTCTGTTCCTCGACGACGCCGACGGGCACCGCCCGGTCTTCGGGACCGAGCCGCTCTTTCAGGACGACCCGGCCTGGCACGACCTGGTGCCGTTCCACGAATACTTCCACGGCGACACCGGTGCGGGCCTCGGCGCTGCCCACCAGACCGGCTGGACCGCCCTCGTCGTCAACCTGATCCTCGACACCCACCCCTGAAACGGGAGTCGTTGAGCGGCCGGCCCGTCAGGCGAGCATCGCGGTGGCCAGGCTGGTGTCCACGACGACGCTGGAGGCGTAGCCCCCGGCGATCACCGCCCGCAGGGCCTGCGCCTTCGCGGCGCCACCCGCGACTGCGATGACGTCGGGTACGGCGTGCAGCTGCGCCGCACCGATCGAGATGCACCGCTGGGTGAAGTCCTGCGCCACGAGGTGGCCGTCGGCGTCCAGCAGCACCGCGCAGACCTCCGCGCACACGCCGGCCGCGGCCAGCTCGGCCTGCTGGTCGGCGCTGAGCGAGTCATGCAGCTGGGAGCGAGGTGGCGTCCACGAGCCGACCGCGACGACCGCCTTGGTCACCCGGTCGAACTGCGCGTAGGTCTCGCCGACCTCCCGCTGCTGGCGCAGCTGCTCCGCGGTACGCGCGTCCGGCAGCACCTGCGGCGCGTAGATCGAGTAGCAGGGGCCGCCGGACCGGGCCGCGATCTGGCGCACCAGCTCCACCGAGTTCTCCCCCGGGTTGACCCCGAACAGGGCGCCGGTCAGCTGGACGACCGGGCACGGCGGCAACGCAGCGACGTCCTCGGCCAGCAGGGTCAGGGTCCGGCCGTACCCGATGCCGAGCACGTCCGCCGCCGTGACCACCTCGTCGAGCAGGGCGGCTGTCGCGCGAGCCAGCTGCCGCCGGACGGTGGCCTCGGAGTCCGGGTCGGGTCCGGCGTCGACGACGACCGCGCGGCGCAGGCCGAACTGCTCCTGCAGCGCCTGGGCGAGCGCGGTGTCGAACCCCACCGGGAGGCGGATGTCGATGCGCACCAGGCCGGTGGCCAGCGCCTCGTCGAGGATCCGGGCGACCTTGAACCGGCTCAGGCCGAACTCCGCGCCGATCTCGCTCTTGGAGGCGCCGTCGAGGTAGTAGCGGCGCGCGATCGCCGCCGCTTGGGCCAGCTCGGCCGGTCGCCGCCCGTCCAGGCGGGTGTCGGTCCGGTGCCCGGCGTTGCTGGGAGCGCGCACCCGGTCCTCCGCTCGACGCCCCCCGCAGACGCATCGCATTCCACCAGATGCACGACTCGCCGCGGGGGTCTTGACGTGGACCACCCGGTGGGAGTCCACTGTGCTCGTTCGCGCAGAGTAATGCTCAGATGAGCAAACCACAACGTCGGAGGTCCCGGTGTCCGGTCGGTCGGCCAGTCGCAGCAGGAGCAGGTACCTGATCGGCGCGTCGGTGGCCGCGGCCGCCGTCGTCCTGTCGGCCTGCGGTGGTTCGTCGGGTGGCGGCCAGTCCACCTCCGCGAACCAGACGATCACCGTCGCGGTGGTCAACAACCCGCAGATGTCCGACATCCAGAAGCTCACCGCGGACGGCTTCGAGAAGTCGCACCCCAACATCCACGTCAAGTACGTGACCCTCGACGAGAACACCCTTCGCGACCAGGTGACCAAGGACGTCGCCGCGGGCGGTGGCCAGTTCGACGTCGTCATGATCGGCCCCTACGAGGTGCCGACCTGGGCGCAGAACAAGTGGATCGTCGACCTCAGCAGCGACGCCTCCAAGGACACCGCCTACGACGTCAACGACCTCATCAAGCCGATCCGGGACAGCCTCAGCGTGAAGGGCAAGCTGTACGCCGTCCCGTTCTACGGCGAGTCGTCCTTCCTCATGTACCGCAAGGACCTCTTGCAGGCCAAGGGCATCACGATGCCCGCGAAGCCGACGTGGGACCAGGTCGCGCAGATCGCCGGTCAGCTCAACGACCCGGCCACGGGCATGGCCGGCATCTGCTTGCGCGGCAAGACCGGCTGGGGCGAAAACCTCGCGCCACTGGACACGGTCGTCAACACCTTCGGCGGCCAGTGGTACGACATGGACTGGAACGCGCACCTCACCGACCCGGCCTTCAAGGACGCGGTGAACTTCTACGTCAACCTGGTCAAGACCGACGGTGAGAAGGGCGCGGGCAACTTCAGCTTCAACGAGTGCGCCAACGCGATGCAGCAGAACAAGGCCGCGATGTGGTACGACGCCACCGTCGGCGCCTCGGTCATCGACGCGCCCGGCAGTCCGATCGCCGGCAAGCTCGGCTACGCGCCTGCCCCGGTGAAGGACACCGCCAACGCCGGTTGGCTCTGGTCCTGGGCGCTGTCCATCGAAGGCGCCTCCAAGCACCAGGCCGCGGCGTGGACCTACATGAGCTGGGCGACGTCCAAGCAGTACATCGACTACGCCGGCAGCAAGCTCGGCTGGGCCGCGGTTCCGCCGGGCAGCCGCTACTCGACGTACTCCAACCCGAATTACCAGAAGGCGGCGGCCTCGTTCGCCAAGCCGACGCTGGACGAGATCAACTCGGTCAACGTCAAGCAGCCGGGAACCAAGCCGCAGCCCTACGTCGGCGTGCAGTACGTCGGCATCCCGGAGTTCGAGGATCTCGGCACCCGGGTGTCCCAGGAGATCACCTCGGCGATCGCCGGGCAGCAGAGTGTCGACTCGGCGCTGAACAAGGCGCAGGGCTACGCCGAGACGGTGGGCAAGACCTACCAGTAGACCGAGTGGTGCGTGGGTCCGCGGCCGGTCGCGCCAGGCCGCCGCGGATCCCGCCCCGCTCCCGACGAACCCTCTGACCGAAGGGCTCGAGATGGCCACCATCACGGCACCGTCCGGAGCGCCTGGGCCTCCGGCGCCCGCCTCCGCCGCGCACCTGACCGCGGCCGAGGTCGCGCGGAACAAGAAGCGCAACCGGATCAGGCGGCTGCCCCTGTTGCCCGCCCTCATCTTCACCGTCGTGGTCACGCAGGTCCCGTTCCTGCTGACCATCTGGTACAGCCTGCAGTCCTGGAACTTGCTGCACCCCACGACCAAGCACTTCGCCGGGCTCGACAACTACAAGACCATCTTCACCGACCCGCTGTTCCGCACCGCCCTGCTCAACACTCTGATCCTCACCCTCGCGCCGGTGCTGCTGTCGATGCTGTTCGGCCTGTGCATCGCACTGCTGCTGGACCGCAAGGTGCTGGGCCGCGGCTTCCTGCGCACGCTGGTGGTCAGCCCGTTCCTCGTCATGCCGGCTGCCGCGGCGCTGGTGTGGAAGTTCACCCTGCTGGACACCCAGTTCGGCATCGTCAACTGGGTCCTGAGCCCGTTCGGCGTGCACCACGTCGACTGGATCAACAGCTATCCCAAGGCGACGATCATCACGGTCCTCACCTGGCAGTGGACGCCGTTCATGGTGCTGATCCTGCTGGCCGGGCTGCAGAGCCAGCCCGGTGACGTGCTCGAGGCGGCTCGCGTCGACGGCGCGAACAGCTGGCAGATCTTCCGGTTCATGACGCTGCCACACCTGCGTCAGTACATGGAGCTGGGCATCGTGCTCGGCTCGATCTACCTCGTGCAGGCGTTCGACGCGATCTTCATGATCACCTCCGGCGGCCCCGGGCAGAAGACGACGAACATCCCTTACTACCTCTACGAAGTCGCGTTCCGCAGCTTCGACATAGGTCGGGCTTCCGCGATGGGCGTCGTCGTCGTAGTGCTGACGATCCTCATCGCGACGTTTGCCCTGCGCACGATCTCCGGACTGTTCAGCGACGAGGGGATGGAGGGCCGGCTGTGACCGCGCAGACGCTCACCCGCAGATCCACCGCGAGCCGCTCCAAGTCGACCAGCGCGGGCCCTCCGCGGCGGGTCACGCCGGGCGGCCTGCTTCTGACACTGCTGACCTGGGTCATCGTGCTGGCGTTCTTCTTCCCGGTGTTCTGGATGGCGCTCACCGGGTTCAAGCAGGAGTCTGACGCCGCCACTGATCCGCCGCACTTCTTCTTCAAGCCCACCCTCGACCAGTACAACTCGGCCATCAGCGACGCGGGCTCGTTCGTCTGGCACTCGGTCCTGATCACCTTCGTGTCGACCGTGCTCGTCATCGTGCTTGCGCTGCCGGCGGCGTACGCGCTCTCGATCGCGCCGGTCGTCAAGTGGCGCGACTCGCTGTTCTTCTTCATCTCCACGAAGATGCTGCCGGTCGCGGGTGCGATCATCCCGATCTACATCATCGCGCGGAACCTGCACCTGCTCGACAAGCCGCCGGTGCTCATCATTCTGTACACCTCGCTGAACCTGCCGATCGCCGTGTGGATGCTGCGCTCGTTCCTCCTCGAGGTGCCGGTCGAGATCATCGAGGCCTCGCGGGTGGACGGCGCGTCCTTCCTGCGCCAGCTGCGCTCCGTCGTCATGCCCGTGATCAGCCCCGGCATCGCCGCGACCGCGTTGATCTGCCTCATCTTCTCGTGGAACGAGTTCTTCCTCGCGGTCAACCTCACCACCGTCAATGCGGCAACCGTGCCCATCTACCTGGTGAGCTTCCAGACCGGCGAGGGCCAGTTCTGGGCGCACCTGTGCGCCGGTGCCACGCTGGCGTGTCTGCCCGTGCTGCTGGCCGGGTGGATCGCGCAGGACAAGCTGGTCCGAGGCCTGTCCATGGGTGCGGTCAAGTGAGAGCGGCCGTCATCAGCGGCGTCGGCCAGGTCGCGGTCACCGACGTCGAGGACCCCGTCCCCGGGCCGCGTGACGTACTGGTCCGCGTCGCCGCCTGCGGGCTGTGCGGCACCGACCTGCACATCCTCGAGGGGGAGTTCGCCCCGACGCTGCCGGTCATCCCCGGGCACGAGTTCGCCGGGGTGGTCGAGGCGGTTGGTTCCGCGGTCGACGAGCTCGCGGTCGGTGCGCGAGTGGCGGTCGACCCGTCGTTGTACTGCCACGAGTGCCATTACTGCCGGCTCGGGCACAACAACCTGTGCGAGCGCTGGGCTGCCATCGGTGTGAGCACGGCCGGGGGCGCCGCCGAGCTCGCCGTCGCACCGGTGGCGAACTGCGTGCCGATCCCCGCCGACGTACGTATCGAGGACGCCGCGCTCATCGAGCCGCTCTCCTGCGCTGTTCGCGGCTACGACGTGCTCAACAGCCAGCTCGGTGCGCACGTGCTCATCTACGGCTCCGGGACGATGGGCCTGATGATGCTCGAGCTGGCCAAGAAGACCGGCGCGGCCACCGTCGAGGTCGTGGACGTGAACCCCGAGCGGCTGGCCACCGCCAAGGAGCTTGGCTGCACCGCGACCGCCGCCAGCGCCGACGAGCTGGACCGGCCCCGGGGATGGGAGCTGGTCGTCGACGCGACCGGCAACGAGCGCGCCATCCAGGACGGGCTCGGCCGGGTCGCCCCGGCGGGGACCTTCCTGCAGTTCGGGGTGTCGGCGTACTCCGCGCGGGTCACCATCGAGCCGTACCGGATCTACAACAAGGAGATCACCATCACCGGTTCGATGGCCGTGCTGCACTCCTTCGAGCGGGCCGCCGAGCTGTTCGCGGGTGGCGTGCTCGACCCGGACGTGTTCATCAGCCACCGGCTGCCGTTGGAGCGGTACCCCGAGGCGCTGGAGATGGCGCGGCAGGGCCAGGGACGCAAGATCCAGGTCCTGCCCTGAGCTGAGACGCCAAGCGCCGGACGCTGGGCGGACGCTGGGCGGCCGCGCCCGCCTGGGGGGAGAGGTGGGCGCGACCGCGTCATGGCGCCGAAACCGAGCTGCGACCCGCGTCTGGGCGCCGCAGGCGACCGGCGGTTCCCCTGTGTGCGAGCCCGCGCGCTGTCCCCCGTCCAGCGCGCACACCCGCCCCGCCGGTCCCTGCGGCGCATCCCCCGACTGCGGTGCGCAGATCGTGACAGATGACATGACTGCCGTCAATTACGTGCGATGACAGCCTCCGATCTCGGACGCCGGTGGGGCTAGCAGCAGCGCTCCGGGTCGGCGACCGAGACGGCGGCGTGGTGGATGCCGACGGCCGGTGCCACGACTCCGACCCCTAGGGCGGCAAGGGCGGCAAGGGCGGCCAGTAGGGCGGACAGCGCTCGAACGGTCATGACAACCTCCTTGACTCAGGCGCTGAATGCGCCTGTCACAAGGAGAGTGCCGCCTGTCAAGTGACAAGTGACGAGAGTCAGGTCATGCGTCATGCCTTGCGCCGCGAAAGGCACATATCTCCCGCGGTGGATCACCTGCGGCCGAACCCGTCCCCTGCTTGACTGAGCACGTGACAGACGGCGCCCCCGAGGGGTCAGAGAAGGGACCCCGAGAGGAGCCAGGTGGCCCCGCTGTCGCGGGCTCGGACCAAGCGGCCGGTGCTGCCGGCGAGGCTCGAGCGGTCGCGTCCTTCGGGGAGCGCCTGCGCCGGCACCGGGAGCAGGCGGGTCTCTCCCAGGCCGCCCTGGCCGGTGACGACCTGCACCCGAGCTACGTCTCGCTGCTCGAGTCCGGCCGCCGCCGACCGACCCCCGCCGCCATCCAGGTGCTCGCGACCCGGCTGGGGCTCACCGTCGAAGAGCTCGCCGGGGAGCCGGGCGTCAACGTGCTCGAGACGACGCTCCTCGCCGAGGCCGCCCTCTCGACCGGGCGGCCCGCCGAGGCTGTCGACCTCCTCTCCGAGCTGGTGGCGACGTTCACCGAACCCCGGCTGGGGGCGGACCGGGAGGCCTACCGGGCGGCCGAGATCTATGCCACCGCCCTCGAACGCAGCAACGACCTCGCGGGCGCCGTCGCCCGGTGGGAGGTGCTGCGGATGGTGGCCGAGGCGGCTCCGGCGCGGCTGCCGTGGCTTCCGGCCGTCGTGGCGCTGGTCCGGTGCTACCGCGACGCCGGAGACCTGGCGCGGGCGGTGGACCTGGGGGAGCAGGCGCTGGCCCGCCAGCGAGCCCTGCGTCTCGAAGGGATCGACGGCCACGCCGCCCTGGTCTCGACACTGGCCGGTGTCTACTCCGACCGCGGTGACCACCTGCGGGCCAAGGTCCTGCTCGACGGTCTGGTCGAGGTGACCGACGCCGGGGGTCCGCGCGACGAGCGGGCCTACGCCTACTGGAACTCGGCGATCAACGCCGCCGAACGTGGGTACGTCGGCGAAGGTGTCCGCCTCGCGGCGACCGCCGCGGCCCTGCTGTCCGAGGGCGAGGACGTCCGGTCGCAGGCGCGCGTGGAGGTCACCCGGGCCTGGCTGCTGCTCGCCGAGTCACCGCCCGACGCCGCCGGCGCCCGCAAGATCCTGCGCGCCGCCCTGCCGAACCTGCGCCAGTACGCCGGTGCGCGCACCGTCGCCAGCGCCGAGATCGAGCTCTCGCGCTCCGAGCTGCTGCTGGGCCGGGCCGACGTCGCGACCCGGATGGCCCACTCGGCGCTCAAGCGCCTGGGCGAGGACGCCAGCGTCAGCAGGGCCCGGGCACTGACCGCGCTCGGCGCGGCGACCGTCGCCGACGGCGACCCGGCCGGCGGGGCACTGATCCTGCAGGAGGCCGCCGACGCGCTGGCCGACGCGCAGGTGCCGCGCCAGGCGGCGGCGGTGTGGCGCCAGGTCAGCGCGGTCTACCGCAGCATCGGCGATGCCGACGGTGCGCTGGACGCAGCCGACCGCGCGATGGACGGCGCCGGGCTCGCCAACGAACCGGTCGCCGACGCGTTGGCCGGTTCCGCCGCCGTCCGTACCCGATCGACGTCACCGTCCTCGTCGAAGGCCGCGTCGGGCGTCAGCCGACGGTGATCACCAGGCCGCCCATGGCCTCGACGAGGTCGTTGGCGCCCGCACCGTCGCGGTCGGCGAAGGCCAGCGCAGCGTCCACGCTGCTGAGCAGCACCGGCTGAGCCGGGACACCGGAATCCTGCATGGACCGGGCCACCAGGCCTCGGAAGTACGGGCTGCCGTGCATCACCCCGCCGGAGAAGGCGACCGGCGCGGTGTCGTCGAGGGCCAGCCGGCGGTGCCCCTCGACCGCGGTGAGGGCGAGGTCGCCGGCCTCAGCGATGGTGATGTCGCGGGCGACCTCGTCGCCTGCGGCAGCCAGCTCGGTGACCACCGGCGCGAACCGGGCCACCTCCTGGCGCGCGCGGGCCATCTCGGCCAGCCGGCGGCCGAGCTCGCGCACCGGCACCCCGTAGAACGCTTCGGCCTGCGGCTCGAGGTCGGTCTTGGTGCCCAAGCGGTCGGCTGCGAGCACCGCGGCCCGGAGCGCCCGCCGGCCCAGCGCGTAGGCGCTGCCGCCGTCGCTGAGGATGTGCTCGTGCCCACCGAGCTTGACCAGGTGCCCGTCGGCGCGCCGCCCGAGCACCACACTTCCGGTCCCGCTGTTGACGACCAGGCCCGCGTCACCGAGTGCGTCGTCCCACAGCAGCGGTACGACGTCGTTGACCAGGTAGACGCGTCCGGCGAAACCGCCGCCGGCGATCGCCTCGACCAGCGTGCCGGGCGGCCGGGCCTCCCCGGCGACCGGGAACGAGGACGACGCCACGCACCCGCGCAGCGAACCCTGGCCTTCCAGCCCGGTCTCGACCCTCCCGAGGATGCTGCGCAGCTGCGCGAACGCACCCTCCTCGCCGACCGACGCGATCGCGCACGAAGGGGTGCGCCAGGTTCGCTCGGCACCGTCGAGCCGGCGGGTGCGCACGACCGTGTTCGACCCGCCGGCGTCGACGCAGAACGTGGCCGCTGTCGGCGTCGGGCTCGGCGTAGCTGTGGTCACGGCTGCGTCCGACAGGTCACCGACGCACTGTACGGCGATCCACCGCGCTCCGACCGTCGCGCGACTCTTCTAGGCTTCGCCCGGTGATTGAGATCGAGGACGTCGACCGGGTCGTCGCGCGGCTGCGCGCGGCCGGCTGCGTGTACCCCGAGGACGAAGCCGCGCTGCTGGTCACCGCGGCCCCCGACGAGGGTGCGCTCGAGGCTCTCGTCGCACGGCGGGTTGCCGGCGAACCGTTGGAGCACCTGCTGGGCTGGGCCGAGTTCGCCGGGCTGCGGATCGCTGTCGACCCCGGCGTGTTCGTGCCGCGTCGGCGTACCGAACTGCTCGTCACCGAGGCGCTGCGCCTGCTCGCCGGGCGGGTCGGTGACGGACCGCCCCCGGTCGTGGTCGACCTGTGCTGCGGATCGGGCGCGCTTGGTGCCGCCGTTGCGTCGCAGATGCACGTCGAGCTGTACGCCGCCGACGTCGACTCCGCTGCGGTGCACTGCGCCCGGCGCAACGTCGACCCGCTCGGCGGAGTGGTCGTCCTCGGCGACCTGGTCGAGCCGTTGCCGCCGGCCCTGCGCGGCACGGTGGAGGTGCTGCTGGCCAACGTGCCGTATGTACCGACCGACGGGATCGCGACCATGCCGCCGGAGGCCCGCGACCACGAGGCGCTGGTGGCGCTGGACGGCGGTCCTGACGGGCTCGACGTGCTGCGCCGAGTTGCTGCCCTCGCTGCGTCGTGGCTCGCACCCGGCGGCTCGGTGCTGATGGAGGTGAGCGAGGCTCAGGTCGCCGCCGCCGTTGCTGCGCTGACCGCGTCCGGCCTCGTGACCCGGGTGTTGCGCGATGCCGACCTCGGCGCCACCGCCCTCGCCGCCACCCGCCCCTGAACTCCTCGTTTGCGACATCCGTCACGCGACACGCCGCGGCTACGCCGGCGTGTCGGGGAACCATGTCGCAAACGAGCGGTGGTGTGGGCCGAACGCGGGGCGGCGCACCAGGCGGATGATGGCCGGATGTCGGAGACGCACGGGCAGGTGGACCCGGACCCGTCCGGCCGGTCGGAGTGCTGGTGCTGCGGGACCCACCATCCGCCGGGCCAGATGGTCACCCTCGGGAACCACTCCGAGGTGACGATCTGCCCGCGGTGCACCGTTTTCCTCCGGACCCGTGCCCGCGAGATCGGGGACCGGGACCACGGGGGGGTCAGCGTCCTGGCCCGCGACGGCCTTCGGATGGGACGCGACTGGGTGGTCGAACGCGGTCTGCACCGCAGCGCCGTGCTGGGTCCGCCGTTGCGCTGGCTGGGCCGCCACCTCCCCTGACCCCGCCGCACCAAGAGGTGATCGTTTGCGACCTGTGTCACGCGACACGCCGCGGGTACGCCGGCGTGTCGGGGAACCATGTCGCAAACGACGGGGCGTTGGGCGGCGGCGGTCGGGTCAGGCCGGCGGGGCGAGCGGGCAGCCGGTGGCGGTCTCGGCGTACCCGAGGATGAGCCGCTCGGCCGCGGCGGCGTCGATGCCGGAGTCGGGCAGCACGACGTAGTAGCCGTAGCCGTCCTCGAGGGCGACCAGGTTGCGGCCGACGTCGCGGGCCGGCGCGGTGAGGTGGAACAGTCCGGCGGCCTGGCCGGCGACGAGCACCGAGTGGTAGATCGCGACCTGGCGGGCGAAGTACTCGCGGCTGAGCCGGCCGTAGCCGGGCTGGCGGGTGCCGAGGCCGTCGAACTCGTACAGCAGTCGGACCAGCTCGTCCTCGGGGCCGGTCGGCAGCCCGGCACGTACGGCGGCGCGCAACTGGTCGCGCGGGTCGTCGATCGAGTCGATGAGCTCCTCGCGCTGGCGGCAGAACCGCTCGGCGGCCTGGCTGTGCGTCTCGACGAGCAGCGAGTCGAGCTCGTCGTAGTAGTAGAGGACCGCACCGGGGGTCAGGCCGGCCTCGTCGGCAACGTCGCGCAGCTTGACCGCACCGGCGCCCTTGCGCAGCACGGCGCGCTCGGCCGCGGCGATCAGCTCGCCCCGTCGGCGTACCTGGTCCTTGATCCGGGCCACGGCCTGATTGTTTCATCTCGTCCGCATCAGGCGCGAGAAATCTCGCACAGGGTCTTGACTCCGGGGTCCAGCATTCCTTGAATGAACCGTCAAAGAATAACGAGCAGGAGGTACGTCGTGGCCGTCCCCCAGGATGTCGACACTCCCCGCGCCGTGACCGAGCCGGTGGACAAAGGCCTGCGCGGTTCGGCGATCGGGCTGCTGGCCAGCGTGGTCATCGGCCTGGCCGCCACGGCGCCGGCCTACAGCATCACCGCGACCCTCGGGTTCGTCGTCATCGCGGTGGGTCTGCACGCGCCGGCGGTGCTCTTCCTCGCGTTCTTCCCGATGATGGCGATCGCGGTGGCCTTTGCTCAGCTCAACCGGGACGACCCAGACTGCGGGACCACCTTCACCTGGGGCACCAGGACGTTCGGGCCATGGGTGGGCTGGCTGGGCGGCTGGGGCATGACCTTCGCGGCGGTCATCGCGATGGCCTACCTCGCGGGCATCGCGGGGCAGTACTTCTTCCTGTTCTTCGGCGCCGAGGACCTAGCGACCAGCCGCGGGTGGGTCGCGGTCGTGGGGGTCGCGATCCTTGCGGTGATGACGATCGTCTGTTACCGGGGCATCCGGATCTCGGCGCGACTGCAGTTCGTGCTCTTCGGTATCGAGGCCGTGATGCTGCTGGTGTTCAGCGTGGTCGCGCTGGTCAAGGTCTACAGCGGCCATGCGCCGACCGGGTCTGTGCACCCGACGATGACGTGGCTCAACCCGTTCCAGACCGGCGGGTTCAGCGCGTTCACCGCCGGCCTGCTGCTCGCGCTGTTCATCTACTGGGGCTGGGACTCCTCGGTGAGCATCAACGAGGAGACGACCGACCGGCACGTCAACCCGGGCCGCGCCGCGGTCATCGCGACCGTGGCGCTGCTCGTCCTCTACATGCTGACGGCAACGGCCGCGCAGGCGTACGGCGGCGGCGGCACCAAGGGCATCGGGCTGGCCAACCCGGACACTGCGACCGACGTGCTGGCAACCCTCGGTGCCTCGACGCTGGGCTCGACCTTGAACAAGCTGTTGATCCTCGCGACGTTCAGCTCGGCCATCGGCGCGCTGCAGACCGGGATCCTGCCGGCCGCGCGGACGACGCTAGCGATGTCGACGTACCGCGCGCTGCCCCCGGCGTTCGGCCGGATGAGCCCGCGGTTCCAGTCGCCCAGCATCTCGACGTTCTTCATCGGCGGCTCGACCGCGGTGCTGTTCGTCATCGGCACGTTCATCGCAGGCGGACGGGTGCAGTGGGACAGCATCTCCGCGATCGGGCTGCTCATCGCGTTCTACTACGGGCTGGTCGGCTTCACCTGCGTCTGGTACTTCCGCCATGACCTGCGCCGCAGCAGCAAGGATCTGCTGCTGAAGGGACTCATCCCGCTGGCCGGCGCCTTGGTTCTGACCCTGGCGTTCCTCAAGAGCGCGTGGGAGATGCGCAAGGCCGACTACGGCTACACGTCCTTCCACGGCGTCGGCGGCGTGTTCCTGCTCGGTGTCGGCACGCTGGTCGTCGGCGCGGTCGTCATGCTCGGGTACGCCGCCGCGCGACCCGGCTTCTTCCGCGGGGAGCACGGGCCTGGCGAGGTCCCGCCGCCGGAGCTGCGCACCGATGTCGCCGCTGACCCGGCGGCGTCGGGGACACTGGGCTGATGCGCACCCTGGCGATCGCGGCGGTCCAGACCAGCCCGCAGTCCGGTGACGTGACCGCGACGTGGAAGAAGTTCGTCGACCAGGTGCACGGGATCCGCTCGACGTTCCCTGACGTGCAGCTGGTGGTGTTCCCCGAGCTCTATCTCGCGGCGGTCGACGAGCTGCTCGACGAGACCCACGACCACGCCGAGCAGGTGGCGGTCAGCGTGCCGGGCGAGCTGACCGAACGGCTCGGTGAGCTGGCCCGCGAGACGGGGCTGTGGCTGGTGCCGGGCACGGTCTACGAGCGCGGCGAGGACGGGCTGGTCTACAACACGGCGCTGGTGGTCAACCCAGCCGGCGAGCTGGTGACGACGTACCGGAAGTGCTTCCCGTGGCAGCCGTTCGAGAGCACGGCGCCGGGCCGCGAGATGGTCGTCTTCGATGTGCCAGACGTCGGCCGGATCGGGCTCGCCATCTGTTACGACACGGCGTTCCCGGAGGTCTACCGCCAGCTCGCCTGGTTCGGCGCCGAGCTGATCCTGCAGCCGACGCTGACCGCCACCCGCGACCGTGACCTCGAGCTGGTGCTGGCCCGCGCCCACGCCATCGTCAACCAGGTCTACGTCGTGAGCGTCAACGCGTCCGGCCCGCACGGTCTCGGCCAGTCGTTGGTCGTCGACCCGGAGGGCCTGGTCCGCCAGCAGGCCGGCGGCAACGACGAGGTCATCGTCGACGTGCTCGACCTCGACGCGGTGACGCGGGTGCACCGCTACGGCACCCTCGGCCTGAACCGGATGTGGGACCAGATGGACGCCCACGGCCCGAACCTCGCGCTGCCGATGTACGGCGGCTCCTACCGCCCGCGGCCCTGACGCACCTGAACCCAGGAAGATCGTTTGCGACCTGCGTCCCGCGACACGCCGCGGCGACGTCGGCGTGTCGGGGAACCAGGTCGCAAACGAGCGGATGTGCGGGTCACCCGCGCGCGGGCGCCATGGCGTCGGGCAGGCCAAAGGCGGGGAACAGCGTCGGGTCGAGGTGCGCGTGGAAGCCGGCGATCTCACCGCCGCGCATCGCGAGCACGTTGATGCTGTGCGCGGTCCACGCGCCGTCGGTGTCGCGGTAGAGCGCGCAGGCCAGCTGCCCGTTCGCGTCGACGGGTACGCCGCGCCAGTGGTTCGTCTCGGCCAAGGGGAAACGGCGGAGGAAGTCCTCGACGGCGTCGACCCCGCGGAACCACGTCGGCATCGGCGGCATGCTCAGCTCGACGTCGGCGGCGAGCAGCGCGACCAGCGCGTCGACGTCGTGGCGGTCCCACGCGTCGACGAACCGGGTCACGACCTCGCGCGCCGCGTCGTCGCCGAGCGAGCGCAGCGTCGCCTGCTGGCTGCGGTCCGGCAGCCTGCCTTCCAGTGCCTTGTGCGCCCGCTGCAGTGCGCTGTTGACCGACGCGGGGGTGGTGTCCAGCGCCGACGCCGTCTCGGCCGCCGAGAACGCCAGCACGTCGCGCAGCAGGAGCACCGCCCGTTGCCGGCTCGGCAGCCACTGCAGGGCCGCGACGAACGCCAGCTCGACGCTCTCCTTGTTCTCGTACCGCCCGGCCGGCGAGTCGTCGACGTCGGCACCCGGGAACGGGCTGACCCAGGTGCTCTCCAGCAGCGGCGGCGACGCGTCGCCGTGCGGGTCGGTCGGTGGCCCGAAGTCCACCGGCAGCACCCGCCGGGCCCGCCGCTCCAGCAGCCGCCGGCAGGCGTTGGTCGCGACGGTGAACAGCCAGGTCCGCAGGGAGCTGCGGCCCTCGAACTGGTCGAACGCCTTCCAGGCCCGCAGCAGGGTGTCCTGCAGCGCGTCCTCGGCGTCGTGCAGCGAGCCGGTCATCCGGTAGCAGTGCGCGAGCAGGGCGGCGCGGTGCGGCGCGACCAGCTCGGTGAAGGCCGCCTCGTCACCCGGCCGCGCCGCCGGCGCAGTGGTCACGACGCCGCCCAGAACGCCAGGTCTCCGGCGGTCGCCGACCGTACGACGGCGCGCCGGCCGGTGGGACCGGTCCGCGGCGCCAGCACCTCGGTGGCTCCGAGGGCCAGCGCTCGGGCGGTGGCGTCGTCGACGTCGGACACCTCGACGTACGGGATCCAGACCGGCGCGGTGGCCCCGCAGGCCACGACGCCGGCGCTGAGACCCGCGTCGATCGAGACGTAGGGCCACGGCGAGGTCGTCACGTGCTCGGGTCGCCAGCCCAACAGCTCGCGGTAGTAGGCGCACGCGGCCTGCAGGCCCGGGGTGTGGAGCTCGAGGTGCACGATCATGCGCCTCACCCCTGCGGCCCGCCGTAGGAGCCGACCTCGCGCAGCTCGGTGAACACCGGAGCTACGGCGCAGCGTTGCGGGAGCCCCTCCTGGAACCGCTGGAACGCCGCGATGCCCGGCAGCGGCGCCGGCCCGTCCGACGACGCGAGGTGCACGAAGGTCACACCGTGGTCGCAGCGGTACGTCGAGTAGCGAAACCCGTCAGGCGCGGCTGCGGCCAGCTCGGCGTACACCGCGCGAACCAGCTCGGCGTTCTCCTCGGCCCGGTCTGGGTGCACCGTGTAGCGCACCATCACCCGGGTCACGACGCCACCGCCATGGCGGGCTCCGGGGCATCGGACCGCGAGGCTCGCCGAGCTGGTACGGCGAGACCGCATGCCGCCCCGACCACGGCGAGCGCCGCCGCGGTCGCGATCGCTGGCCGGAAGCCGTCCACGAAGCCGATCACGCTGCCATCGTCGCCGTTCGCCGCGAAGACCGCGACCGCCAGGGCGATCCCGAAGACCCCGCCGAGCTCGCGCATCATCGAGTTGACGCCCGCAGCCGTGCCGATCGTGTCGCCGTCGACGGCGCCGATGACCGCGTTCTGCGCGCACGGGATCGCCATCGAGACACCGACGCCAGCGACGATGAACGGCCGACCATCTGCCCGTAGGTCATGTCCACGCTCGACACCGACACCAGCCAGAACATCCCGACCGCCTCCAGCGCGAGCCCGACCGAGAGCAGCCAGCGCTCACCGATCCGGTCCGCCAGTGTCCCCGCGAGCGGTGCGATGGTGATGAAGCAGGCGGTCCACGGCAGCAGTCGCAGGCCGGCCCCCAGCGCGTCGTACCCGAGGACGACCTGCAGCAGCTGGGCGAAGAAGAACACGCCGGTGAACAG
>DATBDW010000031.1:0-3267 GCA_036269735.1 Actinomycetes bacterium
TGCTCGGCCTCGTCGAAGTCGGTGACTGTTGTGCCGTCCTCGACCCGTCCGGCCCGGGAGACGGTGCCTGTCGCGGCGAGCAGGGCCTCGACCAGCGTCGTCTTCCCCGCTCCGGAATGGCCGACCAGCACGACGTTGCGCACGGACCCGGGCTGGCCGGCCTCCGGTGCACCTCCGGCGGCTCCGGCTGCACTGCTCGCCTGGACCATGGGGGACCGCCTCCCTGCGGCTCGGGGCCGCGTTGCGTCGTGTGCCGAGCCTTCACCCGTCGCACCGTCGGGCACAAGGGGTCGACGGCAGGAGAGCCGCCCGGGTCACACCCGTCCGAGCCATGGCCCGGCACGCGGCACCGGACTAGCGTCGAAGGTCCACGGGGCCGAGGGGAAGGTCGTCCGGAATGCCTATGTACCTGATCACCGCGAACTACACCGCGCAGGGGATGGAAGGGATCCGTTCCAAGGGTGCCAAGTCGCGTGTCGACGCGGTCCGCGCCATGCTCGAAGGCGTCGGCGGGAGTCTCGAGTCCTTCTACTTCGCCTTCGGCGAGACCGACGTCTTCGCCATCGCGGACGTACCCGGCGACGAGGCGGCCGCAGCGGTGGCGATGACCATCAACGCGACCGGCGCGGTCAGCATCCGCACCACCAAGCTGCTGACCGTCGAGCAGGTCGACGACGCGCTGAGCCGCACGGTCAACTACGCGGCGCCCGGCGCCTGACCAGAAGGGGCGGGTGGCCCGCTCGCTACGATCCAGGCGCACCACCCGCCTCCGATCGGGGAGACCGTGCTCAACCGCTTCGCCCGTGCGCTGTTCACCCGCATCCTGACGCCGATCGCGGCGTTCCTGGTACGGCGCGGGGTGAGCCCGGACGTCGTCACCCTGATCGGCACCCTCGGCGTGGTCGCCGGCTCGCTGGCGTTCTACCCGCGGGGTTCCTTCTTCTGGGGCACCGTCGTGATCACGTGCTTCGTCTTCTCCGACCTCATCGACGGCACCATGGCCCGGATGACCGGCCGGTCCAGCTCGTGGGGCGCCTGGCTCGACTCGACCCTCGACCGGGTGGGCGACGCGGCAGTGTTCGGTGGGATCGCGCTGTGGTTCGCCGGCGACGGCGACGACCTGCTGATGGTGTCCCTCGCGCTGTACTGCCTGGCCACCGGTGCGGTGGTCTCCTACGCACGGGCCAGGGCCGAGGGCCTCGGCATGACGGCCAACGTGGGTGTGACCGAGCGGGCCGACCGGCTGGTCGCGATCCTCGTCGCCACCGGCCTGGACGGCCTCGGGGTGCCCTACGTGCAAGCCGCGGCGTTGTGGTTGCTCGCGATCGGCAGCACCGTCACCATCGGCCAGCGCGCCCTGGCGGTACGCCGGCAGGCGCTGGCCGAGACGCCGTGACGTGCGCGAGGCCCTGACCTACCGGCTCTACGCCGCGGCGTGGGCGGTAGTGCGCAGGCTGCCCGAGCGCTCGGCGTACCGCCTCTTCGAGGTGGTCGCCGATCAGGTCTGGCGCCGGCGCGGCCGGTCCGTGCGCCAGCTCGAGGCCAACCTGGCCCGCGCGGTCCCCGGCGCTGACGAGGCAGCGCTGCGCGAGCTGAGCCGGGCCGGGATGCGGACCTACCTGCGCTACTGGTGCGACGTGTTCCGGCTGCCGGACTGGGACGCCGACCGGGTCGTGTCAACGGTCCGGGTTGTCGGGGAGGACTACCTGCGGGCGAGCACCGGGGAGGGCCGGCGCGGTGTGGTGGCGGCCCTGGCGCACATGGGCAACTGGGACCACGCCGGCGCGTGGGCCACCGTGACCGGCGTACCCGTCGTCACGGTCGCCGAGCGGTTGCGGCCGGAACGGCTCTACGCCCGGTTCCTCGCCTATCGGGAGGGGCTCGGGATGGAGATCCTGCCCCTGACCGGCGGTGAGCGCGACGTCCTCGACGTGCTGTCGGCCCGGCTCCGGGCCGGCCGGCTGGTGCCCCTGCTCGCCGACCGCGACCTGCGCTCGTCCGGCGTCGAGGTCGACCTGCTCGGCAGCAGGACGACGCTGCCACCCGGCCCGGCCATGCTGGCGCTGCGCACCGGGGCGGCGTTGCACCCGGTCAGCATCTGGCACGAGCCGGCAGCGGGGGCCGTGCCCCGGCTGGTGATCCGGTTCCACGACGAGGTCGCGGCGCCCACGACGGGCACCACCCGCGAGAGGGTGACAGCCATGACCCAGCAGGTGGCCGACGTGTTCGGAGCTGCGATCGCCGAGCACCCGACCGACTGGCACATGCTGCAGCCGCTCTGGCCGGCCGACCGCGACCGCGCCGGAGAGCACACCCGCGGGCGGGCCGGGTGAAGGTCGGCATCGTCTGTCCGTACTCCTGGGACGTGCCGGGGGGAGTGCAGTTCCACGTCCGCGACCTGGCCGAGGTGCTTCAGACGCGCGGCCACCAGGTGTCGGTGCTGGCGCCGGCGGACGACGACACCCCGCTGCCGGCGTACGTCGTGCCCGCGGGCCGCGCCGTGCCGGTGCCGTACAACGGCTCGATCGCGCGGGTGAACTTCGGGCCGCTCTCCGCGGCGCGGGTGCGCCGGTGGCTGCGCGAGGGCGGGTTCGACCTCCTACACATCCACGAGCCAGCGACGCCGTCGTTGTCGCTGCTCGCGTGCTGGGCCGCCACCGGAGCCATCGTGGCGACCTTCCACACGGCCAACCTGCGCTCGCGCGCCATGTCGGCGGCGTACCCGATCCTGGAGCCGGCTCTGGAGAAGATCGGCGCCCGCGTTGCGGTGTCCGAGGCCGCCCGGCGCACCTTGGTCGAGCACATCGGCGGGGACGCCGTGTTGATCCCCAATGGTGTCTTCGTGGACCGGTTCGCGGCCGCCGAGCCAGGCCCGGAGTGGCAGGGCCCCGGCGGGACCGTCGGCTTCGTCGGGCGTCTCGACGAGGGGCGCAAGGGTCTCCCGACCCTGCTGAGCACCGTGCCCGCGGTGCTCGCCGCCCGGCCGGGGGTCCGGTTCCTGGTCGCCGGGCGCGGCGACGAGGAGGAGGCGCTCGACCTGCTGCCGCCGGAAGCCCGGGACGCTGTGACGTTCCTCGGGACCGTCAGCGAGCCGGACAAGGCCCGGCTGCTGGCCAGCGTCGACGTCTACGTCGCCCCGAACCTCGGGGGCGAGAGCTTCGGCATCGTGCTCGTCGAGGCGATGGCGGCCGGCGCCACGGTCCTGGCCTCGGACCTCGAGGCGTTCCGCCGGGTGCTCGACGAGGGCCGGGTGGGGCGGACGTTCCC